>VYCW01000102.1:54706-143457 GCA_009843735.1 Acidimicrobiaceae bacterium | reverse complement strand
AGCATGTTCGTGCGCCGCCACGAGCACCTCCCCCTGGACGTGACCTGGAACTAGCAGACAACCAACAGCGCGAGACACTCGCCGAGCACCGTTCAGAGGGGTTGCGGGCCGAGAAACAGTTCAACGGTCAGAAACCCCTCTGAACTGGGTAAATGAGAGGTGTGAAACAGCCCACCACCACGGGGTCTCTACTACACAACAGAACGCACCCACTCAACCGGATGGCCCTCCACGGGGTTCCCGATCTCTTGGCAATCTTTGCCAAGAGGGTACAATCGGCGGGCATGACGACGATGAACGTGTCACTGCCGGACGAACTCAAGAGTTTTGTCGACTCCCAGGTCAACCATGGCCTCTACGGGTCGACGAGTGAGTATGTGCGTGATCTGATCCGACGGGACCACGACCGCCGTCAACTGCGAGCCGCGATCCTCGAGGGAGCCCGCACCCCCGTCGCCGCCAACGCGGACGCCGCCTACTTCGCGTCGCTTCGGCACCGAGCCCAAGCCGACGCCTGAGCAAGTCGGTGCAGGTTGACCTTCGCGCCCTCGCCGCCGCCGACATTGAGGCCGCGGTTGACCACTACCGCGAGGAAGCCGGCCCGCAGACGGCACTCGACTTCGTGGACGCGCTCGAAGCCGCCATCACCCATCTCCGCCATTATCCGAACAGCGGCTCTCTCCGATTTGCGTTCGAACTCGAGATCCCGGGGTTGCCGAGCTGGTCTCTCCAGAGGTTCCCCTACCTCATCTTCTACGTGCCCCAAGACGACCGCATCGACATCTGGCGCGTCCTCCACGCCCGGCGCGACATCCCGGCCCACCTGACCACAGAGGAGTAGCGATGTCAGACACCACCGACGACGATCGATTGACGGCCGACGACATCAACGCCTACCTGGCCAAGCATCGCAACTGGGGAAGATGGGGGCACGACGACGAGCTGGGGGCGATCAACCTGATCACGGCCGAGAAGAGGCGGAAGTCGGCGGCCGTGGTGCGCACGGGCCGGACAGTGTCGCTGAGCCGCCCCCTCCCGACAGGGCCGGGACCGGACAATCCGCACCCGGCCCGCCACTTCATGCAGCGATTCCCTCGAGATCCGGGGGGCGGGGTGGCGGTCGACTTCATAGGCGTCAACTGCCACGGGCTGGCACTGACGCACGTGGACGCTCTTTGCCATGTGTGGTCAGAATCCGGCATGTGGAACGGCCGTGATCCCGATGAGGAGATCTCCTTCGACGGAGCAGCCTTCGGCGGAATCGAGGCCTGGAGGGACGGCATCGTTACCAGAGGGGTACTTCTCGATGTCCCCAGGTATCGAGGGCAGCCGTTCGTCACCTTCGAGGAGCCCGTGCACGGAGCGGAGCTCGAAGCGATCGCCGAGTCGCAAGGGGTCGAGATCGAGCCGGGAGATGCAGTAGCGGTGTACTGCGGCCGCGAGGAGTGGAGTCGCCGTCATGGGCCGTGGGGAGGCATGACCGGTGCCGGCTCCCTACCGTCCGCCAGCGACGAGCGGCCCGGCCTGCACGCCTCCTGCCTCCGGTTCATAAGGGAGACCGACACTGCGGTCCTTGTCTGGGACATGATGGATCTCACGCCCTACGGCCTCGCGATCCCGTGGGCGGTTCATGCCGCGGCGTGGGCCTTCGGCGTCGCTCTGGTCGACAACGCCCTGCTCGAACCGCTGTCGCACGCGTGCGCGCAGGAGGGTCGTTACGAGTTCCAGCTCGTCGTGGCCCCACTCCAGATACCGGGAGGCACCGGGTCGCCAGTCAATCCCCTTGCGATCCTCTGATCCTGAGACCGCACGGAAGTGAGGTGCGGCTGGGACGATCAGCAGAGTGCAGGCGTGGCGAGTGAGGGATGCCGCGCCGGCTGCCGGGTGAACCAGTCGGCTGAGCCACCGGAGCCGACCTGAGGGTCCAGTGCCCCCATCCGAGGCACAATCAAAAAAGCGATGTCGGTCTCTTGACAATCCCCGGGAGGACACTTATCGTCTTGCTCCAGCCGGTCGTGCCGACGAAACCGATCCCGGGAAGTCCAAGGAGGAGCCATGCGCATGATCCGACCCACGAACAGAACACGGACAGTGATCGGGTGGCGCCTGCCGGTCGCACTGCTCGCGATCCTGAGCCTCGTCGCGGCCGCGTGCGGCGACGACTCGTCGGATGACGCCGCTACAGAGCCCGCGCCCACCACCGCGGCCGCCGTGGACGATTCTGCCGACGCCGCCGCGCTCGAACAGGCTCAGGCCGACGCGGCCCAGGCCCGGGCTGAGGCCGACGCGGCCGCCGCCATGGCCGCTGAGGCCGAGGCGGCCCTGGCTGAAGCGATGGCGGAGGCCGAGTCCGCTGAGGGCGTTGACCCGTCAGTTGTGGCCGACCTCGAGCAGCAGCTACAGGATGCGCAGGCGGCTGCCGCCGAGGCCGAGGCCGAGGCTGCTGCTGCCGCCGAACAGGCC
This sequence comes from Acidimicrobiaceae bacterium, assembly GCA_009843735.1. Taxonomy (GTDB): domain Bacteria; phylum Actinomycetota; class Acidimicrobiia; order Acidimicrobiales; family Aldehydirespiratoraceae; genus Aldehydirespirator. The sequence goes on along the minus strand of VYCW01000102.1, from coordinate 140,994 downwards.
GCCGCCGCTGAGCAGGCTGCTGCTGCCGCTGCCGTCGATGATCGCAACTGCGTGGACGAGGTGGTCATCGGCACCGTTTGGCCCATGTCGGGAACGTTCAGCTTCGTCGGCGACGCCGAGATCGCGGGCGCGACGAAGGCGGTGGAGGACATCAACGCGGCCGGTGGCATCGAGTCGCTGTGCGGCGCCACGCTGCGGCTGGCGATCTACGACGCGGGTGGCTCCGCCGAGGAGGCGGCAACCGCGGTCGAGCGGCTCCTGGACGACGAACCCGAGGTCTCGGCCATCGCCGGATCCTGGCTGTCGTCGTTCAGCCTGGCCGCCACCGAGGTGTCCGAGCGGGCCGGGATCCCGTTCGTCACCGAGAGCTTCGCCGACTCCGTCACCGACCGCGAGGGCTTCAGCCACGTGTTCGGCTACTCACCACCGGCGTCGGCTATCAAGGGCCTGATCCTCGACGCCATCCAACCCGGCCTCGACCAGGCAGGGATCACGATGGAGACCGTGGCGGTGGTGGGCTCCACCTCGGCTGCGGCAGTGCCTCTGCAGCAGGCTCTGCTAGCCGAGTTCGGCGAGCGAGGGATCGAGGTCGCGGTCACCGACACGTGGGCACCGGGCGGGCTCGACGACCCCTCGGGCGTAGCCACGAAGATTGCCAACGCCGACGTGGACGTCATCTTCAACATCGCCTTCGCCTTCAGCGACGTGAGCGGCCTCCAGAACGAGCTGATCGCCCGCGGCGTCACCGCTCCGGTTGTCCAGAACGGCGGGCAGGGCCTGCTGCCCGCATGGGCCGACCTCGGTCCCGAGGTGGCCGGGCTGTCGACCTTCGTGTACGCCAACCCGCTCGCCGGCACGGACGCCTTCGACGAGTTGGCGGCCGCGATCGACCAGCCCTACGCCCGCCAGGACCACATCGGCGGCTACTTCGTGGTGCATCTCATCGCAGCCGCACTGGAGCAGTCCGGCGACCCCTCCCCGGCCGCGGTCACCAAGGCCTTCAACACCGTCAAACTGACTGAAGGCGTCGCAGTGGACCTCATGCCGACCTCGGCGATCAGCTTCAGCTCGACCGGTCGCGTCGACCAGCACTTCGGCGTGCTGGCGCAGTGGCAGGAGGTGGACGGGCGCCTGATCCCGTGCACCGTCTATCCGCTGGAGTTCGCGGTGTGCCAGCCCGTCTGGAGCTGACGAGAGTCCATCTCCCCGCGGTACTCGATACCTTCTCCCAGGAGCCGGCCCCGTCCCCGACTGACTGGGGGCGGGGCTGGTTGACGTGATGGTCGAATTCCTCCAGTTCCTAGTACCCGGGATCCTGATCGGCGGCGTCTACGCGCTGCTGGCGTCGGGCCTCGGGCTCATCTTCGGCGTGATGCGGGTCGTGAACTTCGCCCAGGCCGACTTCATGATGCTCGCCATGTACCTCTCATGGGCACTGTTCGCGGGCGGCGTCGGCTTGGACCCGTTCCTGGCTGTGCCCGCCGTCTTCGTCTTGTTCCTGGTGCTGGGGATGGCAGTCCACTGGCTGTTCATCCGCTTCGTGATCGGCAAGCGCGAGAACCACGACGCCCAGGTGATACTCACCATCGGGCTGGGTCTGATCTTCCAGAACCTCATCCTCATCCGGTACTCGTCGGAGCCGCGCGTGGTGGCGCCGTCGTACGCCAACGCCGGCGACTTCATCGGCGACATCTTCATCAGCCGGGTACGCCTCTACGCCTTCCTGCTGTCGGTGCTGGTGGCGGCGCTCCTCTTCCTGTTCCTCAACCGGTCCCGCACCGGGCGAGCCATCCGGGCCGCGTCGGAGAACTGGGAGGCGGCCACCTACATGGGCATCGACATCGACCGCACCAACCGCATCGCCTTCGGGGTCGGCGTGGCCCTCACCGCGGTGGGGGGATCGGCCCTGGTGACCTTCCAGAGCATCACCCCGTTCGTGGGATTCCGGTTCGTGGTCGTGATGTTCGCCGCGGTCGTGCTCGGTGGCCTCGGCAGCGTCAGCGGCGCGTTCGTGGGGGGCGTCCTGATCGGGATCATCCAGTCGGTGTCACAGGTGTGGACGTCGGCCGCAGTGAAGAACGTGTGGGTGTTCGCCCTGTTCCTGCTCATCCTCTATGTGCGGCCCAACGGCCTCTTCGGCAAGGTTCAGAGGGCCATCTGATGCGGCGAGTCGTTCCCTTCATCGTCCTGATCGCGGTAGTTGCGGTCCTCAACGGCTGGCTGGATCAGCGGTTCTATGTCCGGGTGCTGACGCTCTCGGTCGTCTGGGCGCTCGCCGGTGTGGCGTGGAACCTGATGGCCAAGGCCGGGCAGATCTCGCTGGGCCACAGCGCGTTCGTCGGCATCGGCGCGTACGGCTTCACCATCCTGTTGCGCGGCGGCGGAACCTCCCCGTGGACCGGCATGGCCGTCGGCATGGGCGTCGCCGCGGCGGTAGCCCTCGTCATCGGCCTGCCCACTTTCCGGCTCCGGGGCTTCTACTTCACCCTGGCCACCATCTCCTTCCCGCTGATCTTGGAGCTGCTCGTCTCCCACTACGGGGACCCTGAACTCACCGTTCCGTTCCATCCCGAGAGCGAGTGGAGATTCATGGAGTTCTCCGACTCCCACACCTACGTGTGGGTCGGCCTGGGGATGCTGGTGGTCGCACTGGCGATCAGCGAGTTGATCGACGTGACCTCCTTCGGGTTCGCCCTCCGCGCCATTCGCGACAACGAAGTCCTGGCCCGGGCCGTGGGTATCCGCACGGTCGCATGGAAGTCGGCCGCCTTCATGATCTCGGCCGCGCTGTCGGCTGCAATGGCCGTGCTGTGGGTGAAGGCCGTTCTGCGGGTGACGGTCGCCGAGGAGGTCTTCGGCATAACCGTGGTGATCGTGATGCTGTCGGTTGCGTTCGTCGGCGGGGTGGGGCAGACCTGGGGACCGGTCGTCGGCGCGGCGTTCCTCATCCCGCTGGCGATGTTCCTGGATGACTCGATCGGCGAGTCCGTCCCCGGCGCCCAGGAACTGGTCTACGCGGCCGCGCTGGTGCTCGTCGCCCTGCTGATACCCCGGGGAATCCTCCCCGCGATGGAGAAGGGCTGCCGCCGGCTGGCGATGTGGCCACGTCCATCGCTCGAGCAGGCAGGTCCCAGCCTTCTTGGGCGCCTCGCGGCACCACCGCCGCGGCCGTCGCCGCTCTTGAGGATGCCGCGAAGATCCCCACGGTCGCGGCTCCCCCAACCGAGCGATACGCCGGTGCTCGAGGTGGACGGCGTGGCCAAGAGCTTCGGCGCCAACCTCGTGCTGTCGGACGTGGCCTTCAGTGTCGATGCGGGCCGGCGCGTCGGCATCATCGGCCCCAACGGGGCTGGCAAGACGACGCTGTTCAACATCATGACCGCCCACTTGCAGGCCGACGCCGGACGGATCCTGTACAAGGGGGTGCAGGTGGATCGGATGCGCGCCCCGCGACGCTACGAGCTCGGCATGTCGCGCACGTTTCAGGTTCCCCAGGGTTTCCATCTCATGTCTCCGCTCGACAATGTCGTCGTGGCCGCCATCGGCGCCGTCATGCCGGACCCGGTGGCGGCGTCGATGGCCATGCTCGAGCGGGTCGGCCTCGCCGAGAAGGCGCTGGGCGAGCTGAGCGCTCTCACCACAGCAGAGATCAAGAGCCTCGAGCTGGCGCGCGCCATGGTGAGCGACCCGGACCTGCTGCTGCTCGACGAGCCGCTCGCCGGCTTGAACGAGACCGAGCGGATCCGCTTCTTCGCGACCGTCGACGAGCTGGTCGCGCCGCACACGGCGATCGTGGTGATCGAGCACTCGGTCCGGTCGCTGATCCAGTACGTCGAATCGGTCGTCGCGCTGGACGAGGGCCGCGTCATCGCCCATGGCCCGCCCGAGGACGTGGTGTCGAACCCCCGCGTCATCGAGGCCTACCTCGGATCGAGATGGATGGAACGTGCTAGAGATCGCTGACATCTGTGCCGGCTATGGCGGAGTCCCCGCGCTGCGCTCCATCGACTTCGCGGTCGGGCAACAAGAGCACGTAGCCATCCTCGGACCCAACGGCGCGGGCAAGACCACCCTGCTGAAGACGATCAGCGGCACGGTGGAAGCGGACTCGGGCTCGATCCTCTTCGACGGCCAGGACCTCCTCTCGCAGGCGCCGCACAGGCGGGTCGAGACCGGGATCGTGCACGTTCCCCAGGGGCGGATGATCTTCGCGTCGATGACGGTGTCGGACAACCTTCGCCTCGGCAGCCACCGCAGGGGTGCTCGGGACCGGCACGACGAGCGCCGCGAACTCGTGCTCGAGATCTTCCCCGCGCTGGCCGACATGCTCGGCCGGGACGGAGGCGCCTTGTCGGGAGGCCAGCAGCAGATGCTGGCGGTCGCGCGGGGGGTGATGGCCTGCCCCCGGCTGCTCATGCTCGACGAGCCCTCGATGGGGCTGGCTCCCCGCGCCGCAGACGACATCTTCGAGGGCATCGCCCGGCTGCTCAAGAGCGAGACGACCGCGATGATCGTCGTAGAGCAACGAGCACACGAGGCGCTGGAGATCTGCGACCGGGCCTACGTGCTCGAGTCCGGGGAGGTGGCCCTGGAGGCCACGAACCGGGAACTCCTGAACGACGAGAGGCTGGCGGCCGCCTATCTGGGCTCAGAGTTGTGAGGCGCCGGTCGAGCACCGTTCCGAGGCGAGACGCCGGAGAGCGCCCGGCGGGCCGGTTGCTGTCGGGCTCAGGCGGGTTCGCCGTAGAAGCTGCGGTACCAGGCCCTGGTCACGATGCGGGCCACCGTCTCCACGTCCACCGGCGCCGTGTTGAGCGCGGCATGGGCGAACGTCGTGTACGCGGTCTGCTCGACCAGCGAGGCCATGGCCCGGGCCATCGTGGCGGGATCCAGCCCGTCGAGCCGCACGCGATCGTCGTTCTCCACCGCATGCACGAACCGGGCGACGTGGCGCTCGCGCATCGTCCACCAGATCGTGGTGAAGCGCTCCTCCACCGTCGTCGCTTCTATGAAGGCCCGCAGCACGCCACTGTTTGCGTGGTAGTGCCGGAGGTATCCGAGATTGGCTTCGAACAGAGCAGCCTCGGGATCCTCGGCGATGGGCGTCGACGACCGGCTCCGCCGGAAGAGTTCCTCGTGCAGGTCACGGATGACGCTTCCGAAGAGGTCCTCCTTGTTCTCGAAGTACCTGTACAGGCCACCGAGGGAGAGTCCGGCCTGGGCCGCGACATCGCTCATGCGGGCATCGACGTAGCCGTCCCGGGTGAAGACCTTCGAGGCTGCGTCGAGGATCGTCTGCCGTGTTCGTTGACCCTTCGGGGTGGTCGGCTCAGTGGCCATTGGCGCTCACTTTGTGGCAGGGTGTGTGTACGGTGTAATGCACGTGACTGGTCCCGGTCTCGCTGGTCCCTGTCCGGGTCGGCTCGGGTCCGGAGGCCCGCAGCGGACGATGTTACCGCTCCATGTGCCTTCCTCTCACTAAAGCAAAAACGATGTCGGTCTTCTGACAATGGGGCGTGCCTGCCATACTGCGACAGGCGCGCCGACCGGAAACGGAGGAGAGCAGTGGTCGATGACCTGGCGGAGCGCTACCGGCTCGCTGGATGGTGGACCGGCCGCAGGCTGATCGACCACTTCGAGTCGCACGTCACCGAGGGACCGGACGAACTCGCCCTGGTCTGTGGCGGCGACACACTGTCCAGGTCCGAGTTGTGGCACGCGGCAGGCGTGGCCGGCGAGGAGTTGCGCTCGATCATCGGCAGCCGCAGGCGGGTGGTCGTGATCCTTCTCCCCAACTCCGCGGCTTGGGTCGTCATGTTTCTGGCCACACTGAGGGCGGGCCATGTTCCGGCCACGCCTCCGGTCACCACCCCCGAGACCCATCTGCGCCACATCTTCGGTTTGATCGAGCCGGCTCTGGTCATCTGCACCAACCGGAATGGGCGGGGGTCGCCCGATGGAGCGATCTCCAGAGCTGCCGCTGCAGCCTCCGTCCGGGTCGCTGCCGCGGATGGGGCCCGGCTGGAGGGGTGCGACCCGGAGGTCTGCCCGGATCGGACCGTCAGCGTGCCCGAGGAGACCGCGCACTTGATGTTCACCTCGAGCACGACCGGACCGCCGAAGGCGGTGAGCCACAGCGAGGACACCCTGGCCACGCTCAACCGGCAGTTCGCCGAACGCTTCTCGCTCAGCTCCGAGACCCCCGTCTTCATGCCGTCACCGCTGGGGCACAGCGTCGGCGCGATTCACGGTGCCCGCCTCTCGCTGCTGTTGGGTGCGCCCCTCATTCTCCTGGACCATTGGGACGCCTCAGCCGCGCTCGACCTCGTGGCCCGCCACCGCGCCGCGTTCACCGCGGCGGCGACGCCGTTCCTGGCCGATCTGGCCGATGCGCAGTGGCACGGCGCCGAACCGAAGCTGGGCCCGATGCGCAGCTTCCTGTGCGGCGGCGCCCAGGTACCGCCGGTCCTCGTCCGGCGCTGCCGCACGGAGTTCCCCAACACGTTCGTCACACCGCTGTGGGGTATGACCGAGGGCGGCCTCACCACCTGTGTGCCCGACTCGAACACCGAGCAGGTAGAGCACACGGTCGGGGTCGGGCTGCCGGGGCTGGAGCTGCGAACCCTCGACGCCGGCATGCGGCCGCGGGCCACGGGCGAGGGCGAGCTCGTCATGCGTGGGCCGGGCGTGTTCAACGGCTACTACGGCCAGCCCGAGCTGTACGCCGAGCACATCATCGGCGACGGGTTCTTCCGCACCGGCGACCTAGCCCGCATCGATCCCGACGGCTACGTGTCGATCACCGGACGGCTCAAGGACCTGATAATCCGCGGCGCGGTGAACATCTCGCCGGTCGAGACCGAGAACGCGATCGCAGGCCATCCCGACGTGGTAGCGGCGGCGGTGATCGGGTGGCCGGACGAGCGTCTGGGCGAGCGCATCTGCGCGGTCGTGCAGGCCAGCACTCCTCTCGATCTCGACGAGGTCGTCGCCTTCTGCGCGGAGCAGGGCCTGCCTCAGCGGTACTGGCCCGAACGGTTGATTCAGGTCGACCATTTCCCGCGAACAGCCGCCGGCAAGATACGCAAGCAACAGCTTCGCGATGAACTCGTCGGCGCCCTCGCCTCCACTGCCGGCGCGGACCCCGGCGGCGCCGGCTCGGATCGGGGCTCGGACCGATGACCACTGTCGAGCTGCGCGACGTGGTGGTCAACTACCGGCGGCGAGGCTCGGGGCCGCCGGTCGTGCTGCTTCATGGGCTGGCCGAGGACCTCCGCTCCTGGGAGGCCGTCGCGGCCCATCTCGGCGAGTTCACCGTCCACACGCTGGATCTGCGGGGACACGGTCGCACGACGCCCGGAGAGGGCGCCGGAACCCTGTCACAGCTGGGGGACGACCTGGCCGCGTTCCTGAGCACGGTGACCGGCCCTGCCGCCGTCGTCGGCTACTCGCTGGGCGGTGCCATCGGGCTCAGGGCCGCGACCTGTCCGGGAACCTTGATCGACCACCTGATCGTGGCGGCCACATCATCGGTGGTCGGCTCGGCTGCAGCCGAGTTCTTCGCCGGTCGAATCGCTCAGCTCGAAGCCTCCGACTGGGACGGCTTCGCCGCTGGACTGCGCGACGACACGGCCAAGCAGGTCGTCACTGCAGTTGACATCGACGCACTCGCCTCGAGGCGGGTGGACGCCGTCGGTGACGGTCGCGGCTACATCAACGCCGCCCGAGCGATGATGGGGATCCACTCCGAGCCGCTGAATCCCCTGCTGGCGCAGATCGAGGTCCCCGTGGATGTCATCGGGGCGGAATTCGATGTCTTCTGCCCCCGACGGGCATCCGACATCATCGTCGACGCGATAAGCGACTGCCGGTATCACGAGGTAGCTGGGGCCGGTCATCTTCTCTCCGTCGACCAGCCCGACGCCTACGGCAGGCTGCTGGCCAGGCTCTTGCACAGCAGGGGTGCGGCATGAGCCACCGCTACGGCATCTCCTTGGGGGTCAGCCCCCGCGAGCCGCTGAGCCGTACGGCCGAGCTGGCCCGCGCGGTCGACGACCGGAGTTTCGAGGCGCTGTGGTTCATCGACTTCCAGCTCGGGATGAAGGACGTCTACGCCGCCATGAACCTGGCCGCGCTGTCGACCGAGAACGTGATCATCGGGGCGGGCGTCACCAACCTGGTGACCCGCCACCCCACCGTGACCGCCAACGCTACTGCCGCGCTCGACGAGCTCTCCGGTGGCCGCGCCGTGCTCGGCCTCGGCGCGGGCTGGTCGGCCGTGCTCGGTGCCGGCGGCACACCATCCCGAATCAGCGATCTGCGCTCCGGGATCGACGAGTTTCGCCAACTGTTCAGCGGCGAGCCGTGCGACCTCTACGGCACCGAGGTGCGCTTGGCCACTGCCAAGCGCCAGATCCCCATCTACCTGGCGGTCTCACAGCCTGCCATGTTGCGGCTCGCGGGCGAGACCTGCGACGGCGCGGTGCTCATGGGCGCCGCCGACCCCGAGTTCTGCTCGTGGCAACTGGAGCACATCCATCAGGGGCTGGAGGCTGCCGGGCGTGACCGCAGCGAGCTGACTGTCGACTTGTTCGTCACGATGTCGGTGGGCGACGATGAGGCGAGCGCCCTCGATGACGTGAGGGCATGGGCCACCAGCCAGGCAGCCACGTTCCACCCATGGAAGCGGATGCCGCCTGCGTGGGAAAGATTCCGCGGAGAGTTCGCCCGGGCCGCGGGCGCGTACGGCCTCGTCGACCACCTCTCGTTGCAGGCCGAACACAAGCACACCGTCTCCGATGACTTCGTGCGGTCGGTTGCGCTCCCGGGGGACCTCGACACCTGCGTCGACCGGCTCTGCCGGCTCTGGCAGCTCGACATCGACCGGATCACCTTCGCGTTGCTGTCGGGCGGGCGCGAGCAGCGCCTGGCACAACTGGCCGACACCGTGATCGGCGCAGTCGAGGCACAAGGAGGAAGCTGATGGCAACAGAGGTGCGGGTGGCGCTGGTGACCGCGGCAGCCGGTGCCGGCATCGGGGCAGCGGTGGCGAGACGGCTCGCCCACGACGGACTGGACGTCGTCGTCACCGACGCCCACCAGCGCCGCTGCCACGAGTTCGCCGACGCTCTGGCCGGCGAGGTCGGGCGAGAGATCAGTGCCCATCACCTCGACGTGACCGACCACGATCAGGTCCGCGCCGTGATGTCGGAGGTTGCGGCAGTCAAGGGTGGGCTCGATGTGCTGGTCAACAACGCCGGCTGGTCGAGGATCGAGCCCGTGGCCGAGATGTCCGTGGAGACGTGGCAGCGCTGCCTCGACGTCGACTTGACGGGCACATTCGTGTGCATGCGCTACGCACTGCCCACCATGATCGCCGGCGGCGGCGGCTCGATCATCAACATCTCCTCGATAGCGGCCTGGGAGATGTCCACCGAGCACGGAGCGGCCTACTCTGCCTCCAAGGCAGGCGTGCTGGCCCTGACCCGTGTGGCCGCCGCCGAGAACGGAGCCCACGGCGTGCGCGTCAACGCGGTAGCCCCCGGTCTGATCTACAACGACTTCCTGCGACGGATCTACCCGGAGGAGTTCTTCGACGACTACCTGTCCCGCAAAGCGGTCCTGGACCGCATCGGACAGCCCGACGATGTCGCCGGCATGGTCTCGTTCCTGGCCTCGAACGAGGCGAGCTACGTGACCGGCGAGGTGTTTACTGTCTCGGGAGGCGTGTCGGCCCGTGGATGACGGTCCCCTGTGGTGGCCGGTACAGCGGCTCGTCGACGCCTACCGCCACGGCTCGGTGTCGCCGGTGGAAGTCGCGGAACTGGCCCTGGAGCGCATCGACCGGGTCGACCCGACTCTGCACGCATTCGTCCTCACCACACCCGATCTGGCCCACCGCCAGGCCGTCGAGGCCGAGGCCGCGTACCGCAACGGCCACGCCGGTCCCCTCGCCGGCGTGCCCGTCTCGATCAAGGACGCCTTCCATGTCGAGGGCCACGTCACCACGCTGGGCTCGCTGGCCCACGCCGACGATGTGGCCGCCCACGACTCCGGATCCGTGCGCCGCCTGCGCAGGGCCGGAGCGGTGATCGTCGGCAAGACCAACGTCCCGGAGTTCTGCCAGTCGGCAACCACCGACAACCTCCTCGGTCCCGACACCGCCAACCCGTTCGACCCCGACCGCACCGCGGGCGGGTCCAGCGGCGGCGCAGCGGCCGCGGTCGCCTCGGGGACGAGCACGGTGGGGCTCGGCTCCGACGGTGGAGGCTCGATCCGCATTCCGGCATCGTTCTGCGGCCTTGTGGGACTCAAGCCCACCTACGGTGCCATCGACGATGCCGACGGGTTCCGTGCCTTCAGCCCGTTCATCTCGGTGGGACCGCTGGCCCGATGCGTCGCCGACGCCCGCCGCCTGCTGTCGGTGCTTTCCGGCAAAGGAGTCCGAATGGCAGGCACCCCACCGCGCTTGTCCCCGCGCCGCGTCGCCTGGTGCGCCAAGCCGGAGGGCCGCCCGATCGACGCCGACGTGAGCGCTCTCGCAGCAGCCGCGGTGAAGCAGCTCGCGGCCTGCGGCCACGATGTGACGCCCGTCGAACTGAATCTCGCTGGATGGGAGGAGATATTCGGGCCGCTCGTGCTGGCCGAGGAGGGTGAGCGCCGCGGCCACCTGCTTCGCGGTAGCCATCAACTGACGTGGTATCACAAGCGGTCTCTGATGGCCGCCGAGCGACTCGACCCCGCCGTTCTCACCCGGGCCCGCTCCGACCTCGCGGACTACCGGAAACGGGTGGACCGCTACTTCCGCGACTACGACGTGATCGCCACTCCCGCCACAGCCACCACCGCCTTCCAGCTGGGACACCGGCCGGAGATCATTGCCGGCGAGCGAGTGGCCCGACTCTGGGGCGCCTTCCCGTTCGCGGTGCCCTTCAACGTCTCCGGACATCCCGCGGTGGTGCTGCCCGCCGGGTTCGTGGACGGCCTTCCGGCCGCGTTGCAGCTAGTGGGACGGTACGGGAGCGACAACGAACTGCTTTCGCTCGCCGAACAGCTCGAGACCGAACTGGACCTGCATCCCTTCGACCGTCTGTCGCCCCGCTGGGAAACCTCGTGAGCGACATCATCCGTAGTGTCGATGCCTCGATCACCCAGATCGAGATCAACCGGCCGGAGCGAGCCAACGCCCTTAAGCGCAGGACTATCCGCCAAGCGGAAGCGGCCCTGGACGCGGCTGAGGCCCTTGAGTCCGACCCGACTCACAGGACGGGCACAAGCGCGGCAGGCGTGTTGCTCACCGGCGGCATTGAACGCTTCAGCGCGGGAGCGGACCTGTCCGAATTGAACGGCACGGTCGACGATCTCGGGTTCGACGACGAACTCGAGAGGCTCTGCCGACGCCTCACCTTGAGCCCGCTACCGGTTGTCGCCGCTGTCGAGGGCGCCTGCTACGGCGCCGCCGTCGACTTGGCGTGGGCCTGCGACGCCGTGGTGGTCTCAACCGAGGCGCGCATCGGCTTGCCCTCGACCAGCCTCGGCATCCTGTACAACCCGACATCGGTCGCCCGTCTGCACGCTCGACTCGGATCGCCGACCGTCCGCCGCCTCATGGTGCTCCAACAGGAGCTGTCGGGTCGGGAGCTTCCGCCGGGCACAGCCATGGTCGTGCCCGCGGGGACCACCATTGAGACGGCCAGGAGCCTGCTGAGGGCCTGCTCCGTCGATTCTGGGGCCACCGCCGCGACCAAGGCTCTGCTGGCGTCGCTCGACCTCGGAGAGGAGTTCGATCCTGTGGCGTGGCAGCCCGAGCGGGAGGCCCGTTTGGCCTCCCCGACGCGCCGGGCCGCGCTGGAGGCCCGCCGCGCCACGTTCAGCCGGGATCAGAGCGAATGGAACTGAAGGATCTGGCCGGCTGCGACCTGGGAAGGCGCGTGGTCGACTTCTCAGCCGACGACGCCATTCTCTACGCGCTGGCGGTAGGCGCCTCCGCTTCACACCTCGACCTGGTCTACGAGCAGGGCCTCCGGGTGCTCCCCACCTACGGCTGTGCTCTGGGCCTGTGGGCGGTGGAGGCAGCGGGCGAGCTCGGTGCCTACGACCGCACGAAGTCGCTGCATGTGGGCCAGAGCCTGACGGTGCACGAGCCGCTGCAGCCTGAACCGTTCGAGACGCACGGCTGCGTCCGGTCCGTCTTCGACAGGGGCACGCTCACGGTCGTGGACATAGGCGTGTCTGCGCCCAGTTTCGAGGCCGCCTACACGATCCTGCTGCCCGGCATCGGAGGCTGGGGCGGAGAACCGCCGCCGCCGTCGGCGCGGCCCGAGCCGCTCGTCCCGAGCTGGACCGCGGCGATGGACATCGGACCCGATGCCGCCACTCTCTACCGGCTGACGGGCGACAAGCATCCTGTCCACATCGATCCGTCGGCCGCAACCGCCATGGGACTGGAGAGGCCGATCCTGCACGGTCTGGCGACGATGGGCATCACAGCCCGGGTGATCGCGGCGGCCGTGGGCGCCCATCCGGCTGACCTGTCCGCCGCCCGGGTGCGCTTCTCCAATCCCGTCTACCCCGGCTGCGAACTGCGGATCGCGGTCGATGCCCAGGGAAACGCGGCGCGGACCGAGGCATCGGTCGAGGACGTTGCCGTCATGTCGGGAACCTTCGTCTTCTGACGACCGGCTGGTCGAACAGCGGCTGGTTCCCGCCCAACTCATCATGTACCGGATGGCCGGCTGAGCCTAGGTGGGGCGGGATGCCAGGAGGTCTGCGGCTCGGGTGGCGGCCTTGTGGCCGCTGGAGAGCGCGCCGTTGACCGACGGCACCCCCATGTAGTCGCCCGCCAGGAACAGGTTGGGGATGCTCCCCGCGAGCTGCCCCGGGACCTCCGCCATCGCGGCGAGCATCCCGGGCGAACCCATGCACAGCGCCTCCTCCCAGCGGTAGACGCGGAAGAACAGGCCCTCGTCGTCGCCGGGAAGGGCGGAGCCGGGGGGAGCCTTGCGGCGAGCGGGGCCCAGCATCCGGTGCTTGATCTCCTCGTCGTCGAGCGGGATGAGCTCCTTGGCCCGGTCGCGCCCTATGAGCAGGTCGAGGAGCCCGTGGCCGGCGGGCGCGCAGTCCGGCACGAAGGCGGACCTGTCCAGCAGCAGCGGGGTGTCGTCGTCCTCCGGGTACAGCGCGCCGTGCCAGCCCGCAGGCAGCGGCGGGCGGTCGAGCCCGATCACCACCCGGCAGCCGGTCGAGTAGCTGACAGTGCCGAGCGCGCTGCGAGTCTCTGCGGGCAGGTCCGGAACGAGGTCGGGGACCTTCGTGGCGGGCACCGCGCAGATGACTGCGTCCGCCTCGATGGTCTCGCCGTCGGTGACCACCCCGGTCACCGCCCCGTCAGCGACGGCGATCCGGCGGACGGGAGTCGAGACCCGGATCGAATCGGAGCAGGCGGCGGCGAGCGCAGCGCTGAAGGATCCGATGCCGTGCTCGGGCATGTACACCGTGCCACTGCTCAGCATCGTCTCGCCGATGTACGCCCGCATCAGTGCCTGGCCTGCGGGCTCCGGGTCGCCCAGCACCATCTTGAGGGGTCCCCCGAGCGTCAGCTGCAGGCTCCTGGGCACGCGCAGCCGCTTCAGGTAGTCGCCGTAGGTCTCGTCGTCGTCGATCTCGGCGAGGGGGCTGTCGCTGGCGAAGCTCAGGTGGTCCGCCTGCCGGTGCATCTGCCGCATCACCTTGGAGCCGGCACGAAAGCCCGCCGGCGACCCGAAGCCCATGGCGATGGCCGTGCGGAGGTGCCGCACGAAGTTCCACAGCGACTGCTCGGGCGTGGTCGTCACCCAGCGCCCATTGCGGTGGTGGCCGAACTTCATCTGCGACCGCACCAGCGGCAGCCCCAGCTCCTCGCACATCCCGAACGCGGTGTCGTAGGTCGAAGTGAACACGAATGCACCCGTGTCCAGGGCGAACCCGTCCACCTCCTCGCCCTTGCCGCGCCCGCCGGCGCGTTCCAGCGCCTCGAGCACAATGGGGGTGATGCCAAGCTTCTTCAGCGTGTAGGCGGCGCTGAGCCCGGCGAAGCCCCCGCCCACGATCACAACCCGCCGAGTGCTCATACTCTGGCCACTACCTGACAGCGGTGGCTTCGATCTCCACCAGGAACTCGGGGAATGCGAGCCTGGTGACGCCGACGAGGGTGGATGCGTACTGGGTCCCGGCCTCACGGAGCCGTTCGAGCTCGTCGGCGTGCTCGAAGAAGAGGTCCATGTCCGTGGTGTAGATGTTGATGCGCACGATGTCGGGCAGGGTCATGCCGGCCTCGGCAAGGACAGCCTCGATGTTGTCTATGACCTGGCGGATCTGGCCGGCCATGTCGCCCACGTGCACCGGATTGCCGTCGGCGTCGAGCGAGGTTTGGCCCGACAGGTAGAGGGTGCGGGTCGGGTTGACGACTTCATGGCCCTGGTGGAACCCGTATTCGTCCTGCCACGTCCAGGGGTCGATGATCCTGCGCTCCATATCCATCCCGGCACCCTATTTCGACCGACGGCTGACACGGGTAGAACTACCTACCAGCAACTACTATTTCCCGGCGAAGCGCACACCCAGCCGGCCGAATCGGCGCTTGCGGAGCAATCGTGATCATTCTCGCAGACGGCAAGACAAACGAGGTCGCCCAGCGGACCGACGCCGACGGGGTCTTGTGGGTGCGGCTCGGCGAGCTCCCCGAGGCGACCGGCTGGCAGATGAAGCCCGAGGGCGCGTGCCTGGGAGAGATCTGCGTGCCGCTGCCGGAGCACAAGCGTGAGGAGTGGATCGCCGACGCCGACGATTGGGTGTGGTTCAACTACTCGGGGTTCGCGGACATGCTCGGCCAGAAGTACGTGCGCGACGGCGACGTGTGGAGCCTCGGCTCGGTGCCCGCAGTGCGTCAGATGGGACTGGAATCGGCCATCGCCCCCGACTTTGAGGTGACCCAGTGCAATGGCGACACGTTGAGGCTCTCGGACCTGCGGGGCCGCAAGGTGGTGCTGTTCACCTGGGCCTCCTGGTGAGGCTGCCGCTTCAGCCTGCCGGTCTGGCAGGAGCTCTACCAGTCGATCGGTCCGGACCGGTTCGAGCTGATCAGCGTGGCCCAGGACTCGGCGGGTCCCCCCGTGGTCAACAAGTGGTTCAACCGGGCCTCGCCGACCTACCGGTGCGTCATCGACCCGACCCACGAGATCAGCTCGATGTTCGGCTGGGTGAACGTGCCGTCGGCCGCCTGGATCGACGAGAACGGGAAGATCGTTCGCAGCAACGAAGGGGTGTACCCGGCTGAGACCACCGTCGGGTTCGGCCTGGGCAAGGTCCGCCTGGGCGACGACTCGTTCGCGGAGGCCACCCGGGACTGGATCGAGCGGGGCGCCGACAGCGAGCACGTCTGGTCGAGCCGGGAGCTGGCCGAGCGGCTCAAGCCCGTCGACGACGACAGGCTGCTGGCCGAGGCGACGTTCAAGCTGGCGCTGCACTTCGAGGCGGTCGGCGACAGCGAGCGGGCCTTGAAGCACTTCGCCGCGGCGCAGGACCTGGCCCCCGACAACTGGAACTACCAGCGGCAGGGCTGGACCCACAAGGGGACGGCCTACGCCACGCTGCAGATACTGAGGCGGACCGGCGACATGCGCAAGAGCGCCGACAGGAGCTTCTACGACCCCACCGGGCTGCCCGGCGAGAACTTCCGCCGGTTCACCGAGCCCGAGTGGTTCTGGACGCCGGCGGTACGGCGCCTCAAGCGACTGATCCGCCGCTAGCCCGGCAGGCTGCCCTGCGCCGGGTGCGTCAGCCCGGCGTGCCGCCCGGCCCGTCCTCGGGGGGCTCGGAGCCCAGGAGCCGGCCCTCGACGGCCGCTTCGACCTCGCCGGTCATGTTCAACGCGGCGATCAGCGCAGTCAGCTTCAAGTTGATCTCGTCGATCTTGGCATCGAGTCCGTCGATCCTGGCGGTCAGCCTCCTGTCGAGCCCATCGATCCTGGCGTCTTGCTCGGTGAACCTGGCGTTCATTGCGTCTTCGAGGCGGTCGACCCGGCTGCGGTTGTCGGTCAGCACGAAGATGAGCAGCGCCACTGCGACGGTGGTCATCAGGGTCTGGAGCGAGTTGTCGCCGAGTACGGCCCAGCGGCGGACCCAGCTCCCGGCCGAGGCCTCCTCGACGGCTGCGGCCGGGTCGGGTCGCGAATCTGAGGTGTGGGCCATCTGGGTCGGCTCGGCTGTGGTTGCGGTCACTGGAGTGCCTCTCGGGTGTCCTCGGCAGGGATCCTGGAGGTAGTGTCGTGCTAGTTGGCACACCGCTGACACCCGGTGGCAAGGCTCAGTATTCAATGTAGCATCACATGCATTGTCACGCAACCCGGCATGATCGACATGAACATCAGCGTCGCCAGGGTGGCGAGCATCACCCCGAACGCCGCGCCCAGGACCGTAAGCGGTCCGCCACTAGGCCAGCCGCCGGGCGGCGGAGTGGATGGCGTCCATGTCGATGTAGCAGCCCTGGAGGTGGCGGCGCTCGGTGGACCGGAAGGCTCGCCGGCCGTGCAGGACCCGGCGGTTGTCGAAGGCCACCAGCTCGCCGGGCCGCAGCGTTATCTCGATGGCTTGGTCGTCAAGGTCGAGCAGTTCGACGAAGGTGCGGTAGGCGCCGTAGAACGACGCCGTGCCTGCCCGGCCGCCGGCCGGGGGCTCCATCGATCGCTTGTTGACGCTCACCGCCCGCACCCTGCCGTCGCAGTCGAGCTCTATCAGGGGACGGCGGGCCCGCAGGTCCACGTCGGCGCTGTGGAACCGGAAGGTGACGTCGGTCTTCGTGAGCGTCTCGAACGCGGCCGGATCCTCGGCCCGCAGGCGGGCCGCGGCCGCGAAGCCGTCCACGAACCGGCTGGCGCCGCCATCGCGGGCCGCGGCCAGGCAGTGCAGCAGCTGCACGGTGGGGCACGGGTCCCGGTAGGGGTTGTCGGTGTGGGCGGCCAAGCCCCGCGGTGTGAAGGCCAGGTTGACGGGGTCGGGCTCGGCGACCACGTCGAACAGGGCGCCGTAGTTGGTCTGGCGCACGAACCCGACCGTGTTGCCGACCTTGAGGACCGTTCCCGGCTCGACCCCGCAGTCGTGCAGCAGGGCGATGCCCCTCCGGGCCAGCTGGTCGACGAAAGGGCCGAGGTCGCCGGTCCGGCTCGTGCTGTCGGTCCTGAGCCGTTGGGCGAACTCGGGCGGCCACGGCTCGGCCCTCACGTCGCCGGGTTCGGTCGCGGGGATGCGGCAGACGTGGCGCTCGCCCGAACGGTGGTGCAGGGTGACGGCCAGGCCGTCGCCGGTGCGGTCGGTGCGGACCACCGTCCACCCGTCGAGCTCGGAGGCGTCGACCAAGTGCTGGTCGTTGCCCGGGTCGCGGCACTGGTCACAGCGGCAGGCGTCGCGGGCCCACGCCGGGTCGACGGGCCGCCTTGGCACCAGCGCGTCGGCGACCAGGCCCCGGTAGGCATCAAGCGGCGAGACGGTTAAACCCTCGACCTTTCCTTCATCGTCATAGCCCCTCAGCCGCAGCGCCTCGGCCGCGAAGGCACCCGCCGCGAACGCCTCGGCGTCGTCCACCTCCAGCGGGCCGCCCTGCTCGACCAGCGACATCTGCGAGGCGAGGCTGAGGCGATCGTGGTACGACGGCTCGACCGCCACCCGGTAGCGCTTGGCGGCGACGTGGTTACGGATGGGCTCGACGACGGCGGGCGCGAGCAGAGGCTGGAGGGCCCGGGCCCCGACCTCGGCGTGGCCGGGCAGACCCCACCGGCCGGCGGAGCCCAGAATGTGGCCGAGGTCGTGCAGCAGGCAGGCGAGCACTATCTCGTCGCCGGCGTCGTCGGCCGCGGCCAGAGCGGCGGACTGGAGGGCGTGGTCCAGCATCGTCACCTGCTCCCGGTACGACACTCCGGCTCCCGCGGCCAGCAGGTCCATAACCACGTCGACCAGCGGGAGCTCCCGGCCCAGCAGCGACGACCCCTCCCAGCTGGGATCGGGGTCGATCCCGCACAGGTCGGCAACGGTCGGGGCCACGTCGAGCAGCGAGGCCGCCGCCCAGCCCGACCCGGCCGCGACCCGCCCCGGAGCCCGCACCACCACGAACGTCTCCATCACGTCGGGGACCTGGTCGGCGTGGTCGGTGCCGAGGCCCCCGTGGTCGGTGGTGACCAGCACTGATGCCCTGTCCCCCACCGCGTCGAGCAGCCGGGCCAGATGGGTGTCGGACCGGACCGCCGCAGCCCGGTACTCGACGCTGTCGAAGCCGTGGCCGTGGCCTGCGAGGTCGGGCGCCACGAGGTACACGAACATGAGGTCGCTGCACCCGCCGGCCTCGCGGGCAGACGCCACCGCGGCGTCGACCATCCGGCGGTCGTCGTCGGGGTCGTAGCCGCTGTCGATCACGAACCGCTCGCTGGCCGCGTCCCGCTCGATCACGGCGTCGAGCGGCAGCCAGCTGACGAACATGGCTGTGGAGCGATCAGCCTGGCGGGCTGCCTTCAGGAACGAGGGCGCGCCGGTGCGCAGCGGCGCTGGCGTGTTGTCGCTCAGTCCGTGGGTGGCTGGGTCGACGCCCCGCAGCATCGACGTGTGGGCCGGCACTGTCCATGGCGGTGCCACCGTCCGGGCCGTGAAGCACGACGCCCCCTCGAGGGCGAGGATGGTGAGGGCGGGCATGGCGGCGCGGGTGATGTGGCGCGGGGCCAATCCGTCGATCGACACCACCAGCACGGGCGAGCGCGCAGATTGCGTGCCCGGATCGTACGGCACGCCCTCGCATCACCGGGGAATCTCTCCCCTCGAGGCACGCGACATCTGACGGCGACGATCCTCGCAGGCTGACCTCGATGACCCGCGGGACTGGGGGTTAGGGTCTCCGGCCGCAACCCCGTCACCGTTTCACGCCCATGACATCGTCTGAACACACTCCTACTCCGACGGCCTCGATGGCCGCCACAGGCTGGAGCCCGCTCACCCGGGTCGACATCGGCGAGGTCGCGCTGGCCACCCGGGTGCTGCACGGCGATGACCGGGTGCTGCTGTTCATTCACGGCTCCCTCGACGATCACCACACCTGGCTGCCGTTGACCCGGGCCCTGGCCGGGACCGGTCACACCATGGTGGTGTACGACCGCAGGGGCCACAGCGCCAGCACCGACGTCGCCGGCCAGGGAACCATCCGCCAGGACGCCGACGACGCGGCCCGGCTGATCGAGCGGCTCGGGCTGGGCCGGGTGCACGTCGTGGGGCATTCCTACGGGGCCGCAACGGCGGTCCTGCTGGCTGCCGAGCACCCAGAACTGGTCGCCTCGCTGTACCTGCACGAACCGCCGGCGTTCGCCCTTCTCACCGGCCGCCCCGAACTGGAGGAGATGAAGGCGCAGACCGGGGCCGTAGCGCGGAAATCGGTGGCTCTGCTGGACGCCGGCCGTGTCGAGGAGGGCACCGCCTACTTCGTGGAGGAGATGGCCTTCGGTGCCGGCAGCTGGAGCGAGCTATTCGACGACCAGGCCCGGGCCATCATGATGGCCAACTCCGACACCTGGCTGGACCAGTCACGGGACCCCGAGCGGCTGGCGCTGGACGTGACCGCCCTCAACGCCTTCGACGGGCCGGTCACGTTCTCGGTGGGCAGCCGGACGCTGCCCGCATTCACGGCCGCCACCGCCGAGATGCTCAGGCTCGTGCCGGGGGCCTCCGGCGCCACCATCGAGGGTGCCGGCCACGGCGCCCCCACCTCGCACCCCGACGAGCTGGCCGCCGCCGTCCGCCACCACCTCAACCGGGCGTAGCGCCCGCCGGCCGGCCGGCTGCCGGTCAGAACGGCTGGATGGTGTGGTGGTGGGTCATGGCCGAGCCGGCCGGGCCCAGCAGCATGTGGGCCCGCAGGTTGCGCTTGTGGAACAGGCGCACGAGCTCGGCGTCGTGGCGGCCGGCGGTGTCGGCCAGCACGAACGCCTCCAGCTTGGCCTCGCCGTCGCGCCAGTCGTGGGGGCGGGCCCCCAGCAGGCGCTCCAGGTCGTCGAGGTCGGCCTGGTCGACGGCGACGCCGATCTCGTCGCGACGCTGGAGGTGGCGGGCTAGCCGGAACAGGATGCGCAGTTCGTGGCGGAGGAACTCGTCGTCGGTCGAGATCGACCGCAGCGCCCGCACCAGGTGGGAGTGGCCGATGTCGGCGGTGGAGAAGCGGGGCTCGGGTGTCTCCACGGCGGGCAGGTCGATGCCGAGGTGCTCGGCCCAGGCCTCGGTGGCGAACAGGTTGGTCTCGCAGCACCACTGGAGGTTGGTCATCAGGTCCGATGCCGGCGTGGGGTCGCGCAGCGCGTGGCTGTAGGCCAGCTGGTTCGACAGCGTGAACGCCAGGTGGTGCCAGCGAATGGCGTCGAGGTCGACGGGGGCGCCCGAGAGCTCCTCGTAGCGGGCGTAGAGCCGGCGCATGTCGCCGTAGCCGACGATGGTGTCGCGCATGCGCCAGGCGGCCAGGTCCATCATGGGGTCGCCCAGATGGCCCAGCTCCAGGTCGAGCACGGCCACGATCCGGCCGCCAGCGTGGTGGAACTGGCCCGAGTCCCACACCACCGGCGCCTCCCGGCCGGCGGTGTCGATCGGGTTGCGGCGCAGCCAACCCAGGCAGAACTCCAGGAACGGGTCCGGGTGGCTCTTCAGGGAGCGGTAGTGCTCCTCGTAGCGGCGCAGCCCCACCAGCCCCGCCTCCGAGGGGTCGGCGGCCCGCCGGATCCCGGCCGCCGCGAACGGCTCGACCGGCAGGGCGTGGAGCCGAGCCAGGATGGCGAGGTAGTCGTCGACGGCCGCGGCCCGCTCGGCGTCGCCGGTGTCGCCGAAGTGCTCCTGGCCGCCGACCCGGTCGATCACGAAGGCCATGGGCTCGTCGATCCAGCCCCGCACGGTGGCCACCGGGATGCCGTTCTCTCCCAACAGCCGCTGGAAGGTCATCTCGTGGTCGAGCGGGAAGATCAGCGGCATGTCGGTGCGGTCGCCCCGCACCACCAGCTCGTGGCGGGTGCCGTCCCGGTCGACGGTCGCGAACCACACCGGCCGCCAGCGGGGCTGGCGGGCCAGCTCGACGACCGTGCCGCCGAAGTCCTGCTCGAACCAGCGCACGATGTTGCCGTCGGCGGCGGCCAGAGACTCCGGGCTCATCATGGCGGCATGCCCCTTCCTCGCTATGCGCTGGGCCGTTCAGCCCGGACCGCCCATATCGACGGCCCGCCCATTGTGGTCTAGGTTCGCGGCTCCCCATCGGTTCGCCAAGGAGGAGAGATGAGGTTCAGCTTCGTAACCCTGCCCGACTACCCGCTGTCGGAGTCCCTGGAGCACATCCGCACCGCCGACGAGCTCGGCTTCTACGGGTGCTACGCGGCCGACGAGACCTGGCACAAGGACCTGTACGTGCTGTTCGCGGCGGCGGCGTCGCAGACCAGCCAGATCCGCATGGGCCCCAGCCTGGCCCCGATCGCGCTGCGGGAGCCGACCCTGGTCGCCCAGGCGGTGGCCACGCTCGATGAGCTGACCGGCGGCCGGGCCGAGTGCGTGATCTCCAGCGGGAACTTCAGCCTGCTCGCCCAGTACGCCACCGACTGGACCGGCATCAAGCCGCTGTCGAGGGTGAAGGAGGCCCACCAGGTGATGCGCACCTTCCTCGACGAGGGCGCCCTGACCTTCGAGGGCGAGTTCTTCAACTACGCCGGCCTGTTCACGTTCGCCCGCCCGGTGCAGGAGCACCTTCCGCTGCTGATCGGCGCGTTGCGGGGCCCGAAGTCGTTCCAGGCCGCCGGCGAGCTGTCCGACGGCACCCACGCCTTCGCCCAGTACTCCCGGGAGGCCTGCGACTACATGGTGGACAACCTGCGGATCGGCGCCGAGCGGGCCGGCAAGAATGTGCAGGACCTCGACATCGCGGTGTGGAACGTGTTCGCCATCGGGCCCGACTCGGCCAAAGCCAAGCAGGCGGCCCAGACCATCGGGGCGTTCTACATCCCGGCCATGGCGGTTGAGCAGATGGAGCGCCACGGCGTGTCGCAGTCCGACGTGCAGCCCATCCTCGACGCCTTCGGCGACGGCGACGTGCAGGGCGCCATCGACAACATGACCGTCGACATCGCCGAGAAGCTCTCGGTGGCCGGCACCCCCGAAGAGGTGGTCGAGAAGATCAAGTCCGACATCGAGCCCAGCGGCGTGAACCACTTCATCGCCTGCATCACCGACTCGTTCCTGCTCAACGCCTTCACCGGCCGCGACATCGAGGTCCCCGACGTCCAGGGCCAGCTCCAGCTAATCCACGACGAGGTAATGCCCGCCTTCACCTGAGCGCGCGCTAGTCCGGACCGGGCCGCCGGCGCGCGGCCCGAGCGCGGTCAGAGTGTGGTGGGGCGGTTGACGAAGCGGCCGGCGGTGGGGCTGTAGAACCAGCCGCCGCCGGCCTTCGTGCCGCCGTCGACGGGGATGTTGTGGCCGGTGACGAAGCTGGACAGGTCAGAGGCCAGGAACAGCGCCACCCGGGCCTGGTCGGCCGGCCATCCGAGGCGGCCGGTGGGCGCCCATGCCTCCCACAGCGCCTCGCGGTCCTCGTACCCGCGGATGTAGTCGACCTGGGGGGTCTGGGTCAGGTCGGCGCCGATCCCGTTGGCCCGGATGCCGCGGCGGCCGTAGCCGGCCGCCAGCGACGTGGTGAAGTGGGCGACCGCGGCCTTCATGGCGGCGTACACCGGCTCTCCGGGGAAGCCCCGCATGCCCTCGACCGAGTGGACGTTCACGATCGATCCCCCGCCCCGCCCGATCATCGAGTCCAGGAAGGCCCGGGTGACCGCGACCACGTGCCAGAAGTTGACCCGGTGCATGGCCTCCCACGACTCCGGGTCGGACTCGTGGAACCGGACCAGCGGCCGGTAGTCGCCGACATTGTTGACCAGGACGTCGACGCCGCCGTGGGTGTCGAGCACCGCGGCCGCGAGCTCGTCGACACCAACCTCGGTGCGCACGTCCACGACATGGGCCCGGGCCCGCCCACCGGCGGCGGTGATGGAGCCGACGATCTCGGCGGCCCGGTTGGGGTCGATCTCGGCGATCTCGACGATGGCCCCGTGCTCGGCGAACAACTCACTGACGGCGGCACCGATGCCAGCTCCGCCTCCGGTGACCACCGCGACCCGGCCGTCGAGCAGGCGGTTCCAGTCGTCGATCTCCGGGACGCCGGCGGGATCGGTCGGGTCGGCTGTCATGCCGGGCCGGCACCGCCGGCATCGAGGCCCAGGTAGTGCTCAAGGTGGCGGTTCATGTTGATGATGCGACACTCCTCGCTCGACAGCGTCAGGTGGGTGATGCCGGGCTGGTGCAGGCCGGTCTGCATGGTGCGGATCACGCTCAGGTCCTGGTTGAGGACGAACCCGAAGTCGGCCTGATCCATCGGCACGGTGATGTGGACCGGCGACGAGGCCGGCGCGCGGGCTGACGGCGCTCGGTCCAGCTGGATTATCGCCAGTTCGGCCTCGTCGGGGCTCGGACCGGGCCGGGCCGTCATCACTGTGAACAGGTCGGCGCTGACCAGAACCGTGGTGTTGGGGAACAGGTTGTACTGGCTGAGGCTCGTGATCTGGGCGGTGTCGTAGCCCGACAGGTCCACGCCCAGCGTCGCCTGGTGGTCGCGGATCTTCTGGGCGATCACGTCGCGGAGGGTCTGGCCGTCGGGCACGTCGGGGGCTGGGCACGGCTCCTTGTAGGCCGGACCCATGCGGCCGCCCTGGGTGATCACGAACGCGTCCCACACGTCCTGGTCGTCCACCTCGCGGCCCAATCGGGGGCTGGGTACGCCGTAGTCCTGGTAGGACGCGCTGTGGCGGTCCCAGATCCGCTGCGGAGCGTTGACGTCGTCGATGCTGGCCAGCATCTCCCGGTGCAGTCCCTGCACGTGGTAGGTCTCCGAGAACCCGTCGTTGACCACCTTCCAGTTGCAGTTCACCGGTGTCACGGTGGAGTAGGCGCCCCGGAACTCCTCGAGGTTGGCCCAGGCGATGTCGCCAGGGACCCCTTCCAGCCATTCGTCGAGCGGCTCGGCTTCGACGTCCAGATTCGCGAACACCAGCCGGGCCCAGGTGTCCACCCGCACCGGTACCAGCGACAGCTCGTCGTTGCGCAGCACGCCGAAACCCCGCCGCGACGGCACTTCGCGCAGCCGGCCGGAGAGGTCCCACGCCCAGCGGTGGTAGGGGCAGCGCAGCTCGCTGGCGCCGGTGCCCGAGCCCACGCAGATGGTGTTGCCTCGGTGGCGGCAGACGTTCTGGAACCCCCGCAACTCTCCGTCGTCGCCCCGCACGATGAGGACCGAGTAGCGGCCCAGGCGGTGCTCGAACCAGTCGCCCGGATTGGGGACGTGATCCACCGTGCAGGCCACATGCCACACCCTGGGCCACAGCCGGGCGTGCTCCATCTCGGCGAACTCGGCCGAAATGTAGCGTTCGACGAGGATCTTCACCGGGGCATCGGCGGCAAGCGGAGAGGTAGTGACCGCGGTGCCGAGAATCTCAGTCTCGCCCGGCGGGGCGGCGTCGCCCATGCCCACAATCGTGGCACACCGCCAGCGCTCACCACCCCTTCACTGGGCCGCCCGCCTGAGGGAGGGCTCGTCACTCGGGGTGTATCGAGCGGAAACCGCCTCCGGCGAGTACGAGGGTTGCCCAGTCGCCGGAGGTTCGGCGTCCGACTTCGGTGAGGGGGCGCAGGAATCCCGCGACCTGCGAGCACTGCGACGGCGAGATTCCCCCGACGGCTAGCCATCCGGCCGGCGACACGCGGGCCACAAGCTCCGAGGCGAGTTCGACGATCCCCGCCCGAGCGATGTTGGCCACCACCACGTCGAAGCTGCCTTCGATCCCGCTCAAGGGGGCCAGCCTTGCCTCCATGCGAGCGCCCATGCCGTTGATCCCGGCATTGCGCCGGGCCGCCTCGACGGCGTCGGGGTCGACGTCAACGGCCACCACCTCCGCCGCGCCGAGCCGGAGGGCGCAAAGGCCCAGGACGCCGCTCCCGCAGCCCACGTCGAGGACGCGCTCCCCGCCGGCGATCCGATCGACGAGTTCCTCGATGATCTGGGCCGTCGTGAGATGGCGGCCGTCCCCGAAGCCGCCCGGACCGAGCTCGACCAGGCCCGCAAGACACCGGCGATCGTGCTCCGACCACGCCCGGCACACGGTGATCCGCCCGTCGAACGTGATCGGGCGGGTGTCTCGCAGCCACTTCTTGAGCGCGACGCCCCCGTCTGGCCTCGAGACGGCCATCACTCCATCGGCGCGGAGCGACGCAACCAGGCCGGCAACGATTCGCTCGTCCGGCATGCGGGCCAGCACCACCCGGCGGGTGTCGCCCGGTGCGGATACCTCGATCACGCTGGCGCCGAGAGCCCGGAGCCGCTCGCACACCCCGGCCAGTTGGTCCTCAGTGGTGGCGACCGCGATCATCACGACACGATATGTTCGACCTGCCGGCAAGCCAGGAGGCGCCATGACCGAGAGCCACGACCTGGGTCCGATCGGTGATCGGGTGCTGTTCGAGGACGAGCAGATCCGGGTCTGGGAGATGGTGCTCGAGCCGGGCGAGCGGTCGCCCATGCACCACCACGAGCACGACTACATCGTGGTGGTGGTGGAGGGCGACCGCGTCACGGTGGAGCCGCTCGAGGCCGGCTCCAAGTCGGCGCCGGTGACGCCGGGGCACAGCGTCTTCCTGCGCAAGGGCGGCACCGAGGTGGCTGTCAACTCGGGAGCGGTGCGGTACCGGGACGTGCAGATCGAGCTGCTCGATTCCTGAGTGTCTGAGCCAATAGCCTCGGCGCGATGCGAGCCGCCGTCTACCAAGAGTTCAACGGACCCATAGCCGTCGAGGACCTGCCCGACCCGGCCGTTCCCGATGGCGGCGTGGTCATCGAGGTGCGGGCCTCAGGCCTGTGCCGAAGCGACCTGTTCGCCTGGCACGGCCACGACCCCAGCATCCCCCTGCCCCATGTGCCCGGCCACGAAC
Source organism: Acidimicrobiaceae bacterium (assembly GCA_009843735.1). Classification (GTDB taxonomy): domain Bacteria; phylum Actinomycetota; class Acidimicrobiia; order Acidimicrobiales; family Aldehydirespiratoraceae; genus Aldehydirespirator. The sequence goes on along the minus strand of VYCW01000102.1, from coordinate 114,927 downwards.
TCGCCGGAGTGGTGGCCGAGACCGGGCCGGGCGTGTCCCGCTGGTCGCCCGGCGACCGGGTGACCGCGCCCTTCTGCTGCGGCTGCGGCGCCTGCGAGCAGTGCGCGGCCGGCAACGAGCAGATCTGCGACAACTACTTCCTGCCCGGGTTCACCCACTGGGGCTCCTTCGCCCGTTACTGCGCCATCGACCACGCCGACACCAACCTCGCCGCCCTGCCCGAGGCCATGTCCTTCGAGCACGCCTCGATCCTGGGCTGCCGGATGATCACCGCCTACCGGGCCCTGATCGAGCGGGCCCGGCTCTCATCCGGGGAATGGCTGGCCGTGCACGGCTGCGGAGGGCTGGGGCTGTGCATGGTGATGATCGGAGCGGCCGTCGGCGCCCGGGTGGTGGCCGTCGACATCGACGAGCGGGCTCTGGAGCTGGCCGCGGCCATGGGCGCGGCCGCCGCGGTCACCGCCGACCCCGACAGCGGCCGGGCAACCGTCGGTGCGGTGCGAGACACCACCGGCGGGGGCGCCCACGTGTCGGTCGACGCGCTGGGCAACGCCGAGGTGGCCGCCAACTCGGTCCACTGCCTCCGAAAGCAGGGCCGCCACGTGCAGGCCGGACTGCTGTCGGCGCGGGCCACCGCGCTGCCGGTGGCCACCATGATCACCAAGGAGCTGGAGGTGCTCGGCACCAAGGGCATGTCGGCCCGCCAGTACCCGGAGCTGATGGACCTGATCACCGCCACCGGGATGGACCTGAGCCTGCTCGTGAGCCGCACCATGGACCTCGACGACCTGCCCGAGGCCTTCGAGACCATGGCGGGCTTCGGCGGGCACGGCGTCGCCGTCGTCACCGGCTTCTGAAACCGGCGAGCGGCGGGCGGACGACGGACAGGCCGGACCCCGACAGCGGGTCCTCCAGTACGCTGACCGCCGTGGCCGACGACGTCCTAGCCCCCGAAGAGGACGAGGCGTTCCGGGCCCGCTGCCGGGCCTTCCTCGCCGAGCACGCCACCGGCATCGACCTCGGCGGGCGGCCCGACCCCCGAGGGGAGCTGCGGCTGCGGGCGGCCCAGAGATTCCAGCAGGCGCTGGCCGCCGCAGGGCTGGCCGGGCTGACCTACCCGGCCGAATACGGCGGCGCCGGGCTGACCAAGGCCCACGACAGGGCCTGGCGCGAGGAGTACAGCGCCTACCCCAACATGACCTACGACCTGCTCATCTCCCACGGGATGTGCCTGCCCATGCTGGCCGAGTACGGCAACCACGACCAGAAGTCGGCCTACCTGGCCCGGGTCATCTCCGCGGAGGACGTGTGGTGCCAGATGTTCTCGGAGCCCGGAGCAGGCTCCGACGTGGCCAGCCTGCAGACCCGGGCCGAACGCGACGGCGACGAGTGGATCATCAACGGCCAGAAGGTGTGGACCACGCTGGCCCACCTGTGCTCCTACGGGATCATCATCGCCCGCACCGACCCCGGAGTCCCCAAGCACGCCGGCATCTCGATGTTCATAGTCCCCATGGACGCCGCGGGCGTGGAGGTCCGGCCAATACACCAGATCGACGGCGGCACCCACTTCAACGAGGTGTTCTTCACCGACGTGCGCATCAGTGTTGACAACCTGCTCGGCGACCTCAACAACGGCTGGCGCATGGCCACCGCCATGCTGATGTACGAGCGGGTCGCCATCGGCTCCGGAACAACCGGGGGGATATCGACCGACCGCACCGCCCGGCTGATCGAGGTGGCCCGCAAGCGGGGGCTCGACCGCGACCCGGCGCTGCGCCAGAAGCTGATGCGACTGCACATCCTGGAGACCTGCCTGTCGCTGGTGGCCATGCGCACCCGGGCCGAGCTCAAGGCGGGACGCACGCCGGGGCCGGGCGGATCGGTCGGCAAGCTGGCCACCGTGCAGATCGCGGACCTGCACACCGAGGTGTCCATGGCCATAGCGGGAGCCTCCGGCGTGGCGTGGGAGGACGAGGCCGACGGCCACTGGCAGCGCCAGGCTCTGACGTCGCTCCAGGCCGGGATCGCCGGCGGGACCTCGGAGATCCAGCGCAACATCATCGGCGACCGGGTGCTGGGCCTGCCCCGCGACATCAGCGTCGACCGGGGCGTGCCCTTCAAGGACCTCAAGGTCGGCACCCAGACCGGCTAGAGCGCCAAGGGCCCGACCGGGCCGCGGCTATAGCAGGTGGCGGGTGGTCTGGTAGATGGTGCGGATCGCGAAGTTGGACCGCAGCCGGGCCACGCCCGGGAGCCGGGACAGGTGCTCGTTGTGGATCCGCTCGAAGTCGCGGTGGTCCTGTACCGCGAGGTGGACCAGGTAGTCGGCGTCGCCCGCTACCAGGTGGCAGGACATGACCTCGGGGCAGGCGCGGACCTCCTCCTCGAAGTGCCTCAGCGACTCCTCGCTCTGGCTGACCAGCGACACCTCCACAAACACGTCGAGGTCCCGGCCGATGGCCTCGGTGTCGAGGATCATCACGTAGCCCGCGATCACGCCGTCGGCCTCCAGCCGGCGCACCCGGCGGTAGCAGGCCGACGTCGACAGCCCCACCCGGTCAGCCAGCTCGGCGTGCGAGACCCGGCCGTCGGTCTGGAGCTCGTTGAGGATGAGACGATCGATCGAGTCGACATCAAGCATGAGCAATATTTTGCGCTAGAACCGCCTTTAGCGCAAGAACCATGGCGCTTGATTGAGAAACAGAACTGTTTTCGCCAGTTTCTTGCCGCTGCGGCGCGTGTATTCTGTCTGCAATCGCAGGTGGAGGGGTTCACATGCGAATCGGAGTTCCCAAGGAGACCAAGAGCGAGGAGCGCCGCGTCGGGCTCACTCCCGACAGCGTGCGCGAGATCTCCGACCGCGGCCACGAGGTGTACGTGGAACGGGGCGCGGGCACCGGCGCCGGGTTCGACGACGACGAGTACAAGGGCCGCGGGGCCATGGTCGTCCCCACCGCCGAGGACCTCTTCGAGACGGCCGAGCTGATCGTGAAGGTCAAGGAGCCTCTGGCCCCCGAGCGGGCCCTGCTGAGGGCCGACCACACCCTGTTCACCTACCTCCACCTCGCCCCCGACCCCGACCAGGCCTACGACCTGCTGGCCAGCGGCGTCACCGCCATCGCCTACGAGTCTGTGACGGACGGCAACGGCCGCCTTCCGCTGCTCGCCCCCATGTCCCAGGTAGCGGGACGCCTCGCCATCCAGGCCGGCGCCCGCTGCCTGGAGGCATCCGCCGGTGGCCGGGGGGTGCTGCTGGGCGGCGTGCCCGGGGTGGCTGCCGCGCCCGTGACCGTCATCGGCGGTGGTGTGGTCGGCACCAACGCAGTGGAGATGGCCCTCGGGCTGGGCGCCGACGTGACCGTGCTGGACCGCGACGCCAGGGTGCTGGAGTCGCTGGCCGCCCGCTTCGGCCCCGCGCTGCGCACCCTGTACTCGAGCCCCAGCCGGCTGGCCCAGGCGGTCTTCACCGCCGACCTGGTGATCGGGGCCGTGCTGCTGCCCGGTGCCCGGGCGCCCCGCCTGATCACGAGGCAGATGGTCAAGGTCATGCGGCCGGGCACGGTGATCGTGGACGTGGCCATCGACCAGGGCGGCTGTGCCGAGACCTCCCGGCCCACCACCCACGCCGAGCCGACCTACGTGGTCGACGACGTGGTCCACTACTGCGTGGCCAACATGCCGGGCGCGGTGCCGCGCACCTCCACCCAAGCCCTCAACAACGCCACCCTCCCCTACGTGATCAAGCTCGCCGACCAGGGCGTCGTCGAGGCCATCGCCGCCGACAAGAGCCTCCAGGACGGCCTCAGCGTGCGCGAGGGACAGATCACCGAGCCGGCGGTGGCCGACGCCCTGGACCTCCCCTACGTCGCGCCCCTGGACACGCTGGGCTGACCCCGGACTGACCCTGGACTGACCCGGGCCATAGCGCAGAACCCGAGAACTGGTTCATGCCGCCCGCCAGCCCCTCCCCCAGGCTGGCGGGCGGCATCGCGCCCGTGAGCGCTAGTCGTTGATGTGCATGGCGACCGCCAGGTTCGCCCCTACGACCGCGACGCCGACCGCGATGACCAGCACCAGCAGGTTGACCTGGAACATGGCGGCGTCGTCCACCTTGAACCCGGCCAGGAGCCGCAGGCCGTCGGCGTCGCTGAACTGATCGATGACGTAGTTGCGCAGCAGCGCGTTGCTGGTCATGGCCACGGCCGCGCCGAGGAGACCCTGCACCAGGCCCTCGAGCATGAACGGGATGCGAATGAACGCCTTGGTGGCCCCCACCAGCCGCATGATCTCGATCTCGGTCCGGCGATTGCCGATGGCCACCGCCAGCGTGTTGAGGATCAGCAGGGTGGAGGCGGCCAGCAGGACGATCGAGCCGATGAACAGCACCCTTCCGGCCCGGTCCGAGAGGTTCTGGACGTCGCGGATCACGTCACCGGCGAAGGTGACGGTCCGCACCCCGGGGCGGCCCTTGAACTGGTCGCCCAACTCCTCGACCACGTCGGGATCAGGGTCGATGGGCACCACCCGGTAGTACGGGGGGATGTCCTGCTCGGCGGCGATGTCGAGAACCTCGGGGGTGTCCTCGAAGAAGTCCCGGAACTCCTCGTAGGAGGCCAACCGGTCGACGTACTGCCAGTCCAGCACGCCGGGGCTCTCATCGAGCTGGTTGCGGATGCCGGCATCCTCGGCCGTCCCGACGTCGGCGTTCATCCACACGATGAACTCGACGCCGTCCTCCCAGCGGGCGGTGGCGCTGTCCACGGCTCGCTGGAACAGCAGGAAGCCTCCGAACATCGCCAGCGACACTCCCACCGTGATCACGGTGGCCACCGCCAGCAGGATGTTGCGCCACAGGTTCTGGCCCGTCTCGCGCAACACGTAGCGGAAGCTGAACATCAGGAGCTAACCGGTCCGCTACTCGTAGACGCCTCGGGCCTGGTCGCGCACGACCATGCCCCGGTCGAGCTCCACCACCCGCTGCCGCATGCTGTCGACGATGCTGCTGTCGTGGGTGGCCATCACCACCGTCGTGCCAATCTCGTTGATCCGCTCCAGCAGGCGCATGATCCCCACCGAGGTGGTGGGGTCGAGGTTCCCGGTGGGCTCGTCGGCCAGGAGGATCATGGGCCGGTTGATGAAGGCCCGAGCGATCGAGACCCGCTGCTGCTCGCCTCCGGAGAGCTCGTGCGGGAACCGGTCGATCTTGCGGGACAGCCCGACCAGCTCCAGGATGGCGGGCACCTGGCGCTTGATGACGTGGGGACCCTTGCCGATCGCCTCCAGGGCGAAGGCGACGTTCTCGGCCACCGTCTTCTTCTGCAGCAGCTTGTAGTCCTGGAACACGTAGCCGATGTTGCGGCGCAGGTAGGGCACCCTCCAAGAGCTGAGCCCGCCGATGTCGCGCCCGGCCACGAATATGCGGCCGTGCTCGGGAACCTCCTCGCGGTTCAGCAGCCGGATGAACGTCGACTTGCCCGAGCCCGACGGGCCCACCAGGAAGACGAACTCCCCCTTGCCGATGTCTATGGTCACGTCGCGCAGGGCCACCACGTCGCCCTTGAACACCTTGGTGACCTTCTCCATCTTGATCACTCGGAAACACCTCCGACGACAGGGCCTCCCATGGGGCCCCGCTCGGCGACAGTACCAGCCCCCTCCGCCGGTTCAGCGGCACCCGAGGCCCGGCTCCAGCGCAGCCAGGACTCCATGAACGGATCCAGGTCGCCGCCCAGGACCGCGTCCACGTTGGGGGTCTCGTAGCGGGTCCGCTGATCCCTGACCATCTGGTAGGGCTGCATGACGTAGCTGCGGATCTGGCTGCCGAAGCCCACCTTGCGCTGCTCGCCCTTGATGCCGGCGATCTCGTCGGAGCGTCGCTTGCGCTCCAGGCTGATCAGCTTGCCGGCCAGCATCTGCATGGCCCGCTCCTTGTTCTGGTGCTGGCTGCGCTCGTTCTGGCAGCTGGTCACGATCCCGGTGGGCAGGTGGGTGATGCGCACCGCCGAGTCGGTCACGTTCACGTGCTGGCCCCCCGCGCCCGAGGAGCGGTAGGTGTCGACCCGCAGGTCCTTCTCGTCGATGACCAGCTCGTCGGAGACGTCCTCGAAGAACGGGGCCACGTCCACCGCGGTGAAAGCCGTCTGGCGCTTGCCCTCGTTGTTGAACGGGGAGATCCGCACCAGGCGGTGGACGCCGTGCTCGGAGCGCATCCAGCCGTAGGCGCCCCGGCCCTTCACCAGGAAGTCCACGCTGGAGTACCCGGCCTCGGTGCCCTCCGACAGCGCGGTGACCTCCAGGTCGAAGCCGCGCCGCTCGGCCCAGCGGCGGTACATCCTCAGCAGCATCTCGGCCCAGTCCTGCGAGTCGGTGCCGCCCTCGCCCGACTTGATCTGGCAGACGGCGTCCCGCTCGTCGAACTCGCCGGTGAACAGCGACCGCAGCTCGAGCTCGTCGAAGCGAGCGGCGACATCGGTCACCAGCCGCGCGATCTCAGCCTCCTCGGAGGCGTCCCCCTCCTCCACCGCGAGTTGGTTGAGGGTCTCCGCGTCGGAGATCCCGTCGGCCAGACGTTCGAATATCGCCAGGTCGTCGCTGATCGAAGCCAGCTCGGAGGTCACGGCCCGGGCCCGTTCTGGCTGATCCCACAGATCGGGGCGTGACGACTCAGCCTCGAGCTGGGGGAGCCGGACCCGCAGCGCGTCGATGCGAAGGTAGGCCTCGGCCTCCTCGAGGCGACCGCGCAGCCGGCGCAGATCGTCGCTGAAGTCCTGCACGGTTGCCTAGCCCGCGCCGGGGCGGCCGTGACACATCTTGTACTTCTTGCCGCTTCCGCAGGGGCACGGCTCGTTGCGCCCGACCTTCTCCAGCTCGCTCTTGACGACCGGCACCCGGTTCCGCGGCCGGTTCGGCACCGCCGCTCGGTTTGTGCCCGATGAAGCCGCTGCGGCCGCGGCCGGCTGCACAGCCGAGGCGCCGACCCCCGCCGGCGCCGGCGAGGCGGCCTCGCTCTTGCCGGCGGTCACGCCCACCAGGCGGGCGTCGTCCTCGGGCGCCTGCTCGGCCAGCTGGACGTGCATCACGTAGCGCACGAAGTCCAGGGCGATGCCGTCCATCATCTGCCCGAACATCTCGAAGCCCTCGCGCTGCCATTCGGTGGCGGGGTCCTTCTGCCCCATGGCCCGCAGGTGGATGCCCTCCCGCAGCAGGTCCATCTCGCGCAGGTGGGACCGCCACCTCTGGTCGATCAGGCGGAGCATCACCTGGCGCTCCACCTGGCGCATCACGTCTTCGCTGAGCTGCTCCTCCCGCTCGCCGTAGTGGTCCAGGGCAGCCCGGTTGACGACCTCGTACAACTCGTCGTGCGTGGCAACCGCCTCCAGCCGAGTCGTCTCCACCCCGCCGGGCCACAGCCCGGCCAGCTCCGTGGCCAACCCCTCACGGTCCCACTCCTCGGCGTGCTCGGATTCGCAGTGGGTGGCAATGGCGGAGGCGACCGCCGCCTCCAGGTGCTCCAGAGCCTCCGACCGGAGGTCCGTCCCGTCGAGGATCTGGGAGCGGCGCTGGTAGATGACCTTGCGCTGCTCGTTCATCACCTCGTCGTACTTGAGAACGTTCTTGCGGGTCTCGGCGTTGCGCTGCTCCACGGTGTTCTGGGCCCGCTCGATGGCCTTGGTGACCATGCCCGCCTCGATCGGCACGTCCTCGGGCAGGGCCTTGTCCATCACCCAGTTCATGGCGCCGGTGGCGAACCGGCTCATGAGATCGTCCTCCAGCGACAGGTAGAAGCGGCTCTCGCCGGGGTCGCCCTGGCGCCCTGAGCGGCCTCTGAGCTGGTTGTCTATCCGCCGGCTCTCATGGCGCTCGGTGCCGAGCACGTACAGCCCTCCGAGCTCGAGCACCTCCTCGCGCTCGGCGTCGGTGGCGGCCCGATGCTTGGCCGTCAGCTCGGCCAGGCGCTGGTCGCCCTCGGGCGTGGCCTCCTCGAGAGCCTCGGCCCTGAGGTCGCGGCGGGCCAGACCCTCGGGATTGCCTCCCAGGAGGATGTCGACGCCGCGCCCGGCCATGTTGGTGGCCACCGTGACCGCGCCCAGCCGGCCGGCCTGGGTGACGATCTCGGCCTCGCGGTGGTGCTGTTTGGCGTTGAGCACCTCATGGGCGATGTCCTGCTTGTCGAGCAGGCGGGACAGCTTCTCGGACTTCTCCACCGAGACGGTGCCCACCAGCACCGGCTGGCCCCGCTCGTTGCGCTCCAGTATGTCGGTGGCGCAGGCCGCGAACTTGGCGTCCTCGGTCTTGTAGATCAGGTCGGCCCGGTCGCCGCGGATCATCGGCCGGTGGGTGGGCACGCCCACCACGTGCAGTCCGTAGGTGGAGGCGAACTCGCTGGCCTCGGTCTCGGCCGTGCCGGTCATGCCGGCCAGGCGCTCGTACATCCGGTAGTAGTTCTGCAGCGTGATGGTGGCCAGCGTCTGGTTCTCCTCCTTGATGGCCACCCCCTCCTTGGCCTCGACGGCTTGGTGCAGCCCGTCGGACCAGCGCCGCCCTTCCAGGACCCGTCCGGTGAACTCGTCGACGATCTTGACCTGGTTGTGATCCACGATGTAGTCGCGGTCGCGCCGGTAGAGCTCCTTGGCCCGCAGCGCGGCCTGCAGCTGGTGCACCAGGTTCTGGGCCACCAGGTCGTAGAGGTTGTCCACGCCGAGCATCCGCTCGACCGCGTGGACGCCCTCCTCGAGGGGCGCGACCGAGCGCTTCTCCTCGTCCACCTCGTAGTGGACGTCGCGCTGAAGGCCGCGTGCGATCCCCGCGAAGCGGGTGTACAGCTTGGCCGCGTCGGCCACCTGGCCGCTGATGATCAGCGGGGTGCGCGCCTCGTCGATGAGGATCGAGTCGATCTCGTCCACGATGCAGTAGTGGTGGCCGCGCTGCACCTGCTCGGCGCGCGACATGGCCATGTTGTCCCGCAGGTAGTCGAAGCCGAGCTCGTTGTTGGTCCCGTAGGTCACGTCGCAGGCGTACTGGCGCCGCTTGTGCTCCCATCCCCGGTTGCCGGGGACGATCAGCCCGACGGTGAGGCCGAGCCACTTGTAGAGCCGGCCCATCCACTCCGCGTCCCGGCCGGCCAGGTAGTCGTTGACCGTCACGACATGGATGCCCCGGCCAGTCAGTCCGGTGAGGTAGACCGGCAGCGTGGAGGTGAGGGTCTTGCCCTCGCCGGTGCGCATCTCCGCCACCGCGCCCCAGTGCAGCGCCGCGCCTCCGACGAGCTGCACGTCGAAATGGCGTTGGCCGAGAACCCTCACCGACGCCTCCCGCACCACCGCGAAAGCCTCCAGCAGCAGCTCGTCGGTGGACTCGCCCCTCTCGAGCCGGCCGCGGAACTCGCCGGTGCGGGCCCGCAGCCCGTCGTCGTCGAGACGCTGCATGTCCTTCTCGAGCGCGTTGATGTCAGGGACGAGGGCCTGGAGATCCCTGAGCTTGCGTCCCTCGCCCGAGCGCAGGACCCTCCCAAGCAGCGACATCGGCGGTGACCGCGCTTCCCTCAATCGGCCTCGTCGATGAGGCCCACGGCACCATCGTCGCGCCGGTACACCACCGCGGAGCGCCCCGTGGCCGAGTTGATGAAGAAGAAGAAGCCGTGGCCCATCAGGTCCATCTTCAGCGCGGCCTCCGGGGGAGTCAGGGGGCCGAGGTGGAACCGCTTGGTCTTGACGATCTGCAGCTCCGGCTCGTCGTCGATCGGCTCGACCCCGTCGACGCCGCCGGAGCCGTCGGCGGAGGCCGCGGCCACGGCCGGCTGCGGGTCGGACGCGGCGCCGGTGCGGATGGTGTCGCCGCGGCCGCGATGGCGGTTCTGGAGCTTGGTCCGCAGCTTGCGGATCTGGCGCTCCAGCTTGGCCTCGGCGAGATCGACGGCGGTGAACGCGTCGGGGGCGTGCACCTTGCAGCGCAGACGGTGGCCGTGCCCGGTGAGCGTCACCTCGCAGGTCTCCCGGTCGACGATGCGAGGATTGCGGGCCTCGTCGAAGTGGACCTCGGCGCTGTCGAGATCGTCGAGGTAGCGGTCGAGCTGCCCGATCTTGGTTCGCACGGCCTCCTCGAGGCCCGGCGTGATGTCCTTGTGGCGGCTGCTGATGGAGATCTCCACGTCCAACCTCTCTGGAGTCGATTCAACGTCGATGCGCCCTCATGGTATTGGTAGCGCGACGGGCTGGCGCGGTGCCTCGGGCGCCATCGTGGCCACCGCGGCCGCCACTGCGGTGGCGCCGCCGGCCCGGAGCGCCGCGGCCGCGACCCGCAGCGTCGATCCGGTGGTGCACACGTCGTCGACGACCAACACCGAGCCCCGTACCCGACCCGGCCGGTCGGCCAGTCTGGGGCCGGCCATACGACCCTCGCGGGTGCGGGCCGTCTGGGGCTCGTCGTCGAGCCGGCGCAGCAACCGGTGGGCCCGCAGACCCAGCCGGCGGGCCAGGGCCCGGGCCAGCAGCTCAGCCGGATCGAAGCCCCGCTGGCGCCGGCGCGCCGGGCTGCACGGAACCCACGTGACCACATCCGCGGCCTGCGCAGCGGCCGCCACGGATGCCATCCGGTCGGCGATCGGGGTCACCGTGGCGGTGATCCGGCCGTACTTCAGGGACCGCACCAGCTCGGCCGCCGCACCCTCATGGCACCACCCGGCCCAGATCTCGTCGACGCCTTCGATGACCGGCCCCTGCATCGCCGCACCATACAGCCTGGATTCGAAATTGCTCAGAAATAAATGAAAATTAATAGCCGCTGCAGGGTCTTTAGGGCACCGCTCCGGCGTCGGCGGGGGTTACGTGGCCCTCGGCACGCATCCAGGCGATGGAATCGGCCAGCGACTCGGCCGCGGAGCGCAGGGTGACGCCGGTGTCGTGCTCGGTGAAGGAGTTGTCGCCGGCGCAGGTGTTGTACATGTACTCCACGCCCTCGGAGGTGAGTATCAGGTCGCGGCCGAAGCGGCGGGCCAGGTCGCCGACCCGGCCCAGGAATGCCACCATCGCCTTAGGCATCGACACCGACTTCAGGTCGCGGCCGGTGACGTCGCACAGCAGCGACAGCAGGTCCTCGGCGGTGAGGTGGTGACCGAACATCACGTAGCGCTTGGGGCCGCGGCCGGGCTGCATCGACGCCGCGATCACCGCAGCCACGTCCCGCACGTCGATGTGGTTGATCGAGTAGCCCGAGGAGCGCAGGAAGGGCTTCGTCAGCCACAGCTTGAGCGGCTCGAACTGGGTCGACTCGTTGTAGTCGCCGGGGCCGACCACCCCGCCGGGGTAGATGATGACCACACCGTGGCCCTGGGACTGGTACCGCCGGGCCAGCCGCTCGGACTCGGCCTTGGACCGCGCGTACGGCATCGGGGAGTCGCCCACGGGATGGTCACCGGTCACCGGGTCGGTCTGGTACGGGAACAGGGCCGCCGAGCTCGACACGTGCACGATCGGGTCGCAGCCGGCGTCGGCGGCGGTGCCCAGCACGTTGAGGGCGCCCGCGAAGTTGCTGGCCTCGATGTCGGCCGCCGAGCTCGGGTCGGTCCCCACCACCGCGGCTGCGTGCACCACCGCGTCGCAGCCCTCGACCGCGGCCGTGACCGCCTCGGCGTCGGCGATGTCACCCTCCGCAGTCTCCAGCGCGGCCAGGTCGACCCCCACCCGGGCGGTGACCGTCTCCAGCTTGGCCGGCGCCCGCACCAGGACCCTCACGCTGTGACCGGCGTCCTGGAGGGCCTTGGCCGCGTGGGACCCCACGAATCCGGTGGCGCCGGTTACCAGGATCTTCATAGCTCTGCCTCCCGAAGGTACTCGCGCTGCTGCTACGGCACCGCCCCGGCTTGGGCCGCGCTGACGTGGCCCTCGTCGCGCATCCAGGCGATCGTGTCGGCCAGCGACTCGGCGAACGGGCGCAACCTGATGCCGGTGTCGTGCTCGGTGAAGGAGTTGTCGCCGGCGCAGTAGTTGAACATGTAGTCCACGGCCTCGCTGGTGAGCACCAGGTCGAGGTCGAACCGGCGGGCCAGGTCGCCGAGGTGGCCCCAGGCCGAGAACAGTGCCTTGGGCATCGGCAGAGACCTCAGATCCCGGCCGGTCACCTGGTGCAACTCCGACAGCAGCTCGTCGGCGGTGAGGTGGTGGCCGAACAGCAGGTAGCGCCTCGGGCCGCGGCCGGCCTCCATGGACGCCGCGATCACCGCGGCCACGTCGCGCACGTCAACCATCGTCATGGTGTAGCCCGACCGGGGAAGGGGCCTGGTGAGCCACAGCTTCATCGGCTGGAGCTGGACCGACTGGTTGTAGTCGCCGGGGCCGATGGTGAGCGCGGGATAGACGATGACCACACCATGCCCCTGGGACTGGTGTCGCCGGGCCAGGTGCTCGCACTTGGCCTTGGACCGGGCGTAGGCCCCGCGGGCGTTGCCCACCGGATGGTCGGTGGTCACCGGATCGGTCTGGAACGGGAATAGGGCCTCCCCGGTGGAGACGTGCACCACCGGGTCGCAGCCCGCGCCGATCGCGGCGTCCAGCACGTTCTGGGCGCCCGCGAAGTTGGTGCCGGACACTTCGGCCTCGGCGGTGGGGTCGATGCTCACCACCGCGGCGGCGTGGACGACGGCGTCGCAGCCGTCGACGGCGGCCTCGACCGCGACGGCGTCGCGGATGTCGCCCTGCACCGCCTCCACCTTCGAGACGTCGACCCCCACCCGGGCGGTCACCGTCTCCAGCTTGGCCGGTGTCCGCACCAGGGCCCTCACGCTGTGACCGGCGTCCTGGAGAGCCTTGGCCGCGTGGGACCCGACGAAGCCCGTCGCGCCGGTGACCAGGACTCTCACCGGCTATCCCCCTCCCGCCCGGGGATAGCTCACGGGTCGTGTTCCTCGAGCAGGGCCGAGCCCAGTGATGCAGCGCTGTCGGGTGTGCTCCGGTCCTCGATGGAGCGGTGGCGGGCCGCGATGGCGCCATCGAAGTCGTGGTCGGTGAACAGCCAGAGCTCGCCGCCCCGGATGGCCCGCACCACCATGTCGGCCACTACTGACGGGCGCAGCGCCTGGGCGTACAGGTCGCGTATCGCGGCCCGCATCTCGGACTCCGGGCCGCCAGCCACCGCGTCGGAGTCCCACAGGCCGGTCACGCCGGGCTGGTCCTGCAGGTGCTCGGGCCGGTTGCGCTCGGAGTCCAGGATGTTGGTGGACACCAGCCCGGGGCACAGGCACGTGACCCCCACCCCGGTGCCGTCGGCGAGCATCTCGGCGTGCAGAGTCTCGCTGAGCGCCACCACCCCGTGCTTGGAGACGTTGTAGGGGCCGATCCCGGCCGAGGTGATATGGCCCAGCACCGAAGCGGTGTTGACGATGTGGCCCGAGCCCCGCTCGATCATGGACGGCAGGAAGGCCCGGCAGCCGTGGATCACGCCCCACAGGTTGACCCCTAGGCACCACTCCCACGACTTGAGCGAGAGTTCCGAGATCGGGCCGGTGGCGGCCACGCCCGCGTTGTTGCACAGCACGTCGGCGGGGCCGTAGGCGTCGACGCAGGCGTCGCGCAGTGCCTCGACCGACGGCCACGAGGACACGTCGCAGGTGACCGCCACCGCCTCTCCCCCGGCGTCCCGGATGGACTGCACCGTCTCGTGCAGCGGCGGCTCCTCGATGTCGGTCACCACCACCTGCATGGACTCGGCCGCGAAGCGCTCGGCCATCCCCCGGCCCATGCCGCTGGCACCGCCGGTGACCACCGCCACCCGGCCGGCTAGATCCTTCACGGCGCCAGGGCGGACAGCGCGTCGTAGTCGACGGCGGCCGCGCCGGCGGAGGGGTGCAGCACCTGGATGCACACCTGGGTGGCGCCGGCGTCGGCGTGCTCGGCCAGCCGGCGCTCGATGGCGTCGACGTCGCCCCAGGCCACCATGGCGTCCACGAAGCGGTCCGAGAGGCCGTCGATGTCGTCGTCGTCGAAGCCGAGCCGCTTCCAGCAGTCCCGGTAGCCGGGAGCCCGGGTGTAGAACTTCATCACGTTGCCGCCGGTGGCCCGGGCCTGTGAGGCGTCGGTGGTGAGCATCGCCTTCTGCTCCACGCACAGCTGGGCGTCTGGACCCATGACCGAGCGGGCGAAGGCGGTGTGCTCAGGCGTGGTGTTGTAGGGGTGGGCGCCGTCGGTGCGCTCCGCGGCCAGCTCCAGCATCCTCGGGCCGAGGGCGGCCAGCACGACCGGCACCGGCTCCGGCGGCTGGACCGATGTGTAGCGGGCCACGTCCATGGCGTCGAGGTAGGACCGCATGAACGACAGCGGCCTGTCATAGGGGATGCCGCGGATCTTGGAGACGATCACCGGGCTGGAGACCCCGAGGCCCAGCGTGAACCGGCCGCCGGTCTGCTCGGCGACGGTGTAGGCGCCCTGCTTCATCACCCCGGCGTGCCGGTTGTAGACGTTGGCGATGCCGCTGGCCAGCCCGAGCGTCGACGTGACCGCGCCAAGGTGGGCGGCCAGCGCGAACGGATCGCGCCCGAACGTCTCCCCGATCCACAGTTGCGAGTAGCCGAGTTCCTCGACTCTCCTGGCGAACTCGACCACATCGGCCGCGCTCAGCGCCTCAGGGGCCGTCCAGCACCCACGTTCGACCGCCATCTGTGCTCCCTTCGGCAGGCTGCCGGATTACGGTACCGGTGCCGGTAGGCGCCGCCGCATCGCGGCGCGGCGCGGTGTCGTACCGTCAGTAGCGGTAGTGGTCGGGCTTGTAGGGGCCGTCGACGTCCACGCCGATGTAGTCGGCCTGATCGGGGGTGAGCCTGGTGAGGCGGACGCCGAGCGCGTCGAGGTGCAGCCGGGCCACCTCCTCGTCCAGCCGCCGGGGCAGGGTGGTCACGTCGATCGGCATCGACCCGGCGTTGGCGTGCAGCTCGATCTGGGCCAGCACCTGGTTGGTGAAGCTGCACGACATCACGAAGCTGGGGTGCCCGGTGGCGTTGCCCAGATTCAGCAGGCGGCCCTCCGAGAGCAGGATCACCGAGTGGCCGTCGCCGAAGACGTACTCGTCCACCTGAGGCTTGATGTTGACCCTCTGCACGTCCGACATCCGGTTCAGCCCGGCGACGTCCACCTCGTTGTCGAAATGGCCGATGTTGCCCACAACAGCCTGGTGCTTCATGCGGGCCATGTGCCCGGCGCTGATGACGCCCGCGTTACCAGTGGCGGTGACGAAGATGTCGGCGATGGACACCACGGCCTCCAGGGTGTTGACCTCGTAGCCCTCCATGGCCGCCTGAAGGGCGCAGATCGGGTCGATCTCGGCGATGATCACCCGGGCCCCCTGGCCCCGCAGGGCCGCCGCGCATCCCTTGCCCACATCGCCGAAGCCGCACACCACCGCCACCTTGCCGCCGATCATCACGTCGGTGGCCCGGTTGATGCCGTCGAGCAGCGAGTGGCGGCAGCCGTAGTGGTTGTCGAACTTGGACTTGGTGACCGAGTCGTTCACGTTGATGGCCGGGAACAGCAGCTCGCCCCGCTCCAGCATCTGCTGGAGCCGCATCACGCCGGTGGTGGTCTCCTCGGACACGCCGGTGATGGACGGCACGATGCGCGAGAAGAAACCGGGATCGTCGCCGGCGATGGTGCGGAGCCGGTCCAGGATGACCGACCACTCCTCGGGGTCGTCCCCGGCGGCCTCGGGCACCTCGCCGGCCCGTTCGAACTCGAGCCCCTTGTGGACCAGCAGGGTGGCGTCGCCGCCGTCGTCGAGGATGAGGCTCGGCCCGGCGCCGTCGGGCCAGCGGAAGATCTGCTCGGTGGCCCACCAGTACTCCTCCAGCGTCTCGCCCTTCCAGGCGAACACCGGCACCCCCCGCGGGTTGTCGACGGTGCCGTCGGGGCCTACCGCTACGGCCGCGGCCGCGTGGTCCTGGGTGGAGAAGATGTTGCAGCTCGCCCACCGGACCTGGGCGCCCAGCGCGACGAGCGTCTCGATGAGCACCGCCGTCTGCACCGTCATGTGCAGCGACCCGGCGATGCGGGCGCCGGCCAGGGGCTGGTCGTCCAGGTAGCGGCCCCGCAGCGCCATCAGTCCGGGCATCTCGTGCTCGGCCAGGCGGATCTCGGCCCGCCCGAGCGGCGCCAGCGACAGGTCAGCGACTCGCATGTCCATAGAAGCCTGAAGCTACCGGTGGTTGCCGACGGTGGCGCAGAACACAGTGCCCCGGCCCTGTAGGGCCACCCGTGGCTCACCGGCGGCCAGCCAGGCCGCGGCGCCGCGGTCCAACGTCAGCCCGTTGGCCTCGACGCAGCCGCTGATGCACAGCAGCACCGACGGCCCCGCCGCGACCGAGGACGTCCCGTCCACATCCACACGCAGAAGAGAGAACTCCGGCACGGGCGTGCGGTAGGTGGTCACACCGTCCACCGGTTCGGGCCGCTGCACCTGGGCCGGGGCGGCCGTACCGTCGACGATCTCGACCAGGGCGGCGGAGTCGACGTGCTTGGAGGTCAGACCGGCCCGCACGACGTTGTCGGAGTCGGCCATCAGCTCCACCGCGGTACCACCCAGGTAGGCGTGGAGGCATCCGGCACCCAGGAACAGAGCCTCGCCGGGAGCGAGCACCACATGGTTCAACAGCAGCGCCACCGCCACCGCGGCGTCACCGGGGTGGCGAGCCCCGAGCCCGGCCACCGCGGCCCGGAGTCCGGACCACTCATCGTCGTCGTGTGAGGCCGCGCAGACTTCGGCCGCGGCGGTGGCCACCGCAGCCGCGGCGGACCGGTCGAGGCTGAGCAGCCATTCGAGCACATCGCGCATCTCCGAACCGGACCGTGCGCCGAGGCGGTGCCGCAGCGGGTCTAGGCCCGGCGTGTCGAGGGTGTCGAGCAGGGCAGCGGTCCGCCGCGGATCGCGGAACCCGCAGAGCGCCTCGAAGTCGCTCAGCGCGCAGACCAACTCGGGCTTCGCCGAGCGGTCCCGGAACATCCGCTGCGGCCCGTCCAGGGGGATCCCCAGGGCCTCCTCCCGCTCGAATCCGGTCGCAGCGTCGCCTACGGAGGGATGGGCCTGCAGCGACAGAGGCTCGGCTGCGGCCAGCACCTTGAGCAGGAAGGGCAGCCGGCCGTAGCGGGACGCCACCTCGGCACCGAGTGCCGCCACCGGGTCGGCGGCGATCAGCCGGTCGAGGGGCTCGGCTCGGACCCCGACCTTGGCCGGCGCCGTCGGGTGGGCGCCCAGCCACAGCTCGGCCCAGGGCGCGCCGTCCTCGGGGCGGCCGAGCAACTCCGGAATGGCGGTGGGCGATCCCCAGTCGTAGTTGCGGACCACGCCTTCGATCAGCTCCACGGCGCGACCACCCCTATGCGAGCCCGTCCCAGTCAGGACGAGTCAGGTGAGGTCGCCGTACCACGCTGGGCTGCCAGCGCGGCGACCGCGTCGCCCACCAGCACCAGGTCCAGCAGCTGGGCCAGGGCTCCCTCACCCTGGGCCCGCACCTCGTGGAGGGCCGTCACGGCCGAGCCGAGCAGATCGACGCGGCCGGCCAGTCCCGGAGGCTCGAAGTCATGGCGCAGCACTACCGCGACGACCCCGGCCGGGATGCCCCTGGCCAGCGTGGCCCATGTCGCCGCCTCGGCCTCGTCGGCCGGGAGGTTGCGACGCATCGACGCCACGTCGCCGACCCGGTTGAGACGGTTGACCCAGCGACGAGCGGCGTGCTTGCCGACACCGCCGGCCCCGCAGACCGCGGCCATACGGCCTGCAACCCCGTCGGCCAGCGCCTGCACCGGCCCCGGGTCGTCGTCGAGGAGCCTTCGCCGGACCTCGATCTGCTCCGCGCTGTCGGAGATCAGCCGGTTCATGCCGGACAGGACGCCGACACGCTCCAGCAGCACGAGCACCGGAACGATGACCACACCCAGCCCGGCGGCGGGTCCGGCGAACGGGTCCACCCTCGTGACGGGCACGCCCCAGCCCGTGCACAGCTCCATCAGCTCCCCGCCGGAGGTGACCGCCACCATGCGAGCCCCGCTGGCCTGCGCGACCCGGGCCGCGGCCACCGTCGGCTGGTCGTCCCCCGACTGCGAGACGGCCACCACCAGGGACGACTCCGAGAGCCAGGCCGGGCTGATGCCGCCCGTGGCCAGCACCGGAACCGAGCCCTGAAGGTGAGCGACCGACTCGACCACGTCACCGGCCACCCCTCCCCCGCCGGCGCCGACGATCACCACCTCGGAGACATCGCCCGCCGCCGGCAGGCCCTCCACATCGGCTGCCGCGACAGCGGCGTCACGCACCTGGCCGGGCAGGTGGCGCAGCGCCTCCAGCAGGTCTTCGGTGGCCATGGCAGCCCCTGACCTCAGCGCTCGGCGTCGCCGGCCGAGCCGGGGTCGAAGGTAGGACTGACCCCGTCGGCCTCCGCTTTGGCCACGAGGCGCTCATGCTCGGCGCCGTCGGCCTCGGTGGCCTCCTCGGTCAGCATCACCGGGATCCCGTCCTCCACCCGGTAGCGAAGCCGCAGCCGGGGGTTGTACAGCGCCTGCTCGTCCGCGAAGTAGAGCAGCGGCCCCTTGTCGGCGGGGCAGGCGAGGATCTCCAGCAGGCGGGCATCGAGTGTCATGGCGGCGCTTACCTCCCCAGACCGCGGGCAGTCAGTGCCTGAGATGCTACGGAGTTAACAGGGCTCGCACCTCAGCGACACGGGCTCGCGCCGCCGCAGCGTCCGCCGCCTCCAGGTTCAATCGCAGCAGGGGCTCCGTGTTCGAGGGTCTGACATTGAACCACCAGTCCCCGCAGTCGACGGTGAGGCCGTCGAGCCGGTCCTGCTCGCAGGCCTCGAACGCGGCCGCCACCCGCTCGATGACCTCGGAAGGATCCGGCACCTCGGTGTTGATCTCCCCCGAGGCGGTGTAGCGCCGCATGGGCGCGACCAGGTCGCTGAGCGGGCCCTCATGGCCGCTGAAAGTCTCCAGCGCCACCAGCGCGGCGATCATGGCGCCGTCGGCGCCGTAGTTGTCCCGGAAGTAGTAGTGACCGGAGTGCTCGCCTCCGAAGACGGCTCCGCTGGACGCCATGGCCTGCTTCACGAACGAGTGGCCCACCCGGGTTCTCACCAGGCGGCCTCCCCCCTCGGACACGACCTCGGCGAACGCCTTCGAGCAGATGACGTTGCCGACTATCGCGGCGCCGGGCTCGCGCTCGAGGAACCGGGCTGCGATGAGCGATGCGGTTAGTGAGCCCGGCAGCGGGCAGGAGGACTCGTCCACCAGGAACACCCGGTCGGCGTCGCCGTCGAAGGCCAAGCCCGCGTCGGCAGAGCGGGCCCGCACCCAGTCCTGGAGATCTCGCAGGTTCTCGGGCTTGAGCGGGTCGGCGGGATGGTTGGGGAACGTGCCGTCGAGTTCCGGATACAGGTAGTCGACGTCGAAGGGCAGTGTCTCGAACACCGCCGGGACCACCAGGCCGCCCATGCCGTTGGCAGTGTCGACGACCAGGCGCAGCGGCCGCAGAGCTGCAACGTCCACGAACCCCAGGACATGCTCCACGTAGCGGTCGAGGAGATCCCGGCGAGCGACCCGTCCCGGTGCAGCCGCCGGCACCGGTCCCGACTCGGCCCGGGCCCTTATGTCGGCCAGCCCGGTGGCGGTCCCTATCGGCGAGGCCCCCGGGCCGCAGAGCTTGATGCCGTTGTAGCCCACCGGATTGTGCGACGCGGTGAACATGGCGCCGGGCGCGACCAGCGTCCCGGAGGCGAAGTAGACCATCTCGGTGGCGCACAGCCCGATGTCCACCACGTCTACTCCGGCGGCGACGACCCCCTCGCAGAACGCCCCCGACAGCTCCGCCCCGTCGGGCCGCATGTCGCGGCCGACCACCACCCGGGAAGCTCCGTTGACCCGCACGTGGCCCGCGAAGGCGCCGCCGATGGCGAAGCAGGCCGCGGCGTCGATCTGATCGCCCACGATGCCCCTGATGTCGTAAGCCTTGAAGATCGCTTCGTAGTCGCCCACCGCGCGGTCGGATCTCAGGTGTCGCCGTGCGGGTAGCGGCCCAGCAGCGCCCTGGTGCGGATGCGGCACATGTCGAGCACCAGTCCCCAGCCGTCGCTGGCCACCCGCACCGACGACACCCGGCTGTTGACCACCTCCACCGGCACGTCACGCACCCGCATTCCGAGCCGGTCGGCCAAGAAGAGCAGCTCGATGTCGAAGGCGAACCGGTTCATGACCGAAGCATCGAGCAGCTCGTTCGCCGCCTCCCGGGAAAACGCCTTCAGGCCGCACTGGGTGTCGCGGCCCCGGCCGAGCCCGAGGAACCGGCAGACGGCGGCCACGGCCCGGCTGCCGGTGCGCCGCAGCCACGACGCATCCGTCACCGCGACCGAGTCCGGATGGCGGCGATCGCCCACCGCGGCGTCAGCCCCCTGCTCCACCTCCTCGAGCAGGCCGAGAATCTGGTGGGGCGGGTAGGAGAGGTCGGCGTCGGTGAAGGCGACCACCGATCCGGAGGCGATCCGCATCCCGGCCCGCACCGCGGCGCCCTTGCCCCGGTTGACCGGGAACTCCACGACCACGTCGGCGCCCGCAGCCCGGCCGGCCGCGGCCGTGCCGTCGTCGGAGCCGTCGTCGACCACCACGATCTCGACGCCGCCTTCATGGTGCACGGGAGCCAGCTCGGATCGCAGCGTGGCCACGGTCTCGCCGATGCGGCCAGCCTCGCGGTAGGCAGGAACGACCACCGACAGTCTCACTGTGCTCCAGACTCCCTCCGCACCAACATCCACCCTACGGCGACCAGGCCCCCGAGCGTGATCACGAGCGCGATCCACTCCACCGCGCTGTGCCCGTAGTCGAGGCGCACCTCGGTGCCGGTGGGCACCACCACCATGAAGTTCGGGGTGACGCGGTACGGCCCCTCGGCACCCGATGCCGACCAGTTGGGGAAGTAGGAGGTGTGCACCAGCACCGGCGCCCCGACCCGGTCGACGGAGAACGAGATGGAGTGGTCGCGGCGGACCACATCGCTCACCACCGCCGGCTCGACATCGGAGCGGGGCGCGGCCTCCGGCAGCAGCTCGGCCAGCCGGCGCATCACCTGCTCCCGGGGCACATCGTTGCCGGACCCGCCCCCGGCGCCGGACTCCTCGTGCGTGGCCGGCAGCGCCATCCTCGGCCATTCGGAGGGTCCTTCGGCCGCCAGCAGCGGCGCATCGGGGCCTTCGGCCAGGAACGCGCCCACCGACGCTTCCAGCCAGGAGTCGCTGGAGCGGCCGACGCCGTCCACGACCACCGGCAGCCTGGCCAGCCCGGTCACGGGCGCGCTCTGAGCCACCTCGAAGACGACCCACGGGCCTGAGGACGCCACCTCCGCCAGCCCTGGCACGGCCCGGGCCTGGCGCACCGCGTCCTCCGAGAAGGCCATGTAGTAGCGCACACCCATGGCCCGCAGGTGCTCGGTCCCCCGGGCGACATCGAGTCCGCCGTAGGGCAGGTCGCGCTGGGCCCGGGATGGAGCAGCCGACATCTCGGACTGCATCAGGAAGTGGTACGGCGTCGTGGCCGACGCCTCGAAGTAGAGGCCCTCCATGGAGCCGATGCATCGGTCGGTCCAGTACGGCAGCAGCATGGGAGCCATCGGCGTGCCGTAGGAGCCGAGACGGCCGGAGCCGTACTCCCACAGCGACGGGCCACACCCCCGGCTCTCGCCGACACGGTCCATGGTGTCGACAAGGTCCCAGTACTCGGCGCTTCCCCCGCCGTCCGCGGTCGGCTGGCGGCCCTCGTAGCCCTCGAAGTTGTACTGCACCCAGTAGGAGCCGAGATTGGAGTCGCTTGAGCTGAGGGGTCCCCAGCGGTACACGCCGTCGTCGCCGAGCCTGCCTCCGGGCAACGACCGCAGCGGCAGCCCCACCATGACCAGCACCGCGACCGCGGCCAGCGCAACGCAGGCGCCGGCCGTGAGGGAGCCCGCGAGGGCCCCGAACCGGCCAGCCTCGGCGGGTGCCTCGGCCTCGACGCGGGCTGCGTGCCGGCGGTCGAGCCGTGAGCGGCCCCATCCGATCAACTCGCCCACGGCGAGGGCGGCCGTCAGGTACACCGTGAGGTAGTAGAAGGGCAGGATCCGGACGTTCCACAGGCGTCCCTCGGGCATCACCACGAACGCCACCGCGAATATGGCGCCCGTCACCGCCAGCGCCACATGAAGCCGCGACCAGCGCTCCGCCCGCGGCCGGGACCTCCTGAAGAACAGCACGGCCGACCCGGCGACCGCGACAACGATGAAGAACTGGAGCACGGGATGGTTGACAAGGAACCCGTAGTCGAAGGAACTGCGCGACCACAGCGACGACAGGTAGCGGCGCTCCTTGCCCCAGCCCATGTCGTTGAGCAGGCCCCGATTCCACCAGAAGGGCAGGACCCACCATGCGCCGAGCGCCGCGCCCAGCGCGCCGGTCACCAGGGTCCACTTCAGCCGCTGGAGCCAGGCGGCCCGCTGCCACCGGCCGGTCAACAGCAGCGCGGCGGTTGCGGCCAGCGCGAGGAAGGCGGAGAACAGGTGCAACAGCCCGGTGAGTGCCAGCAGAGCACCGGCCAGGACACTGTGGCGGTCCGAGTCCATGCCCCGGGCCGCGACGCCGATGAAGAGCACCGCGACGGCCAGACCGAGCGAGTAGGCGAACTCGCCCGCCATGGTGGACATCAGGTTGCCGCCGTAGATGTTGAACGAGCGGTCGAACAGGAACAGCAGCGTGGCCACTGAGGCCAGGGCCTGGCCCTCGAGTCCGACTCCGGCGGTTCTTGCCATGGCCCACACCGCTATGGGCAGAGCGACCACTCCGGCGATCGCCACGACCTTGAGGGCCACGCCGTACGGCATCGGGACCACGAAAACGGCCAGCACGACCGCGGCAACCGCGCTAGGGGCTCGCCAGCGGGGCCGGGCCCTCAGCAGGTGCCACGCCCACCCGCCGCAGGCGGCCGGCAGCAGCAGCGCAGCGATGGCGCGGTTCGTCTCGACGTCGCCGACGAACAGCTTCCCGGCCCCGGCTATCGCAGCGATTCCCACTGCCAGGGCCCAGCGCTGGGCAGCAGCCCATCCCGTCCGACCCAGGATCAGCATCGCGAGCCCGCCCACGGCCCCCACGACCGCCAGGTAGGCGAACACGCCCACGCTCAGGTCGAGGCCGGCGTCGACGATCACCACCAGCAGCGACGGGATCACCATGTAGAAGGCGAAGGCGGGGAAGCCCGCATACCAGTCATGGGTCCAGCCGGTGAGCCGGAGCTCCGGTATCAGCACATCGCGCAGGTAGGCCGGAGCCCACACGTGAGCACCGAGATCCCCACCGGTCGGGGTGGTGTCGTCGAACCACAGCCAGGGCCTGAGGTTGACCACCACGAACGCGACCGCCACCGCGACGACCGCACAAACCAGCACGGCGCCGACTCGCCTCCTGGGCGCGCCGGCGCCGGCGAGCGGGCTCACCACAGCAGCACCGCCACCGTGATCGCGTTGAATCCGGCGTGGGACCACAACGCCGGACCGAGACGGCCGGTCCGCAGCACGAGCAGCCCGTGGACCGCCCCCACCAGCACCAGGGCGGGAAACTGAACCAGCTGGAAGTGGGTGATTCCGAAGGCCACCGACGGGATGGCCACCGCCCAGACCGGCCCGAGCCGGTCCTGCAGCGCTCCCTGGAGCAGGCCCCTGAAGAAGACCTCCTCGCTGATGGGAGCCATGACCACCGTCATCACGACGAGCAGGGCCACATCCGACGGCCCTACGGCCAGCTCGCTTAGCTCGCGTGCCGGCTTCTCCACGTCCAGATCGCCGAAGATCCGGAATATGGGCCAGTACAGCAACGGCACCGCGACGAGCTGCGTCACCACGCCTACCGCCAGCCCGACGGGCACGTCCCGGAGACGCATCACCCACCCGAGCTGGCTCCTCCAGCGGAGGCCGTAGCGCCGGGCCAGCAGGGGTGTGCCGAGCAGGCCCAGCCACAAGGGAACCTGCAGCATCACGAGCCCGCCGATCCCGATGCGGCGCATCAGGTTGTCCTCGGTCTCCAGGAACTCCGGCCCCAGCAACACCGCCACCACCACGAAGGACGCCGCGAGAGAGGCGACGAAGCCTGCGCCCCATCCGGCTGCCGCCCAAGTGAGCCGAGTCGTGGCCGGCATCTCAGGCCGCATGGATTGCAACCGTACCGGACTAGTCTGGAATCGTGGCCGACAGCCCGCCGCCTCCGCCGCCGCCCGAACCTCAGGACCGCAAGCGGAGCCAACCGCCGGCTCCCCGGCCCCGGCCGGAGACCCAGCGGCGCTCCCGCCTTGTCATCTGGTTGATGATCGGCGCGGTCATCGCAGTGTTCATGGCCACCACCATGCTCCCCGACGAGTCCGGAGCCGAGATCTCCTACCCGGACTTCCTCGACCGGGTCACCGACGGGGGGATAGTCCAGGGCACCTACAACAACAACAGCGGCAGCATCAAGGCGACCGCCGTCGACGGCACCGAGTACGTGTCCAACGGGCCGCTGCCGCTCCCCGACGCCGACACGGCCCTGATCAACCAGCACGTGCCCGAGTTCCGCTACGACACGCCCGAGACCAACTTCTTCCTGTCGATCATTCCGCTGCTGCTGCCGATCGGCCTGCTCATCCTGTTCTTCTGGTGGATGCAGCGCCGGGCCCAGGGGCAGATGGGGAGCATCATGTCGATCGGGCGGAGCCGGGCCAAGACCTACACGACCGAACGGCCCGGAACCACGTTCGACGACGTGGCCGGCTACGAAGGGGTCAAGCAGGAGATCACCGAGATAGTCGACTTCCTGAAGATGCCGGAACGCTTCGCGGAGATCGGCGCGAGGGTCCCGAAGGGCGTCCTGCTGGTGGGTCCCCCGGGCACCGGGAAGACGCTCATCGCCAAGGCGGTGGCGGGCGAGGCCGGCGTGCCGTTCCTGTCGGTGACCGGCTCGGACTTCATGGAGATGTTCGTCGGGGTGGGCGCCAGCCGGGTGCGGGACCTGTTCGAATCGGCCCGCAAGATGGGCAAGGCCATCATCTTCATCGACGAGATCGACTCCATCGGACGCAAGCGGGGCGCAGGCCTCGGCGGCGGCCACGACGAGCGGGAGCAGACCCTGAACCAGATGCTCTCGGAGATGGACGGGTTCGAGGGCTCCGAGGGCATCGTGATGATGGCGGCCACCAACCGGCCCGACATCCTCGACCCCGCCCTGCTGCGCCCGGGACGCTTCGACCGCCAGGTTGTGGTGCCCCTGCCCGAGCTCTCGGACCGGCACGCCATCCTCGAGGTGCACGTCAAGGGCAAGCGCACCGCTGAAGACCTGGACCTCAACGTGGTGGCCCGGGGCACGCCGGGGATGAGCGGCGCCGACCTGTCCAACCTCATCAACGAGGCCGCCCTCTACGCGGTGCGCGACGGCGAGGAGGAGATCGCAGCCCGCCATGTGGAGCAGGCTCGCGACCGGGTCCTGATGGGCCAGAAGCGGGAGTCGCTGGCCCTCTCCGACGACGAGAAGGAGGCCATCGCCTACCACGAGGCCGGCCACGCGGTGTGCGCCGCGGTCCTGCCCACCGCCGACCCGCTGCACAAGGTCACCATCATTCCCAGCGGGATGGCGCTCGGGGTGACCATGCAGCTGCCCGAGGAGGACCGCCACATCTACCGCAGCGACTACATCCTCGACCGGCTGGTGGTCATGTTCGGCGGCCGCATCGCCGAGGAGCTGGTGTTCGGCATTGTGAGCACCGGCGCCGCCGATGACCTGATGCGGGCCACCGCGCTGGCCAAGTCGATGGTGCGGGAGTGGGGCATGAGCGACAAGCTCGGCCCGATGGCGTGGGGCTCCCAGAACCAGGTGTTCCTGGGCGAGGACCTGATGCAGACCCGCGACTACAGCGACGACACCGCCCGGGTGATCGACGAGGAGATCGAGCGCATCCTGCGCGAGCAGCAGGACCGGTGCCGGTCGACCCTCACCGAGTACCGCCACGGTCTCGACCTGGTGGCCCGAAAGCTGCTGGAGCACGAGACCATCAGCGGCGAAGAGGTGGCACGCCTGATCGCGGTGTCGCAGGGAGGCACGCTGCCGCAGGACGGGCCGGAGGGCTCGGCCGTCGCCGACTCCCCGCCGGACCCCGATACCCCACCGACCGCGGGCAACGGCTCGGGGACTCCTACCGGCGTGCCCACGCCCGCAGCTTGATCGTCCGAACCGCCGCCGCTCGGCGGTGGTTGACCGTCGCGGGGCCCGCGCTGGTCTGCACTGTCCCGCTCGTAGGGATGTCGTTTCAGGGGGACGAGAGACCGAGGATCTACGCGGTCATCAGCCGGTACGGCTCCAATCCCTTCAAGATCATTGAAGGGACCTATCACGACCTCGACTTCTTCCTGGGCCGCGGCAACTTCCGGCCGTTGGGACGGCTGTTCGAGACCGCCGGGCACAGTCTCGTGTTCGAGGCCGGCGAGGCGACCGGCCTGGCTCCCCACGTCGTCCTCGGCGCGGTCCGGCTGGTGATGGTGGGTCTGCTGGCCCTCACGGCTTCGGCGGTGGTCGCGGCCCTGGCCCGCTCGGCGGGGGTCTCGCTCCGGCATCCGGTCAACGTGTATTACCCGCTGGCGCTGGGGACGGTGCTGGTCGCGAGCGGCAGCCACGGTCCGGATGCGAATCGCCGGTGGTACAACCACGTCAACCTCGTGCACTTCCCGCACACCATCATCGGCGCGGTCGTGCTGATCCTGGCGGTGGCCCTGCTGGTGGCCCGCGACCGGGACATGCAGCGCCGGCGACTCCGGCGGCACGAGTGGGCCACCATGGCGGCATTGGGGGGCGTCTCGGCCCTCTTCTACGACCTCGTCTACCTGGCCCCGATCCTGGCTGCGGTCTTCATCGTGGCCCGCGCCGTGGCCATGGGAATGCCCCTTTCCGAGATCAGGTCGACCGCGGCCGTCAAACGCTGGACGGCGGCCTCGGCCGGCTTCCTGGTTGCCTTCGTCCCGGCCCGGATCGAGATCATCCGGCGCTGCGCCGAGCAGTCCTGCTACAACGGGACCGACCCGCAGTTCTCCGTCGAGACGCTCGGCCACATTCCCCGGCGACTGGCCGCGGGCACACCATTAGCCGGGTGGTCGCACAACGCAGAACTCGCCCGGCACTTCGGCCTCGACCTCGGCATGGAGGACCTCGCCAGAAACGCGCTGACGGGACTGTTGCTGGCCGCCGTGCTGGTCATGGCCGTCGTGGCGGCCCGGTCGGCGAGACCGACGGGCAGCCGCGTCGAGCCGCATCCCGGTCTGGACGAGGCGCCACTCTCCCCCGCCCACACCGGGGCGGTCCGGCCACGACACCTGGCGCTGGCCCTGGCGGTGCTCGGAGCCTCAGCCGCTCTACTCGCAGCACTCCTGGCCAGCCTGTCCAATCAAGTGCACGAGACGGATCTGAGGGCGGTCGACGCCTGGCGGGAGACCGTGCTGACTCAGGTGGGCTGGTCACTGCTGATCGCCGCCGGCGTCGTGTCCGCGGTTGAAACGGTCCGCGGCAGAGGCCCGCGGCAAGCGGTCGCAGCGGGCGCGGCTGGGTTGCTGGCGGTGTTGCTCGCCGCCTCGCTGCTGGCCAACTGGCGGCTGTCCCAAGCCGACCGGCACGACCCGCTGTCGTCGGTCACCAGCCAGATCTCGAACGCGTCCGTCACCATCGACTGGACCGAGGAGGGCAATCGCCACCGCTGCGCCCTGATCGACGCGTATTCCGGGATGATCCCCGAGCACCTCAACATGGGAGGACCGGCCGTGCGCCAGCACCTCGACCAGTTGATGCTCAACCGCTACAGCCGGCCGTTCTGCGATACGGGCTGAGCGTCGGCGAGTCAGCGGATATCGATAGCAGGAACCGGTTCGGAGACCGCCGCGCCAAGCGAGGCCGTGCGGGAGGTCAGCCCTATTAGTTCGGTGGCGGCGATGACTGGCGCCGAGGACTCCACCTCCACTACGAAACGGCCCGAGCCAAGGCGGTCCAGCGCGACACTGGCACGGCGGCGGGGTCCGACCTCGAGGCGGCGCACCATCGCCCCGTCCACGCTCAGGGCGACCTGTGCGATCCCCACCGACGACGGGTTCACCACCACCAGGATCGATGACTCGCCGCCGTCTGTGGCGGCGGGCTCGGAGTCGGCCGCTTCGGCGGCCACCAGCCAGCGGCGGGCCGCGGCGTCCGACCCGATGGTCGCGGTGGAGCCCGCGACGGCTGCGGCCGCCTCGCTGCCGTTGTCAGCTGCGAACGTGACGCTGTGTATCGACGCCGCCACCATGGCGTCGTCAAGAGAGCGCACCCTCACGCTGAAGGGCCCGATGCCCTCGAGCCGGCCCTGCTGGGAGAGGTCGACCAGGGCGGTCCGTCCGGGTCTGACGGTGATCTCGATCGGGCTGACGTCGGTTCCGGGCGCCTCGGCCAAGATCTCCAGGTCCACCTCGGCGGCCTCCGCCGACGGGTTGGCGATGGCCACTACGTCCCGGCGGGCCGGCCCCACCCCTGCCACCGGCAGGTGCCACAGCGGGGCGGCACCGGCAACCGCCGTGGACGCCCGGGCGCCGCGGCCGGCGATCAGCCCATCAGCGAGCTGGATCCACGAGGCGGCCACGCGGCCCGACACGACCTCGACGAAGGCCGCCACCGAGGTCGCGACGGTGATCTCGTCGGTGATGTCGACGGCGACCACCCGCTGGGCCGGCACCACCAGACCGTCGATCGTGTCACGGCCCACATCGGCCACCAGCTCGATGTCGGCCACCGCGATGTCCGGGAACGGGTTGAGGAGCATGATGATGAAGCGCTCGCCCTCCACCGCCGAGCGGGTCGCTCCGTGGGGCACCAACCAGCTGCTGGCCGTCCTGGTGAGACAGGCCGAGCGGCCGACGTCCCCCTGCTTGGCGGCGAGTATCTGCTCGACCACGACGTCGGTGCCGTCCACCTCGACCACTGCGCCGACCCACCGGGCGCCGGGAACCTCCTCCGACGGCTTCACCAGCACCCGGCCGCGGGGCTCGATCTCGACGTCGACGGTCCGGGCCTCGGAGGGATCGGACCCGCCGGGCAGGACCGACACGGCCGCGGCCCGCCGCTGATCCGAGCCGCTCGCCAGAGCGATGGTCAGCTCGGCCTCGCCGTCGGGGCCGCTGCCGCCGGGGCAGAACCAAGTGCTAACGGCACCGGCCGGGGCAGCCAGGGTCGAGAGGTACCGGACGGGGCGGTCCGCCGCCGGCCGGTCGGGCAGGTCGATGAGGACGCCGGCGGCCAGCAGTCCGGCGATGGCCACCATGGCGAGCACCCTCACCGAGCGCATCAGTCGCGGTCCATTCGGCGTCGCAGCCAGGCCAGCAGCAGTACGACGGGCGCAGCCGAGCCCAGAAGCTGACTGGCACGGCGCCACCAGGGCGACGAGTAGGACAGCTCGGCCTCACCTCCGTCGGCGGGAAGGTAGGCCCTCGCCCAAGCGACGGCCTCGCGCCGGGCGGCCGCCTCACCGTCGACTCTCAGCTCCCAGCCGGGTCGGGGCGTGTGCCCCACCAGGACCTCGGCGCCGTCGGGGATCTCGGCGTGCCACGGCGGGCCTGTTCCGGAGAACACCGGAACTCCCGGGGTGATCGGATGGGCTTCCAGGTCTGCGATCTCGTGCACGCCCTCGTCGAATCCCGGCGCGTGCACCGCCCGCATCGGCGTCCAGGACGTGTTGACGAACATGTCCACCGCGCTGTTGGTTCCCTCGACCAGCTCCAGGTCGAGCTGGTTGCGGATCGCGGCTGCGAGTCCGGCCGGCACCGGCTTGGCTTGATCCTCGCCGACGAACGGCGCGGGCGCGAGCCTGTGCAGCAGCACCACATACCGCACGCCCATACCGGCCAGAACCCTCCCGGCCCGGGTGGTCCGGCCCGCGTCGATGTCACCAATCGCGGTCTCGATGAGATCGGCGCGGCCGGTGTCGACGGGCAGGGCACGATCGGCGATCGTGACCGAGTCCCCGGCCGTTACCGCCCAGGCAACCCCGGGCTCGAGGCTGTGACCCTCGACCGCGAGGAATTCGGGCGCGCCGATCCACAGCACCCGGTAGGCCCCGACCAGGGCCGGAGGCTCGAAGCGAAGGGCTGCGTGGTGGTCGCGCTCCACCAGGCCCCAACCGCCGGACTCGAGCACAGTGACCCTGCCGAAGGCCAGCACCAGCGACGCCACCACCATGACCGGGACCAGGGCCTGGCGCCAGCCGAAGTGGCTGAATCGCAGGTCGTGCTCGATGGACAGCACGGCCATGCCGCACAGGGCGGCCACCGCCACCGCGGCCGGGGCCAGCAGCAGTTGCAGGTCGGGAAGCCCGAAGGGCAGCATCCCCCGCTGTGCAACCAGGGCCAGCGCCCACGCCGTCAGACCCACCACCCAGAGGCGAATGGCCTGCTCGAGGCGCCATCCGCGTCCCAGCAGCAGCGGCACGATCATCGGCACTGCGAACAGCCACGTCAGGACGCCACCGTCGTCGGGTCCGACCGCGAATCTCAGTATCTCGGCGAAGGAGACCGTGCCCGCTGAACCGTCGCGGCCATCGGCGATCGGCGCCCACGTCGGGCCGGTCGCCAGCACGTCCACGACGGTCGGCACGGCCACGAAGGCGATGACCGGCACCGCGAGCACGGTGGCGGTCAGCAGCCCCCCGACAGCGCCGGGCCGGGCCGCGAGCAGGCTCCCGAGCACCAGGCCCGCGGCGAGCAGCGCCACCAGACCCACTGCAGCCGGGACGACCAGCGCGGCGAGACCCGCGACTGCGCCCAGCGAGACCGCGGCCGGCACCAGACCGTGGAGACGCCCGGGGCTGGACCGGAACGGTGCGGCGCGCGACGCCCGCAGCAGAGCACGGAGCATCCACGGCGCGGCGGCGTAGCCGACTAGGCCGGGAATGGACCCGCTGGCGACCGAGGAGGATGCCAGCGGGACGAGCAGGTAGGCGACCAGCGTGGCTGCCTGGGCCCGGCGGGAGCCGGTCGCGGCCAGGAGCTGGTAGGCCCCCAGCAGGCCCATACCGATGGGCAGAAGCACCGACAGCGTGCGGAGCAGACCCACACTGCCGGCCAGCAGCCAGCCGCCCACACTGAGGAAGAAGAGGACGCCCAGGTTGGAGGTCGGCGCGCCCGCATTGCGGTCGCTCCACCCGTTCCACCACGTCCTGATGAGGTCGTTGGCCGTCTCCGGGAGCTGGGCGAAGTCACCTACCGCGGGCACGCCGTCGGACAGGAGCCGACGCGACCCGAACAGCACCACCGCGACCACCACGGTCCAGGTCAGGAAGGTGAGGCGGGTCGTGCCAGTTCTCAGTCCTCCCAGCACGCCACGGCCTGCGACGCTGAGCAGGCCCTGCGATTCGCCGCCGAACTGCCGTCTCAAGAAGGAGACCAGCCGAACGCTGCCGAGGTATTGCAGGGCGGTTACGTCGGCCTGGCGGACCCTGCGGACCTGGGTGTTGGCCCGCCGGCGTTCGAGCACGACGTCGAGCCGGGAGATGTTCCACACCCAGGCCGACACCACGTCGCGGACCCGGCCGAAACGGGCCGTGAACACCCCCAGCACAACCTCGGCGACGGCCATCAGCGCGGCCAGCGGCACGAACAGGGTGAGCGAGATGCGGCCGTGGTTGACCAGCATGGCCCTCAATGCGTGACGGGTCTGGGTCAGCCTCACGTCGTCGACGCCGGTGCGCGACGCGAGCCCGCCGCGGTGGCGGGCCACTGCCCCCCCGACGAACATCACCCGGGCCCCGGCCATCTGGGCCCGCCAGCAGAAGTCGACGTCCTCGCCCCGGAAGGTCATGCCCGCGTCGAAGCCTCCGAGCCGGACGAACAGCTCGGTGCGGATGAGCATCGCCGCCGACGGGAGGGCGAAGGAGTCGCGCACACCGTCGTGCTGCTCCTGGTCGAGCTCGTGGGCGCCGGCCCGGTCGGCGGCAACACCGAAGCGGTCGACGTCGTAGCCGGCGTGGCGGATGATCTCGGGACTGTCCCATTCCACGATCTTGGGCCCGACCACCCCTGCGCTGCTTCGCAGCGCCTCGGCCACGAGGACGCTCACCGCATCCGAGGTGAGGGCCACGTCGTCGTGGCAGACCAGCAGGAAGTCGGCCGAGAGCTCGGCCGAGAGCACCGCGTTGGCTGCCTCCGAGAAGCCGGAGACGCCGGCTGCGTCTATCACCTCGGCGCCTTCGGCGACCGCGGCCACCCGGGGATCGAGCCCCGATCCGGCCGCGTCCACAACCGCGACGCTCAGGGACTGGTAGTCCTGGAGGGCCAGCGACTCCAGGGTCTCTTCGAACCACTCGCCCGGCCGGTGGGCGACCACCACGGCCAGCACCGTCGGATGCTGCTGAGCGGTGCCGGACGCGCCCGGAGCGGGCGCCGAGCTGTCGGCGGGAGATGCGATCAACCGAGGCTAATGGGCGCCCCGGTTGGCAAGGTGCAGGCCCGCGTCGGCTCCGGCCTGGGTCAGCCCGGACCCCGATCAGCCCAGGCCCCGATCAGTTCGGTGGCGGTGACGACGGTGGCCACCATGGCCAGGGTGTTGTCGATCACCGACGCCGCGTAGTCGGCGGGGACCCCGGCCACCGCGTCGCGCACGAGCACGACCTGGTAGCCGAGATCGACGGCGCTGAGGCACAGGCCCACGATGCCCACGTTCACCGACACGCCCGTGGCCACGACGGTGGTGACGCCGAGATTCCGCAGGGTCTGGTCGAGCGGGGTAGACGTGAACGGTGTGAGCCCGTGCCAGCGGGCCACGACCAGGTCACGGGGATCCTCCCCCAGTTCGGGCACCAGCCGGGAGCCTTCGGTGCCGGCCTCGGTGGGCGCGGTCCCCTCGCGGCGCAGCCGGTCGGCGAGGCCCAGGATCCGGCAGTTGACCGAGCCTCCGGCGCCGTCGGGCCGGGTCTCCATCGTGCAGTGGACCACCCGGGCGCCCGCGGTCCGGGCCGCCTCGCACACCGAGGCCGCGGCATCGACGGCGCCGGAGGCCGCGACCTGCTCGGCGAGCACCGGCATCATCGATCCGGGTCCGACCACGCCCCGCTGCAACTCCATGGTAAGCACCGCGGTGGAGCCGGGATCCACCAGGGATGCCAGCCGCCCGCCGCGGCCCGATGATGCCGCCATGCGACAAGTGTGGCAGGCGCCACATAGTCTGCGCGTTCATGCGCTGTCCAGGCTCCGTGCGGTAGGCGCTCGTGCGGGCTCTCGTCACCGGCGCCAGCGGCTTCGTGGGCTGCCATCTGGTTGCGCACCTCGCGGCTTGCGGCGACGAGGTGACGTCCAGCGAGGCCGAGATCACCGACCCCGAGGCGCTGGCGGCCGACTTCAGCGGTTGCCGGCCGGACGCGGTGTACCACCTGGCCGCGCAGGCCGACGTCAAGGCGAGCTTCACCGCGGCCGCGGCCACGCTGCGGGTGAACGTGGAGGGCACCTTCAACGTCCTGGACGCGGCCCGCCGGGCCGGCGCGGGCCGTGTGGTGGTGGTGAGCAGCGCCGACGTC
This sequence comes from Acidimicrobiaceae bacterium, assembly GCA_009843735.1. Taxonomy (GTDB): domain Bacteria; phylum Actinomycetota; class Acidimicrobiia; order Acidimicrobiales; family Aldehydirespiratoraceae; genus Aldehydirespirator. The sequence continues at coordinate 81,349 of VYCW01000102.1, read as the reverse complement.
TACGGCCGCCTCGAGCCGGCCGAGCTCCCCGTCGGCGAGGCCGCCCCGATGCTCCCGGTCACTCCCTACGGGGCGAGCAAGGCGGCCGCCGAGATGGTCTGCGTGCAGGCCGGAGCGGGGCGCGGCCTCGACGTGGTCCGGGCCCGGGCCTTCAACCACCTCGGACCGGGCCAGAGCAACCGCTTCGTGGCGTCCGCGCTGGCGGCCCGAATCGCGCGCAACGAACACACTGGCACCGGAATCGTGCCGGTGGGGAACCTAGAGGCCCGCCGCGACTTCACGGACGTGCGCGACGTCGTGCGGGCCTACCGGCTGCTGGCCGAGCACGGGGCCTGCGGGGAGGCCTACAACGTGTGCAGCGGAGTCTCGCTCAGCGTCGGTGAGCTGGCCGAGGCTCTCGTGGCGCGGGCCACCCGTCCCATGCGCCTGGTCGCCGACGACGAACTCCTCCGACCCGTCGACGTGGCCGAGGCCAGAGGCGACCCATCGAAGCTCCGGGCCGCCACCGGCTGGAGCCCCGAGGTGAGGCTGGAGCAGACGCTCGGCGATCTGCTCGAGTACTGGCGGCGCGTGACGGCAGGGTCGGAACTGCCGCCGCTGGGCGATAGCCAGTAGACCATGGCAAGGCGCGCCCTGATCACCGGCATTACCGGCCAGGACGGCTCGTACCTGGCCGAGCTGCTCCTGGACAAGGGCTACGAGGTCATGGGCATGGTGCGGCGCTCCAGCATCGTCAACTACGAGCGCATCGCCCACATCCAGGACCAGGTCCGGATAGTCACCGGGGACCTGCTCGACCAGGTCTCGATGATCGAGATCCTGCGCACCTACCGGCCCGACGAGGTGTACAACCTCGCGGCCCAGTCCTTCGTGCAGACCTCGTTCAGCCAGCCGGTCCTCACCGGTGAGACCACCGCCCTCGGGGTCACCCGGATCCTCGACGCCATCCGGCTGGTGGACCGGGACATCCGCTTCTACCAGGCCAGCTCGTCGGAGATGTTCGGGAAGGTGCGGGAGGTCCCCCAGAACGAGCAGACCCCGTTCTATCCCCGCAGCCCCTACGGGGTGGCCAAGGTCTACGGCCACTGGATCACGGTCAACTACCGCGAGTCCTACGGGCTGCACGCCACCTCGGGGATCCTCTTCAACCACGAGAGCCCGCGCCGGGGCATGGAGTTCGTGACCCGCAAGATCACCCACGCCGCGGCCAGCATCAAGCTCGGCCTGGCCGACGAGCTGCGGCTCGGCAACCTGGAGTCGCAGCGGGACTGGGGCTACGCCGCCGACTACGTAGAGGCCATGTGGCAGATGCTCCAGCAGGACGAGCCCGACGACTACGTGATCTGCACCGGCAAGACGCACTCGGTGCGCACCCTGTGCGAGCTGGCCTTCGAACATGTGGGGCTGGACTACCGCGACCACGTCGTGGTGGATGAGCGCTTCATCCGGCCGGCCGAGGTCGACCTGCTGGTGGGCGACTCGTCCAAGGCCACCGCCGCGTTCGGCTGGAACCCGAGGACGTCGTTCGTGGAGCTGGTGCGGCTGATGGTGGACGCCGATCTGGCGCTGCTTCAGAGCCGGCTCCACCCCGCCGGCTGAGACTGAGCGGGACGCGGCGGTGATAACGGTCCTGGCCGGAGGGGTGGGCGCGGCCCGCTACCTGGCTGGGCAGCTGCTGGTGACCTCCCCCTCCGACGTCACCGCGGTGGTGAACGTGGCCGATGACATCGAGCTGCACGGCCTGCACGTCAGCCCCGACATCGACACCGTCGTCTACACGCTGTCGGGAGCTATCGACCCCGAACGGGGCTGGGGCCTGGCCGACGAGACATGGAACGCTCTCAACGAGCTCAGAGCGCTCGGAATCGACGCCTGGTTCAATCTGGGCGACCGCGACATAGGAACCCACCTGTTCCGCACGACCCTGCTGCGCCAGGGGCACACCCTGAGCGAGGCGACGGCTCGCCTGGCCGCGGCCCGCGGCCTGGGCTGCAGGATCCTGCCGGTGAGCGATCAGCCGATAGAGACCCGGGTGACGCTGGCGAAGGGCACCGAGATCGGATTCCAGGAGTACTTCGTCCGGCTCGCCCACGATGTCGCCATCTCCGGGGTGCGGTTCGCGGGCGCTGGTGATGCCCACCCGGCACCGGGCGTGCTCGAGGCCATTGACGCCGCCGAGGTCGTGGTGATCGCACCGTCCAACCCGGTCGTGTCGATAGGCCCGGTCCTGGCCGTGCGGGGCGTGACGGAGGCGCTCGTCGCCCGAAGGGAGCGCAACGTGGCGGTGTCGCCCATAGTGGCGGGCGCGGCCCTCAAAGGACCCGCCGACCGGATGCTGCGGGAACTGGGCGAGGAGGCGAGCGTGGTGGGGGTGGCCCGCCGCTACCGGGACGTGGTCGGCGCGCTGGTGATCGACGAGGCCGACGCCGAGCTGGCCCCGGCCGTGGCCGATGCCGGGGTGCGGCCCGTGGTGGCCCCCACGATCATGTCGTCGCCTGAGGCCGCAGCCGAGCTGGCCCGCCACACCATGGCCGCAGTGTCGCCGTGACTTGGGGGGCCCCACCCAGCGAGGCGGTGTCGCCGTGAGCCTGGAGATCCTCGGCATCGACGGCATCGCCGAGGTGCGCCCCGGCGACGACTTGGCCGCGCTCATCGTCGCCGCGGCCGGACCCGACGGGCTGCGGGACCGGGACTGTGTGGTCGTCACCCAGAAGGTCGTGTCCAAGGCCGAGGGGCGGCTGGCGCCCGTCGACCCGGAAGACCCGACCAGCCACAAGCCACTGGTGGAGGCCGAGTCGATCCGGGTGCTGCGCCGCCGGGGCGATCTGATCATCTCGGAGACCGCCCAGGGCTTCGTGTGCGCCAACGCCGGGGTCGACCTGAGCAACGTCGAGGAGGGCTGGGCCGCGTTGTTGCCGGTGGACTCCGACCGCTCGGCCCGCCGCATCCGCGACCGAATCCGGGCCCTGGCCGGCGTCGACGTCGCGGTGGTCGTCTCCGACACCTTCGGCCGGCCCTGGCGCCGGGGCGTGACCGACACCGCCATCGGCTGCGCCGGCATCGCCGCGGTGGTGGACCTGCGAGGAACCTCCGACGCGCTTGGCCGGGAGCTCAAGGTGACCGAGGTGGCGGTGGCCGACGAGATCGCGGCGGCCGCCGACCTGGTCATGGGCAAGGCCAAGGGGGTGCCCGTGGCGGTGGTGCGGGGCCTGGACGAGTCCTGGTTCCGCACCGGCTCAGTAGCCGACGAGATAGTCCGCCCCCCCGCCGACGACCTCTTCCGCTAGCCGCTTTGGCTCCCGTCGCCGGCCGGGTGGTGGTGGGTGAAGTTCCAGTGGTCGGCCAGCATCTCCGGCAGGCTGCGGCGGGCCTGCCAGCCGAGCTCTTCGCGGGCCCGGGTGCAGTCAGCCCAGGAGGCCTCCACGTCTCCGGGCCGGCGCCCGGCCATCTCGTACGGGATGGGCCTGCCGACCGCCTCGCCGGCCACGGCCAGCACCTGAAGCACGGTGGTGCCCGAGCCGGTGCCCAGGTTGTAGACCCGGCTGCTCGCCGGGGCTATGTCGACATCGAGGGCGGCCAGATGGCCCTCGGCCAGGTCCATGACGTGCACGTAGTCCCGCACCGCGGTGCCGTCGGCCGTGGAGTAGTCGGCGCCGTACACATCCAGCCGCTCGAGCCGGCCGGTGGCGACCTGCATGATCCGGGGCACGAGGTTGGCCGGCTCCCCGGAAGGATCCTCCCCTATCAGCCCCGACGGGTGCGCGCCGACCGGGTTGAAGTAGCGCAGCATGACCGCGGTCGGCCCCGACGCGGCCGCGGCACCGGACAGGATGCGCTCGCCCATCAGCTTGGTCTCGCCGTAGGGGCTCTCCGGGACGGTCGGTGAATCCTCGGTGACCGGCAGGGCCGACGTCGACCCGTACACGGTGGCCGATGAGCTGAAGACCAGCCGCCGAACGCCCCGATCGATCGCCGCGGCCGCCAGTGCGATCGTCGACCCCAGGTTGCTGCGGTAGTAGCCCAGAGGGTCACGCACCGACTCGGCCACACTCTTGCGGGCCGCGAAGTGGACCACCGAGTCGATCCGATGCTCGCCGAACACCGCGTCCAACACATCCGGATCGCCGACGTCTCCCTCCACCACCGGCAAGTCCGGGCGGGTCAGGCGGCGGATCGGGTCGATCACCGCCCTGGAGGCGTTGGAGAAGTCGTCCAGGACGACGACGTCGCGGCCCGCGTCGTGAAGCGCGACGGTGGTGTGACTGCCGATGTAGCCCGCACCCCCGGTCACCAGCGTCGCCATCGGAGGGCCCCGGCTGCCTGTCCGCTCGTCCTCAGACGCCCTGCGGCACCCTGGCGTCGGACAGGGCCGTCCCCGGCGCCACCTCGAAGCGCTCGCCGATGAGCGTCCCGTCGGTAACCCGGGCGCCCCGCCCCACCGTCGCGCCCGAGCCCACCACGGAGTCGAGCACCGTTGCGCCGGCCTCGATGACGGCGCCCTCATGGACCGCGGAGCCCCGCACCACCGACCCCTCCCCCACCACGGCGCCGGCCATCACCACGCTGCGCTCGATCAACGCGCCGGCATCGACCGAGGCCTCCGCCGACACCCCGGCCACGGCCGGCCCCCGCCGGCCGTCGAGCAGGTCGAGTTGGGCTTGCAGGTAGGCCTTCGGAGTGCCGACATCGAGCCAGTAGGTGTTGTGACACAGCGCCCACAGAGTTCGGTCCTCGACCATGGTCGGGAAGACCTCACGCTCCACCGACACGCGGCGTCCGCCGTCGATCCGCCCGATCACGGCAGGATCCATGAGATATGTCCCCGCGTTGATCCAGTTGCTCGGCGCGGGCGGCTGCGGCTTCTCCACGAACTCGCGTACCCGACCGTCGCGATCGGTGACCACCACTCCGTAGCGGGACGGATCGTCGACCTCGATCAGGTGGATCGTGGCCTCGGCTCCGGCCGAGCGATGCAGGTGCAACATCTCGCCGACGTCGAGATCGGTGATCACATCGCCGTTGGCCACCAGGAAGGTGCCCGGCGAGTCGCCCATGCCCGACGCCTCGTAGGCGAAGCGGATGGCACCGGCGGTGTCGAGCGGCTCGGGCTCGACCACGCAGCACAGCTCCACCCCCGCGCACCTCCCCCCGGGATAGGCGGCCCGGAAGGCGGCGTCGTGGTAGCCCAGAGCCAGGACCACCCGGTCGACCCCGTGGCCGGCCAGACCCGACACGGCGTACTCGAGCATGGGCCGGTCCAGCACCGGCAGCATTTGCTTGGGGGTGGTCAGGGTCAGCGGCCGCAGCCGGGTGCCGAAGCCCCCGACAAGCAGGATCGCCTGCACCTCGGCGCCCCCGCCCTTATTCCTCGGGCGGGGCGTCCGTCGGGTCGAGCTCGGTTTCCGGCCCGGTGGAGACCAGGTTCCCCGCCGACGCCCCGAACGCCGTCTGGAGCCGGTCCTCCGGCGGTGGGGGCACATCGGCGCCTGCGGGCACCCGGGCGAACGTGAACGCCTCCAGATCGCCCAGCAAGCGGATGTCGGCGAAGTCGTCGGTGAATTCCTCGGCCGGCTCGTACAGGTCGACGAGCCCCGTGACCGGCTGGTCGCCACCGGGCGCCGCCGGATCGATCCGGGCGAATCGCACGGCCCGGATCACGGTCGGCTCACCGTTGCAGTCGGATCCCGCCTCCAGAACGCCGATGCCGGGGCCGCTGATCTCGTCGTCGGTGACCCTCGCCCCCATGGACTCGAAGAACACGTCGAGCCGGGCGTCGTCACCCGAGGCCGAACTGTTCCACGGGTGGATGTGGATCACTCCGTCCTGGTGCGAGTGGATGCCGTCGGGATCGGCGGCGCTGGTGAAGGCGGGCAGGAACCGGTCGCAGTCGTAGATCGCGTAGGCCGAGTGCCAGTGGTCGTTACCCACCCTCGGCGCCGCCGCCGGAGCCCGCGACGACCGGGCGAAGATCACCAGCGCCACACCGAGGATGACAACCGCCCCGAGAATGAGCGGGAATCCCAGCTCGCGGCGCTCGCGGCCGCCCTTGGGCGCGGCGGCCGCCCGGGCGGCCCGCTGGACCTTCTTGGAAGAACTCGGCTGGGCCACGGGCCGTCACGCTATCGGCTCACACCGGATGTCAGTGACGGCCCAGTTCGGAGAACAGCGCCTCGTAGGCGGCCGCGACGGCCTGGGGGGTCATGCACTCCTCCACGTAGGCCCGGCCCCGCCGACCCATCGCATCGCGCCCGTCGGGGTCGTCGACGAGCGTCCCGACCGCGGCATCGAACGCCACCTGGTCGCCGGGAGCGACTGCGACGCCGCAGCCGGCCTCGTGGATCATGCGGGGCAGCTCGGTGTGAGGGTCCACCGACGCCACCACCGGGCGGCTGGCGGCCAGGATCGAGTAGATCTTGGAGGGAACGCTCGAGCGGGCCAGCCCCTCACGCAGCACGACCAAATGGATGTCGGCCGAAGCCAGCACCTCGTCGAGGCGCTCGGCCGGCTGGTAGCCGACGAAGACCACGTTGGGCAGGCCCTCGGCAGACGCCTCCAGGGCCCGTCGGGCCGAGCCCTCGCCGTTGACCACGAAGACGACATCGTCGCGATGACGGTGGGCGCGTGCCGCGGCCACCAACAGGTCGAGGGGTTGCGACAAGCCGACGTTGCCGGCGTACATCACCACGGTCCGGTCTCCCAGCCCGTACTCGGCCCGGTATGCGGTGTCGCGGCTGAGGGGACGGATCCGGGATGTGTCGACGAAGTTGGGAATGACTCGCACCGATCCGGACCGGCCGGCGTCGAGCTTGGCGGCCACGTTGTCCCTCATGTCGGAGGACAGCACGGTCACGGCCGCGGCGCGGTGGTAGATGAACCGCTCTAGGCGGCGGGCCGCGGCTACCAGTCGCCGGCCCCTGATAGCCCCGGTGTCGATGGCTGCATCGGGAAATATGTCCTGCAGGTTGAACACGAACGGCACCCGCCAGCGGCGGGCCGCCACCCAGCCGGCCAGGCCCAGCGTTATCGGCGGCGACATCGCCAGCACCGCGTCGGGCCGGTCCCGGGCCACGACCGCGGTGGCGGTGGCCAGCGCGGTGAAGCCCGCGAATCCGGCGGCACGGGCCGCGACGCTCCCCTTCGCCGTCGGGAACGGGTGGACCCTGGTGACCTTGACCCCGCCGCGGGCGATCCCCGGTCGCACCGGGCGTCCCCGCCAGTCGGGCTCCACCCGGTGCTGGCGGTACCAGGGAAGGGAGGTGACCACCCGGACCTCGTGGTCCCGGCCGGCCAGCTCGGAAACGATGGCGGTCACGACCTCGCCGGTGGGGGCGACGTCGGGGGCGTAGTGCGGGCAGAGGACCAGCAGCCTCACGGGGCTCGCTCCACGGAGTGACCGGCCGCGGCCCGCCACGCCTCCAGCAGCCGGCCGGCGGCCCGCTCGGGAGCGAAGTCGGCCGCCCGGGCCAGGGCCCGGTCCACCTGCTCGCGGATCCGGGATGATCCCGACCGTGCCTCGCTGAGAGCGTCAACCCATCCGTCGACGTCGTCGGGATCGACGAGGGTGCCACACACGCCCACGACCTCCGGGAGCGCGGTCGTGTCGGCGGCGATGACCGGGGTTCCCGACTGCATCGCCTCCAGCACCGGCAGGCCGAAGCCCTCGTAGCGCGACGGGAAGGCGACCGCGCTGGCGGCCGACATCAGCGAGGCGAGCCTGGCGTCGTCCACCCATCCCAGGTGCACCACGCCGGGGGTGCGGGCCGCCTGCTCGGCCACCTGAGCGTGGGCACGGCCTCGGGCCCCGGTCAGCACCAGCTGGAGGTCGGGGTGGAGGGCCCGGACGGCCGCGTGGGCCATCAGGAGGGTGGCGTGGTTCTTGTGGGGATACGTGGCCGCCGGATACAGCAGGAAGGGCTGCCTGACAGGGCTGCCGGACGGTTCGGACGCCGGCCCGGTCGCGCCAGCGGAGGATCGGGGGCGGGCGTAGGTGGGCGGCACCACCCGGATGCGCCCAGCCGGTACCGACAGCCGTTCCGACAGCCGGTCGGCCACCCACTGTGACGGCACGGTCACCAGGTCGGCGGAGCGGACGCTGCGGGGCAGGGCCCAGCCGAGATACCGGCGCTTCATCGCCGAGAAGTTGGCGGGAAGGTCCAGAGGCTGTATGTCGTGTACCGTCAGCACCGACACGCCGGACCGTCGAGCCGGGAGCCGGCCGCCGAAGTGGTGCACGATGTCGAACCCGGACGACAGGCGGGCCAGCCAGGTCGACTCGACCACGGCTCGCCGCACCCGGCTGTCGGGCCGCCAGGAGGCCTCATGCCACGCCGGCGCGCCCAACTCCGGATGAACGGCTCGCACGCCCGCCATGGACGCCAGCTCCAGCTCCACGGCCGGGGCCTGATCCGGGATCTGTGACGCCACCGCAGCCAGCAGCCTGGTGGTGTAGGGCTCGGCCCCTCCCACCTGTGCGGGCACCACCGAGCACAGGTTCGCCAGCACCCGCAGAGGGGTCACGGCCCGCTCCTCACCCGCCGGCCTCTTCGTAGGCGCTCCGCACGCCGGCCGCAGTGGCGGCCCAGCTGAACGTCGTAGCCCGGGTCCGGGCCGCGGCGGAGCGCCGGGAGTGCTCCGCGTCGTCGTCCACCACCGCGTCGACGGCCGCGGCCAGCGCCTCGACATCGGTCGGGTCCACCACCGACGCCGGGTCGGCGCACACCTCCTCGGTGGCGGTTCCGGCGCTGGTCACCACGGGCGTACCCTGAGCCATGGCCTCCAAGACGGGCAGTCCGAAGCCCTCCATCAGGCTCGGGTAGACGAACACCCGGGCAGCCGCGTACAGCGCCGGCAGGTCCCGCTGGGGGACGAAGCCGAGGCGGATCACCTTGCAGGCCGCGCCGGCCGCCAGCCCGGCCGCGTCGAGACCCCAGCCGTCGGGGCCGGCCAGCACCAGCGGCACGGCGGTGGTGGTGCGCTCCGCGGCGCGCAGCAGCCCGGTCAGGTTCTTGCGGGGCTCGGCGGTGCCGACCCAGAGCGCGAAGACCTCGGGGAGGCGGTAGCGGGCCCGCACCGCGTCGATCTCGGCTGCCCCGGGCGTGGCCGCGGCAGCCGCCAGCGGCACCACCCGGACCCGCTCCGGGCCCACGCCGTGAGCGTGCAGGTCGTCTGCAGTTGCGTGGGACGGCGCTATCACCACCGCGGCCTGCGCCCGGGCCAAATGGAACCCCCGGGTGGCGAAGCGCACACCCCGGCGGGTGAACCACTCCGGCCGGCTCAGGAAGGCCAGGTCGTTGACGGTCACGACCAGCCCCGCCCGGCCCGGCGGGGGCACCACTCCCCCGGTGGCGTGGACCACGTCAACCGGTCCCGCCAGGCGCTGCACCGACGGCGACCGCAGGCGGTGCCAGGCGTCATAGAGGGCCCTCCGGGGCAGCGGCGCGTGACGGACGGGAATCGAGGGACCGAGTCCGTCCTTGGGCGGGTGGCGGTGGCGGGCCGCAATCCCCACCAGGTCGACGTCGCCCCGTGCGGCCAGAGCGTCGAGGGTGCGGGCCGCGGCGACCGCGGTGCCCCCCGGCACCCGATGCCAGCACTGCTCCACCACCGCGGCCACCCTGAGGGGCTGCGCGGGCGATTGAGAGCGGATCGCGTCGATAGGGGGTGTTTCCCGCTCTTGTTCGCTGCGCTCACGGGCCGCTCGGGCCACGGCCTCGCCCTCATGGGGAGGATTCGCTCGCATATTCGCTCGGCCTCTGGTCACACACCGAGTCTCCCACGACGGCCGGCGGAACACGCCGCCACCGGGCTATTCGCTATCGCCGCGCAGGCCGAGCCCGCTGTAGGTGAAGCCGAGGCTCTCCAGTGCAGCCCGGTCCAGCATGTTGCGGGCATCAACCACATGACGCTGGGCCATGACGCCGGCGATCCGGGCGAAGTCGAGCCGGCGGAACTCGTCCCACTCGGTTGCCACCACCAGCGCGGAGGCTTGCTCACAGGCCGTGTAGGCGTCGCCAGTGATCGAGATGCCGGCGGCCTCGGCGGCCGGGCTGGTCGAGACCGCAGGATCGAAGGCCCGAACGGCCGCGCCGGCGGCGGTCAACCGTCGGGCGATCTCGAGGGCTGGCGAGTCCCGGGTGTCGTCGGTGCCGGCCTTGAAGGCCAGACCGAACAGCGCGATCCGGGCGCCGTCCATCCGCACCCGGCGGGCCACCTTGTCGACGATCCTGTCGAACTGCTCGTCGTTGGCCGCCACCACGCTGCGCAACAGCCTGTAGTCATAACCGGCCTCCGCGGCTGCGGCGACGAGAGCCCTCGTGTCCTTGGGCAGGCACGAACCGCCCCAGCCCGGCCCGGGCTTCAGGTAGTCGCGCCCGATGCGGGGGTCGTAGCCCATGCCGGCGAGCACGTCGTTCACGTCGGCACCCACCGCTTCGCACAGGGCTGCCACGGAGTTCGTGAACGACAGCTTCATGGCCAGGAACGCGTTGGCGGCGTACTTGGTGGTCTCCGCGGAGGCGAGGTCGGTGATCAGCACCGGCGCGCCGAGCCCGGCGAACAGGCCGGCCACCCGCTCGGCGACGGCGGCGTCGGCGGCCCCCACCACAACCCGGGCCGGATTGAGGAAATCGTCCACCGCCGACCCCTGGCGCAGGAACTCGGGATTGGAGGCCACCGCAACATCGGCGCGGCCCAACACCCGGTGCAGCATCGCCGAGGTTCCTGCGGGCGCAGTGGACTTGTTCACCACCACCGCTCCCGGCTTCAGGTTCGGACCGATCTCGGAGGCTGCGGCCTCCAGGTAGCTGAGGTCGGTGCCGCCCTGGGAGTTCGACGGTGTGGGAACGCACAAGTAGACGAAGTCGGCGCGGGCTGCCGCGTCGGCGGAGCCCAGGACGAAGGAGAGCCGATCGGCTTCCAGGCCGGACTGGACCAGACCGGCCAGACCGGGCTCGCGAATCGGAACCTCGCCCCGCTGCAGCGCGGCGATCCTGGTGCCGTCGACGTCGGTGCAGACGACGCGGTGGCCGAGCTCGGCTAGACACGCGGCGGTGGTGAGCCCCACATAGCCGGCCCCGATGACGGCGATCGCCGCCGGCGGGCCCGACCTGTCGACACCGTCGGCACCCATCACCGGCCCGCCCGGATCAGCTGCACGACTCTCCCTCCGGCGGGCGGCCCTGGATGACCGGCGGCCCGGAGTCGGAGTCCTGTGATTGAGCGGCCAACGCGACGAGACCACCGGTCGCGGTCGCCAGCGCCGGTGACGGCGACACGACGCTGGCCGCACCCGCCGGAGCGAGCGCGTTGCCCCCGGAAGTGGCCACCGGCGCGAACCCGGCATCCGGGTCGGGCAGCACCGGCGGGCGGCCGCGGGCTTGCACCTGGGCCCGCACCTCCGCCATCGGCGCCTGGAACACGAAGTGGACTCCGCCGTAGTCGGAGCCGAGGACCGCTACCACGCCGTCCACCCGCTCATCCTCGACGACGTAGGGCACCGGGTCCAGGTACCGGGCCACCGTCATGGCCTCGGCCCAGTCGGCAGGGCCGTGCAGGACCACGGTCTCGGGGAGGTCGGGAGAAGCCACCGAGCCCAGAACCTCGAAGCCCTCGCCGGTGAGCCTGTCGGCCGCGTCGTCCCGGTAGATCTCGTGGTAGCCGGCGATCGTCAACGACACCTCCGAGGGCCTGACCGAGTCGGCTGAGCCCCTGAAGATCTCCAGCAACGGGGCGTTGGCGCCCTTGTACGCGGCCTCTCCCTTGTAGGTGCCGTCAGGATGCCACACGGTGTAGACCTCGAGCCGTTCACGCTGCAGGTTCTCGGGATTGAAGTCGGCGAAGGCCTCACCCAGGGCGATCAGCTCCGCCAGTGTCAGGTCCTGATCGAGCGTCAGGCTGGCCGAGGCCGCGTCGAGCAGCTCGACCATCGTGGAGGGATTGCGGGCCCCCCGGTTGATGGCCCGATCCAGGGCCAGCACGAGGAAGTCCTGCTGCCGCTTGATGCGGGTGAAGTCGTCCCCGCCGGTGATCCTCCAGCGGCCGTCGATCAGCTCTGTGTAGCGGCGGCTGCGGACATAGTGCAGGGCCTGCTCGCCGTCGAGCACGTGGCAGCCGGGCTCGGCGACGCTGAACGCCAGCCTGGTGTCTCGCACCGGATGGTCGAACCACACCGGAACGCCGCCGAGAGTGTCGACCACCTCCCGGAATCCGGCCAGGTTGACCTCCACGTAGTGATTGATCTCGACATCGAACATCGATGTCACGGTGGCGACCAGCATCTCGGCGCCACCGATGTACAGCGCGGAGGTGATCCGGTTGTCCTGCGCTCCCGGGATCTCGGCCCACAGATCCCGCGGGATCGACAGCACCCACGCCGACCCTGACACCGGATCGAGATGCACCAGCATGATGGTGTCAGCCAGGCTCCTGCCGGTGGGGTCGACGACGCGACCGTGCACTACCGGATCGTCGGGGTCCAGTCCGAGCGCGCTGTCGGTTCCTACGATCAGGAAGTTGACGGGCTCGCCCGGCTCGGTGTCGGTTCGCAGCAGCGGGTCCTCGCCGTACTGGCCGGTGCCGACGATGACCACCCGGTCGACCTCTCTCCAGACCTCCTCCACATGCTCGGCCAGGTCGGCGAGCCACACCGCGCCGACGATGACGCCCAGACAAGCGACCGCCACGAGGCGCTGCGGCCAAGTGCGCCGCAGCACCACTTCGCGTCCGTCGGTCACAGCGCGCCAGCGTACCGGCGGCGTATTGAGCTATTGAGCAGGAGACTCTCTTAACGAAGGTGGATCACGTCGCCGGCGTCGATGCGCATTTCCCGGCGACCGGAGGACACCAGCAGGCGTCCGGCGCCGTCGATCTCCTGGGCGATCCCCTCCAGCGAAGTGCCGTCCGCGAGCTCGACACGGACGTTGCGCCCGATGGTGGCCGACGCGGCCCTGAGCTCTCTGCGGGCTCGGGCGGGATCGGCGAGACATTGGCCGAGCTCGTCGAGCAGCCAGGCCAGCACCTCGTCGCGGGAGGCTCCGGCCCCGGCCTGGGCCAGCGAGACCGCACCCGGCTCCGGCGGCGCGGCGGCGACGTTCAGGCCGAGGCCCACCACCACCACCGGTGGCTCGCCGTCGACGATCTCCGACAGTACGCCGGCCAGCTTTCCGGCGATGCCGGGCCCTTCCAGCAGCAGGTCGTTGGGCCACTTGGCCCGGACCTCGGCAGCCGAGCCGTCGAGGGCGCGGGCCGCGGCCGCCAGCGCAGCGGCGGACACCGCGGCGGCGCGGTCGGAGGCCTCGGCGACCGTGGCCGGCAGCCGGAAGCTCACCAGCAGCGATGCCTCCGGCGAGCCCGCGCCGGCGGCGTCGACCCAGCGCCGGCCCAACCGTCCCTTGCCCGCGGTCTGATGGTCGGCCACCAGGACGGCCGGCGTCCTCTCCCCTCGACGGGCACCCGTAGCCAGATCGTCGTTCGTGGAGCCGGTGGAGGCCGTGCGCAGCAAGGGCCCGAGGCCCGCTCGCAGGGCCGCCGCGGAGCTGAGCGGCAGCCGGTCCGGCGCGGGCGCCGCCGGGGTTGTCGGGGACTCCATATGGAGCATTCTGTGCGATCCGGGCCGCGATCGGCTATCCAATGACCTCGTGTTCTCGAAGGTTCTCGTAGCCAACCGGGGTGAGATAGCGGTCCGGGTGATCCGGGCCTGCCGGGAAATGGGCGTCACCGTGGCGGCCGTCTACTCCGACGAGGACCGCGACGCGATGCACGTGCGGCTCGCCGACGAGGCCTACGCGCTAGGCGGCTCGGCCGCGGCCGAGAGCTACCTGCGGACCGATGCACTCATCGCCGCCGTGGAGCGCAGCGGCGCCGACGCCGTGCATCCCGGCTACGGATTCTTCAGCGAGAACGCCGACTTCGCCCGGGCGGTGACCACCCGCGGGGTTGCCTTCATCGGCCCGCCGCCCGCGGCGATCGAGGTCATGGGGGACAAGATCTCGGCTCGGGGCGCGGCGGTCAAGTCCGGCGTGGCTCCGGTTCCGGGCACCACCGAGCCCGTCGTCGATCCGGCCCAGATCGAGGAGTTCGGCTCGGCCCACGGCTGGCCGGTGGCCGTCAAGGCCGCCTACGGCGGGGGCGGCCGGGGCATGAAGGTCGTGGCGACGGCCGCGGAGGCGGCCGCCGCGGTGGAGTCGGCCCAGCGGGAGGCGCTCGCCTACTTCGGGCGCGACGAGCTGTACATGGAGCGCTACTTCGACCGGGCCCGCCATGTCGAGGTGCAGGTCCTCGCCGACGCCCACGGCAACTGCGTGCATCTGGGCACCCGGGACTGCTCCGCCCAGCGCCGCCATCAGAAGCTCATTGAGGAGGCGCCCGCGCCGGACATCGATCCTGCGGTGCTGTCGGCGATGGGCGAGGCCGCCGTCGCGGTGGCTCGCGGCTGCGGGTACGTCAACGCAGGCACCGTCGAGTTCCTCTACGCCGACGGCGAGTTCTACTACCTGGAGATGAACACGAGGCTGCAGGTCGAGCATCCGGTCACCGAGATCGTGACCGGCATCGACCTCGTGGAGCAGCAGCTCCGGATCGCGGCCGGCGAGCCGATCGGCTTCACCCAGGAGGACATCACGATGTCCGGCTGCTCGATCGAGGTGCGGGTCAATGCCGAGGATCCCGCCGGGGGCGCGTTCCTCCCCTGTCCGGGGCCCATCACCGGTCTGCGCCCCGCCCAGGGTCCCGGCATCCGGTGGGACGGCGGCTACGAGGCCGGCGACACGGTCAGCCAGTACTACGACAACCTCGTCGGGAAACTCGTCGTCTGGGGCCGCGACCGCGACACCGCCATCTCCCGATGCTTGCGAGCCCTGTCCGAGATGCAGGTCGACGGGGTGGCCACGACCATGCCGGCCGCGCAGGCCATCCTCGCCCATCCGGACTTCGCGGCCGTGACCCACTCCACGCGGTGGGTGGAGGAACAGCTCGACCTGACCGCGGTCGGAGGTCGCCCGGCGGCCGCCGCCGACGCTGGTGCCGACGCCCGCGGCACCGGTGTGCGCCGCACCATCGACGTGGAAGTCGAGGGCAAGCTCTTCAACGTGGCGTTGTGGGCACCGGACGGGACCAACGGCGACAATGATCGGCCCAGCGCGGCGCGGAGGCGCTCCCGGGGGCCGTCGGGCGTGGGCACGGGCGCGGCTGAGGTCACCGTCCCCATGCAGGGCACGATCGTGAAGCTCCTGGTGCAGGTGGGCGACGAGGTGGAGGCGGGCGAGCCGGTGGCCGTGCTCGAGGCGATGAAGATGGAGAACAACATCGCGGCCGGCCGTTCCGGGACCGTCGCCGAGATTCGAGTGCAGGTGGGGGACTCGGTGGGAGGCGGAGACACCATCGCAGTCATCAGCTGAATGGACGCCGCCGGCCCTCGCCCTCCGAGATGGCAGCCGGCACTGTGGGCCGTCGCCGTAGCGGCGGCCGCTGCAGGGGCTGCGCTGAGGTTCATTGCGCCGTCGCCGATGTGGCTGGACGAGGCGCTGTCGGTGAACATCGCCTCGCTGCCGATCAGCGACGCGGTGCAGGCGCTCCGCCACGACGGCCACCCCCTGCTGTACTACCTGTTGCTCGGCTTCTGGCTCGACGTCTTCGGCGACTCCGACTTCGCGGCCCGCTCGCTGTCGGGACTGTTCTCGCTGGGGGCGGCTGCGGTGATCTGGGCCGCGGCCCGGCGGAGGCTGGGCGCCGAGGCGGCCCGCTACGCGGCGGTGCTCGCCCTCACGTCGCCGTTCCTGGTCCGCTACGGCAGCGAGGCACGCATGTACGCGCTGGCGGTCCTGCTGGCCGCGACGGGCTGGCTGGTCACCGAGAGGGCCGTCGAGCGGCGCAGTCCGACCCGCCTGGTCGCGGTGGCGCTGGTGGTGGCGGCCGGGCTCCACACCCATTACTGGATGATCTGGCTGGCCGCGGCCGCCTCAGCGACGCTGGCTGTGCGATGGCTGCGCTCGCCGGCATCCCGAGAGGTGCTGACCCCGGTGCTGGCCGCCTACGCATGCGGCTGGATCGGGTTTGCACCCTGGCTGCCGGTCCTGGTCGAGCAGGCGACCCACACCGGTACCCCCTGGGCGAAGTGGGCCCGACCGGCCGAGGTAGCGGTGGAGACGATCGAGGCGCTGGGCGGCGGCACCCGCTTCGAGCCGGTGCTGCTCGGGGTGCTACTGGCCGGGGCCGCCCTGCTGGGCGCCACCCTGATTCGCACCAGTGCCGACGGTGTTGAGCTGGGTTGGCCGGGTCGCCACCCGGGGGCGCCCCTGGTGGCGGTGACGGTGCTCACGCTGGGACTCGGCGGGACCGTCGCCATGTTGTCGGGCGGAGCCTTCGAGGCCCGCTACACCGCGGTCGTCGTTCCGGTGCTGGTGGCCCTCGCGGGCCGGGGCCTGTCGCGGCTGCCGCGGTGGTTGGGCCCGGCCGCTCTCGCAGCGGTCGCGGCCTTCGGTGTGGTCGTAGCGATCGACGAGGCTCGGCGCGACCGCAGCCAGGGCCAGGAGGTGGCGGGCATCATCGACCGTGATGCGGGGACCGGTGACGTTGTGGTCGCCTGCCCGGACCAGCTCGCGCCCGCGGTGCTGCGCCATCTGGAGGGGCCTGCGACCGTGCTTACCCATCCGCCGACAGACGACCCGCGCTTCGTCGACTGGTACGACTACCACGACCGCATCGACCGGGCCTCACCCACCGCCACCGCCACCGTCGCTCTCGATACCGCCGGATCCGGCGGAGCGGTCTGGCTGGTGACCGCGTCGGGCTACCGCGGCTTCGAGGGACGATGCGAGACGATCGCAGCCGAGCTGGGACACACCCGCCCGTCGGAGACGGTGCTGTTCGCGCGGCCCGTCTACGAGCACATGCGCCTGTACCGCTATCCGGCCGGGACGCCGTGAGCGGCTCACGCACGGCTTTGAGGGTGGCGCTGGCCGCCTGGGCGGAGGCCCGTCTCTACGTCGCGGCGGCCTACATCATCACCACTGCGGTCGTCAACCGCCTCGAGCCGCCGCCCGACTTCACCCCGGTCTCGGACGGGCTGCTGGCGTGGGACGGGCGCTGGTACGAAGCGATCGCCATCGGCGGCTACGCCGACGCCGCCGACCCGGCCCTGCGCTTCTTCCCGCTGTGGCCCCTTCTCGGGCGGGCTGCCGCCTGGCTCCCCGGTGTCGGTGCCAGCGCCGCCCTGGTGATCCTGGCCAACGCGGCCGCGCTGGCAGCCGGCGTGCTGCTGCACCGGCTCGTGGTGTCCGAGACCGGCGACCGGCGCCTGGCCCGGCGGGCGGTGAGGCTGCTGGCGCTGGCTCCGCCGTCCTTCGTCCTGGTGTTCGCCTATTCCGAGGCCCTTTACCTGGCGCTGGCCCTGTCGGTGTTCCTGCTGGCCCGCCGGGGGAACTGGTGGGCGGCGGCAGCCGCCGGGTACCTGGCGGGGCTTACTCGACCGGTGGGCGCGCTGCTGGCGGTGCCGGCCGCAGTGATGGCCTGGCCGGAGCGCTCCCAGCGCCGCCCGGGCCCGGTCGTGGCCGTGGTCGCGCCGCTGGCGGGAGCAGCCACCTTCGGTCTCTGGGCCCAGGGAGCGCTCGGTGATGCCTCCGCCCCGCTGGACCAGCAGCGGGAGTTGCGGGGCGACTTCGTCGACCCGGTGAGCCGGCTTGTTCGGGGAGCCTGGCGGGGAGCGCACGGCGACACCGGCGAGCTGCTGCACTTCCTGGCTGCGGTCGTGCTGATAGCCCTGGCGGTTGTGGCCGCCCGGAGGCTGAGCCGTCCCATGGCCCTCTACGCGGTTGTCAGCCTTGCGCTGCTGCTCGCCGCGGAGAACCTGAACAGCCTCGAGCGGTACGCGCTGAGCGCCTTCCCGCTGATGATCGCGGCGGCGATGGCGAGCCGCCACCGCTGGCTGGACCGGTGGATCGTCGGGGCCGCGGGCGCGGGCCTGGTGTGCCTGACGACCCTCGCCTTCCACGGCGTGTACGTCCCGTGAGCCTCACGCCGAGACCCTGACTCGGAGGGCCTCACGCCGTATGGGCCGCATCGGCTTGCCTATTCGCCCGGCCTCTTAGACTCTCGGGCTGTGGCTCTGAGGATCGCCCTCGCCGGCTGGTACGGGTCGGACAACCTGGGTGACGAGATGATTCTGAGTTGCATGGCCGCCGCCCTGCGGGCCCGGGGGGTGGAGCCGGTAGCGGTGTCGATCGATCCCGAGCGGACGGCCGCCGTCCATGGCGTTGCGGCGGTGGCTCATCGCTCGCCCCTGGACGGAGCCGCGCTGCGCCGGTCGCTGCGCCGTGCGCACGCCATGGTGCTCTCGGGAGGCGTGGTGCAGTCGGAGACGTCGCCGTGGAACATGTGGTTCCACATGTCGCGTCTTCGCGCCTACAGGCGGTCGGCGCCGGCACCGTCCACTGGCGGACAACCGCGGGCCGCGGTCGCGGCCATCGGCCTGGGGGCGGGACACGTCCGGGGCGCCCGAAGCCGGCGAATGGCGGTCTCGGAGATGCGCCGGGCCTGTCACGTCGTGACCAGAGACGCCGCCTCGGCGCAGCGCCTGCGCGACTGGGGCGTGCCCGACGTGGCCGTCGGCGCCGACCCGGTGCTCGCCGGAGACGCCGCGCTCGTCTCGAGCCGGGCGGCTGCGACCCGACCGCCGCACTCGGGCCCCCCGGGGCCGACGGGCTCGACGGGCTCCCGCAGCGACTCCGAGGACACGATCTGCGTGATCCTGCGCCCCCCGAATCGCCGGGGAATCCGCACGGCCGCGGCCAAGGCCCGTACGTCCTGGCAGCCATGGACAGGGCAATTGGCGCGATCTCTCGACGCGCTGGCCGAGCACAGCGGCATGACGCTGCGCCTGCTGCCCTTTCAGCCGAGCCAGGACACCCCCATGCTCGTGGCGCTGCGGCAGAAGATGAGAACGGACGCAGAGCTGGTCACGCTCAACATCGACAATGTGCTCGCCGAGGTCGCCCGGAGTCGCTTGGTGGTCACCATGCGCTATCACGGCGCCATCGCCGCCCTGCTCAACGATCAGGCGGCGGTGGTGCTGGACTACTCTCCGAAAATGAGATCGCTCGCCGCCGAAGGCGGAGGCTGGGCGTCACTCGTCGATCTGGCACCGCTCGACGCTCGGCGCTTCGAGCCCCGCACGCTGATCGACGCGGCTAACGAGGCGCAGGACAAGTCGCACCGGACCGCCGAGGCCCGCGGCTCGCTACGGGCGCGCCTGAAGATCAACGACGCCGCGCTCGACGATCTGCTCGAGCGGATCCAGTGACCGGCTGACGGAGCGTGGAGCCAGTCGAGCCAGCCGCGCCGATGATGGGCCGCCCGTGGCAGCGACGCCTTCTGAGATGGCTGAGAATCGCATACCTCGCCACGCTCGCCGCCGCCGTGCCGGTGCTCGTGCTGGCGCGCCGGGACGAAGTGACCGACCTTCTCGGAGACCTCGCGGGCGCAAGGCATGTGCTCGTGGCGGCGTCGTTCGCGGCGGGATTCGTGCTGATAGCGCTCAGTGCGTACTTCTGGCTCGTGAGCCTGCGCATGCTCGGCCAGCGCCCGCGCTTCCGCGATCTGACCGTCACCGCGGCTCGTTCCCTGCCGGCCAGGTACGTGCCGCTGATGGTCACGTTCGCGATCAGCCGCGTGGCTCTGATGCAGCGCCGCGGCGTTCCGGCGGCACCTCTCGCCCTTACCGCTGCGCTCGAGATGGCGGTGAGCCTCGCCGTCTCGGTGGCCTATGGCCTGGTGCTGTTCGGCTGGGCCGGCGATCTGCCCGGAGGCCTGGCAATCCCGATCATCGCCGCGGTCGGGGTGATCGTCGCCGCTTCGCCGCCGGTGGCGGGACGTGCCGTCGCGGCGGTGGCGCGGTGGCGCGGCCTGGACAGCCTGGCCCCGGTCAGCGGCTTCACGTGGCCGGGCTATCTGCACATGATCGCGGCATCGGCCTGCTACTGGACTGCGGCAGCGGCCGTGTTCTGCCTGTACATGCGCGCCTTCGAGGCCGCCGACGGCTTCGGGACGGCGCGCCTCGCCGGTGCATTCGTGCTCACCTGGGGAGGCCTGCGATTTCTTTCTGTGATCGCGCCGCAGGGAATCGGCGTGGTGGAGGTGACCGTCCCGTCACTGCTCGGCGCAGCCGATCCCCTGGCTCTCGGCCTACTGATATTCGGTTTCAGGCTGGTGTTGCTGCTGCGCGACCTGCTGGCGGCGGCCGTCTCCGAGCTCCTCGCGGCGAGGCGCACGCCGGTCGAAGCGGACCCGGTGCAGCCTTCGGAGGGCACGGAGCCGTGATCCACGTCTTCATCGGCACACTCGCCGAGTACATCAAGCTGGCGCCGCTGCTGTGGCGCATGGAGTCGGCCGGCCTCCCCTACCGTCTGATCGACTCCGGACAGCACGCCGACCGGTCAGAGTCGTTCCGCGATGAGTTGGGCCTGCGGGCGCCCGACCACGTGATGGGAGGCACCCGCAGCGTCGACTCGGTGCCCGCGGCTCTGTGGTGGGCGGCGGGGCTCGGCCGCAAGCTGGCGCGGCCCCGGCAGCTCGACCGGACCGTCTTCGGCGGGCACTCGGGGATCTGCGTGGTTCACGGCGACACGCCGACGGCGCTGATCGGCGCGCTCATGGCGAAACGCGCCGGGCTGGCGCTGGCCCACGTCGAGGCGGGCCTGCGCACCCACCGCTGGCTGCATCCCTTTCCGGAGGAGATCGTCCGGGTTGCCGTCGACCGGCTCGCCGACCTGCTCTTCGCGCCCGACGGCACAGCAGCCGAGGACCTGCGCAAACGCCGCGTTAGAGGACGGATCATCACCGGATCGTCCAACACGATCAGCGATGCGCTGCGCGCCGCCCTGGAGTCGGGCGCGGCAGGTACGCCGACGGCGCCCGACATGTCGGGAGGCGCTCACTCGCACAGCTCGCCGCGCCGGCCGCCCCCCGTGGTGGTGACCATGCACCGGGTGGAGAACCTGCACCGGCGACGACGGAGACAGGCGCTGGTGCACACGATCACGGGGCTGGCGCAGACGACTCCGGTGCGCTGGTACGTGCACGAGCCCACACGACGAGCGCTCGGGGCCACAGAACAAGCCGGCCTTGAGGCCTCCGGCGTGGAGCTCGTGCCGATGGTCCCTCACGCCGAGTTCGTGAGGGCGCTCGCACGGGCGCCGTTCGCGATCACCGACGGGGGCTCCATCCAGGAGGAGTGCGCTCTTCTGGGGGTGCCCGTGCTGCTGTGGCGAGACCGCACCGACCGGGCCGACGGCCTCGGCGAGAACGCCGTTCTGAGCCGCTACGACCCCGAGGTGGTGGAGGCGTTCCTGGCCGACCCCGAACGCTGCCGGCGCGCTCGGAGGCTGCCGCAGTCAAGCCCGTCCCAGGAGATTCTCGAGGTCCTCGCCGATTGGGTCGACGGCTGAAGACTCAGCCGGTTAGGTGTTCCCGCAGAGTTTGCGAACGCGCTCGGAGACCCCGTAGCGGCAGATGCACACGAAGGCGGCAACGCCGTCCTTCCACGTGATCTTCTTGCCCTCGGCATAGTTCCTGCTCGTGTAGGAAATGCCGGTCTCCCAGATGCGCCAACCTCCGGCGGCCACCTTCGCGGTGATCTCCATGTCGATCCCGAATCGGTTCTCGCGCAGGTCGAGGGATCGCACGACCTCGAGGCGAAACGTCTTGTAGCAGGTCGCCACATCGGCCAGGCGCACGCCGGTGACCATGTTCGACAGCTGTGTCAGCATCCGGTTGCAGATCATGTGCCAGTAGTACGGCGCCCTGTGCGCCGGGCCTTCCTGCATGCGGGTTCCGTACACCACGTCGGCGTCGCCGCTCGCCAGGGGTGCGAGCAGCGCCTCCCAGTCACCGGGGTCGTACTCAAGGTCGGCGTCCTGGATCACGACGAACTCGCAGCTCGCCTCGGCGAAGCCCCGCCTCACCGCGGCGCCCTTGCCGCGATTCTCGGGCTCCAGCAGGACCGTCACACGCGGATCGTCGTATTCGGACAGCCGATCGCGGGTTCCGTCGGTCGAACCGTCGTCCACCACTACCAACTCGCCGGTGAAGCGACTGGCGAGCACCCTGGAGACGATCTCGTCGACGGTTGCGACCTCGTTGTAGCAGGGCATTACCACCGATAGGCAGCCGTCGGAGGCGCTCACGCGCCACAGCCTACGGCTTGCCGGCAGGAGAACTCTGGTGGGCTGCCCGACGAGACGGCGGACGCTCGATCCTCACCCCGGACATACTGTCGGCGTGGGGCTGCTTGTGATGAGAATGAACGCGTGAGACTGGCTGTCGACGCGACCTCGCTGCTGACACCCCGCACGGGGATCGGCGTGTTCACGTCCGAGATGCTCCGGGCCCTGGCCGGCCGGCCGGACATGCAGGTGTCGGCGTTCAACACCAGCCCGAGGGGACGGGGGCGGGGTTGGCTGCCCTCCGACATCGGCGACGGGGTGCACGAGGTGCCGGGCCGGATGCCCACCGGCGGGGTCAGATGGCTGTGGGACAGCCTGTCGGTTCCCCGGCTGGAGTGGTTCGCGGGAAGGGCCGACGTGGTCCACGGGCCGAACTACCGGGTGCCGCCCACGTCGCGGGCCGCGCCGGTGGTGTCGGTCCACGACGTCAGCTTCGAGCACGGCGCGCCGATCGGCGGCCCCGCCGGCCGGGCCCACGGGCGGTCGGTCCGAGCCGCGGTGCGGGCGGGTGCCTGGATCCACACCGACTCCGAGTACGTGGCCGCCGAAGTCCGCGACATCTACCGGGTCGAGCCCCACCGGGTGGTGGCCGTGCCCCTGGGGGTTCGCCTCCCACCGCCGGGACCGCATCCGGCGCCCGGCTCGGAGTATGTGCTGGCCCTGGGCTCAGCCGACCGCCGCAAGGGTCTCACCACGCTGGTCGCCGCCTTCGACGCCCTGGCCTCCACGAACCGTGACCTGCGCCTCGTCCATGCCGGGCCCGACGGCGACGCCTCGGGCGAACTCGCCGACCTGATCGACCGCAGCCCCCACCGCGATCGCATCCTTCGCCTGGGCTGGGTGGACGACGGCGCCCGTTCGGCTCTGATCGCGCAGGCTGCGGCCGTGGCCTACCCCTCCCTCTACGAGGGGTTCGGCCTGGTTGTGCTGGAGGCGATGGCGGCCGGCCGGCCGGTCGTCACCACGCCGGTCGCGGCCATCCCGGAGGTAGCCGGCGACGCCGCTTCCTACGTCGAGGCGGGAGACGCCGACGCCCTGGCCGGCGCCCTCCAACGCGTGCTGGAGGACCAGGAGCTGGCCGCGGAACTGGGAACTCGGGGCCGCAGCAGGGCCGCCGGCTTCACATGGGAGCGGACCGTCGACGGCCTGATCGACGTCTACCGGCTGGCGACGGAGGCCGCCTGAGCCGCGAGCGGCGTCCGCACAGCCACCGGCGCGAGGCAGGCCACTAGCCTCCACAAGCATGAGTGAGCCGGCCGGCGGCGAAGCGGCGCCCGGGCCTCTAGCCAGCCTGCTGCGCACGTTGGGCGTGGACCCGGAGGAATCGGAGCATCTTGCTGCGCTGGTGAGACCGGCACCGGACGAGCCGGCGTTCACGGTGGTCGTGCGCACCCAGGGCCGGCGGCGGCGCAGCCTGCTGGAGGCCCTCCAATCACTGGCCGCGCAGACGTGGACCCGCTTCGGCACGATCGTGGCCGTCCACGGCACCGCGGAGGCTGCTGCCGCGGTGGAGACCGAGTTGGAAGAGGCCGCCGCCTCCGGCGCCGCACCCGCGGACTGCAGGGTTCTGCACGTCGAGGAGGGCGGTACACGCGCCAAGCCGCTGAACGCCGGCCTCGATGCCGCCGACGGCGACTACGTGTGCTTCCTCGACGACGACGACCTGGCCGAGCCCAACTGGCTCGCGGTGTTCGCCGACGGTGCGGCGGCTGCTCCCGGTCAGATCATCCGGGCCCGCACGGCCCGCCAGCCCTGGCTGACGGAGGGCACCGCCGAACCCCGGACCCCGGCCGGGCCGGTGGAGTACGTGTACCCAGCGACGTTCGATCCGCTGGCGCACTTCTCCTACAGCGAGACGCCGATCTGCTCGCTGGCGCTGCCCAGAGCGGCGCTCGACAGCCTCGGCCTGCGTTTCGACGAGGATCTGACCGTCTGCGAGGACTGGGACCTGCTGGTGCGGGCCTCCCAGCTGCTCGGGGTTCACTGCGTTGACGAGGTCACCACGCTGTACCGCCGCAGCGACCGCGCAAACTCCGAGACCGAGGCCAACCGTCAGGACTGGTTCCGCAACCGGGCCAGGGTGATCGACAAGCTGGCCCGCCGGCCGCTCGTGCTCGACGGCTCGGAGGTCCACCGGCTGGCCGACGCGCGCTTCGAGTACGGCGGGGGGCCCAGCAAGCGCCTCGAGAACATCCGTACACGCGAGCTGCTGGCCGCGCTGCCAGGACGCCTGCGGGCCCGGCTGATCAGGACTCTGCGACTGAAGTAGACCGCCGGAGGGCTGCAGCCAGCAGCAGCACCCAGATGTGGGAGAACCACAGCACGAAGCTCTCGGTGACGTTCTCGAACAGGACGAACACCGTCACCGCGGCCCACATGCCGGTGTCGGGCGACGGGCGCAGCCACAGGCCGCGGCCCGCGTTGACCGCGGCCAGCACCACGACGACCACGAAAGGCACCGTGCCAACGACGCCCAAGCCAAGGGCGGTCTCGACCAGGCTGTTGTGGGCACTGCCCCGCTCCAGCAGCACGTGATCGGCAACCAGCTCAGGCACCTCCCAGAAGGCGAAGAACCCGTAACCGCCCCAAGGCCTCTCCAGCACGCGGTCCCAGACGAGACTCCAGATGGTCCGCCGCTGCGAGAACGTCGACACGTCCCAGGCGGCCGCAACCACGGCCACACACGCCCCCACAGCCACCAATCCCCCGCTGGCCGCGGCGGCCCAGGTCTGCCACGGTCGCCAGCCGCGCAAACGGGACGCGCCGGCCACCGCGCCCAATGCCGAGGCCAAGGCCAGCGCAGCGGCCAGCGCCAGCCAGGCGGTGCGGCTGCCCGCACCAATCAACGTCACCAGCGATGCCGCCACCAGCACTGCACCCCAGGCCCGCCGGTACCGGGAAGCCGGCATCGCCCGCGGCAGCAGCCAGCGGAGCCCGGCGATCACTCCGAGGGCGGCCAGCGGCGCCAGCGAGTTGCGATTCGTGTACATGCCGATCCAATTGCCGTCGCGGTCGGTGCCGACATCGTGTTGCAGCACGATCAAGATCAGACTGCCGGCCACGGCGACGCTCGCCAGCAGGACGAGGACTGTCGACAGCTCGTCGTCGGTGAAGCCCGCCAGCGCGACGGCCAGCAGGGCGAGGCCCAAGTAGACGACCGACCGCCACAACGTGGCGCTCGGGTAGACGCTCCAGAGACTCGACGCCACAGCAACCGCCGAATACCACCCAATGGCTGCCAGCGCGGCCCGCGACAGCACCGCGCCCACAGCGGCGCGGCTACCCGGATCATCCCATCCGGCCCGTCGGGTGCCCCCGCCGCCGGGACGCCAGACGGCCCAGGCGAGAACAGTTGAAGCTCCCGCCGCGGCCGCGAAGAAGGGCCAGACCGCCCTGTCGTTCCACAGCCCGGGCCTGTCCAGCAGCCCCGCGAACCGCAGCACCGGCCCGTTGCTCAGGACCAGCAGCAGTCCCGCGCCGGCAGCCACATGCCACCAGCGCCGTAGATGCGAGCCGAGGACGGTTATCACACCGGACAAGCGGTGTTCCTCGAACCGCGGGGTTCGGCGCAACCGCGCCTCGCGGGATCCCACGGACCGGCTGCGCCCACACCGGTACCGTAGCCGACTCGACACCACGCCACCCAGCACGCCGGCATCGAGCCAACCGGCACCGATGGGCGCCGCGGATGGGCGATAGCCGGGCGCCGCGACGTCTCGACAGGCGGGCATCAACCGGACGTTTCAAGTACTGTGCTCGCTCCGGCCACGCTGATTGGATGGGCCTGGAATGCGGGGACTCAGGCGGACAGCAACGGCAGCGGTGATCACCGTGATGGTCGCCTCGGCAGCCGCGGTGGTGTCAGCCCCGGGCGCGGCAGCCCAGCAGGACCGCTACTCCGATGTCACCGGCGGCGTGCACAAGCCGGCCATCGACGCCCTTGGCGGCACCGGCCTGTTCGACGGCACCCTCTGCGACGACGGCCGGTTCTGCCCGACTGACCCGATCAAGCGCTCCACCATGGCGGTATGGCTTATCCGCGCTCTCACCGACGCAGACCCGCCCTCGGTGCAGGACTCCAGATTCGCCGACGTCCCGGCCGGCCAGTGGTGGGTGGGCCACGTCGAGCTGATTGCACAACTCGGGATCACCGCCGGCTGCGGCACCAACCCGCTGCGCTACTGCCCCGAACGCCCCGTCACCCGGGCAGAGATGGCAACCTTCCTGACCCAGACCTTCAACCTCGGCCCAGGGCAGCCCGCCGGATTCGCCGACGTCGACGACGGCAGCAGCCACGCGGCCAGCATCAACGCCATCGCGGCGGCCGGCATCACCGCCGGCTGCAGCACCAACCCGCTGCGCTACTGCCCCGAACGACCCGTCACCCGGGCAGAGATGGCGACCTTCCTGGCAAGCGCATTCGTCCCCACGA
>VYCW01000102.1:0-54606 GCA_009843735.1 Acidimicrobiaceae bacterium | reverse complement strand
CCCGTCACCCGGGCAGAGATGGCGACCTTCCTGGCAAGCGCATTCGTCCCCACGATCGATCTGAGCGACATCACGCCCGTGGTGACGGTCGATGTGGGCGACAAGAGACCGACGGTCGGCGACCCCACCGGCATCGCCGTCGCGGTCACCGACATCGACGGCACCCCATTGCCGGGCGCGAGGCTGGAGCTCGTCGTCGACGGCCAACTTCGCGACATCGCGGTCGCGGACGGCGACGGGCGGGCGACCTTCACCCTGAACAGGCCGACCGGCCCGGCCAACGAGGGCGGCTACGACTCCATCCAGGTGCAGGTCGCGACCACCGATGTCGTGTCGCGCCCGACCGGCGTCTTCTGGCAGCCGGACGAGTCACGCCGCATCACCATCTCGGTGAGCCCCGACTCGTCGCACTCGGGCAAGGCGCGGACCATCACGGCGCAGGTGGTCGACGGCACGACCCCGATGGCGGGTCGGACGGTGGAGCTCCGCATCGACGGCACGCTCGCCGGGCGAGCCCCAACCGACGACGGCGGTACTGCCACCTTTACGCACACGGCCCCGGTGCACGGCCCGTTCGACCTGGCCAAGGTCGTGTTGGCCGAGGACCGCAGCGTCGCGAGCGACGAGGTGCTCATCAGCTGGCCCTTGAGCACGAGGGGCATCCACCGCGGGAACGACTGGGAGCTTGTGTGGTCGGACGAGTTCGGCGGCACCTCGCTAGACGCCTCCAAGTGGAGAGCGATCAACAACTGCCCGCCCGTATACCTCGCCTGCGACACCGACCGTCCCGAGAACGTGGACGTCTCCGACGGCATGCTTCATCTGCGATCGCTGCGCGAGCCCTACGTCGGCCGCAACAACTGGAAGGGCAGTGGCAGCCAGTTCGGTCCGCTGACGAGTTTCACCGAGGGGGAATTCCTTCAGAGGGACTTCACCGCCGGACGGGTGGACAGCACCCGGAACTTCACCTACGGCCGGTTCGAGCTCCTCGGCAAACTGCCGCAGGGGCACGGGACGTTCTTCGCATTCTGGATGCGGCCCCGCAACTCGCCCTACGGCAACGACGCGGCCGGCGGCGAGATCGACATCGCCGAGGGGGCCAACATCGGCCGGGGCGGCAACCGCCGGGGCCAGATCGACGCCCAGCTGCCGGGGGACGGATGGGGCGTCCACCACGTCGTCCACATGGGGTACCCCTTCACCAACCCGTACGAACTGACCAACCTGCCGGTCAACCCGGCCGAGTCGTTCCACTTGTACGCAGTCGAGTGGGACACCGCATCGATCCGGTTCTACGTGGACGACAAGCGGGTCCTGACCGTGCCGCAGAGCGACTGGTTCTCGCATCCCAGAGACGACGAGGAGCCGGTGGACGAGCCGTACGCGCCGTTCGATCAGCCGTTCTTCATCGTCATCAACAACACCGTCGGCAACTGGGCCCTCGAGACCTGGCCCGGCAACCAGGTCCCCGACACCACTGTGTTCCCGGCCGAATTCGTGGTGGACTACATGAGGGTCTACGAGTGCCGTCCCCCGGCGGGCACGAGCGTTCCCGGACCCGGGCAGGGCTGCGAGACACCCTGAGCGCGCACCGGAGCACACACCGCTAGCCGGCATGGTCGGTCCGCGCCGCATCCTATGATCCACAGCGACTATGGCGGTCAACCACACCGACCCCTCCGCTCGGCCCCTGCGGCTGTCGCCCGCGGCCCGCACCGGTGCGAGGCTGGTTCGCAGCTTCGCGGAGCGCGAGACCAAGGCGCTCTACAAGCGCAACCTGCTGGGCTGGCTCTGGTCGCTCCTCAAGCCGTTGACGACGGTGGCGGTCTACAGCCTCGTGTTCGGCGTGATCTACCGGGCCACCGCGCCGCCCACCGCCAACGGCCAGGCCGAGGTGTTCGCCCTCTACCTGTTCTCCGGGCTGGTGGTGTGGAACGTCTTCTCCACCATCGTCAACGGCTCGATGCGCTGGATGGACGGCGTGAGCGAGCTGCGCAAGAAGATCTACTTCCCCACCGAGACGGCCCTCGTCGGAGGCGCGGCCGCCACCCTGCTGCAGAGCAGCCTCGAGGCCCTGGTGCTGGTGTTGATCATGGCCGTGCTGGTCAACGTGTCCTGGACCGTGGTCTTCCTGCCGGTGGCCATGCTGCTGGCCGCCCTGTTCGCCCTCGGGCTCGGCTTCGCGGCCGCCATCGTCAACGCCCGCTACCGCGACATCCAGCACCTCACCACCATCGTGTTGAGCGTCGGGTTCTTCATGGTGCCGATCGTCTACACGCCCGACATCGTGCCCGACAGGGCATACGGCCTTCCCGTGGCCCGGATCGTCGAGCTGAACCCCCTCAACTCGGTCATCGCGGTCGCACGCGACGCGGTCTACTTCCTGGAGACGCCCGATGTCGCCGACCTGGCCACCGCCGCGGCGTGGGCGATCGGCACTTTCGCGGTCGGCCTGGCCTTCTTCCGCCGCCGGTCGATGGCCATAAGCGAGGAGCCGTGAACGAGCCGGCCCGAGCCCCGGTGCAGGCCGTCGAGGTGTCCGACGTCTCGAAGCGCTTCCGCCTGGAGCTCAACCGCCCGACCTCGGTCAAGGAGGCGGTGCTCAGCTTCGGCCGCCGCGACGTGCGGCACCTGTGGGCGCTGCGCGACGTGTCGCTGACCATCGAGAAGGGCTCGTTCTTCGGCCTCGTCGGGCACAACGGAAGCGGCAAGTCCACGCTGCTGCGGCTCATGGCCGGAATCCACCGCCCCACCAGCGGCCGGATCACGGCCCGGGGCCGGGTCTCGGCCCTGCTCGAACTCGGCTCGGGCTTCCATCCCGAGTTGACCGGACGTGAGAACGTGTTCCTCAACGGCGCCATGCTCGGACTCAGCCGGCGCCAGATGGCCAGCGCCATGAACGACATCATCGAGTTCAGCGGGGTCGGCGACCAGATCGACGCCCCCGTGAAGATCTACTCCAGCGGTATGTACATGCGTCTCGGCTTCTCGGTGGCCGTGAACGTCGAACCTGAGATCCTGCTGGTGGACGAGGTCATCGCGGTGGGCGACGAGGAGTTCCAGCAGCGCTGCCTGCAGCACATGGAGCGCCTCCGCTCGGGCGGGACGACCATCGTGCTGGTCTCCCACGACACCGCACTGGTGCGGGATCTGTGCGATCACGTCGGCTGGCTGGACGGCGGGCACCTCCGCTCCGTGGGAGACCCCGACGAGGTGGTCGACGCCTACCTCGTCCATGCAACCGAACCCACTTGATGGACGCTAGGCTCCCGGCCCGGCGGGCGGTCAACAGGACGCGGGGTGCCTCGATGCCTTCCCATCCCATTCGTTTGCTGCTCGGCGTGATCTCGGCCGCGGCGGTTTTGCTCTCGGTTGCCGCCGTGCCGGCATCGGCTCATCCCCACGGACCGACCGACGACGACTACACCTTCATCGGCGGCGGATGGGGGCACGGGACCGGATTGAGCCAGTACGGCGCCCTGGGCCGGGCCGAAGCCGGGCACACCTACGACGAGATCCTCGCCTTCTACTACGACGGCACCACCCTGACCACCGATCCCAGCCTGGTGCCCGACGATGTCGACGTGCGCATCGCGATCCACAGCACCACCGTCTTCAGACCCACCGGGCTGCTGACGGTGTCCATGGACGGCCGGTTCCTGGACACCACCGTCAACACCCTGACCGTGCGCCGCGGCAACGGCGGCTGGCACATCAACTCCAGCAACATCGACTGGTGCCGGGGCTTCTGCAGCGGAACGGTGCTCACGGTGGACTTCGACGACGGCGAGCCCGTGAGGGTGTCCAACACGATCAACGGCACCGAGCGCTACGCCCACGGCCAGTTCCAGCTGACTCCGGCGGCCGGAGGCGTGGCCAACTGCGGCAGCCAGGGCTCCAACCAGTACTGCCTGGTGATCGGCGAGCTGACCATGCAGCAGTACCTCTACGGCCTCGACGAGATGCCGCACTCCTGGCCGGCCGAGGCGCTCAAGGCCCAGGCGGTGGCGGCTCGCAGCTTCGCCGCGGCCATCATGCGGGAGCGCTCCGGCTGGGCCGCCCCGTTCGATCTGTACGCCTCGACTCGAGACCAGGAGTACAAGGCCTGGGACTACGAGCGGGAGGCCGGCCACGACGCCTGGACGGACCAGGTGGACGCCACCGACGACACGGTGCTCACCCATCAGGCCACCAACGAGGACCCGCCCGAGGTGATCGTCGGCTACTACAGCTCCTCCAACGGAGGCCACACTGCCGCCAACGAGGAACCCCGCCGGGACTTCGTGCCGTACCTGCTGGCCAAGCCCGACCCCTTCGACGCCGCACCGGACGCCAACGGCGACCCCCAGAACGCCACCCACTCCTGGGAGCGCACCTACACCACCGATCAGATCAGCCAGTGGCTGGCCGACTATCCCTTCGCCGACCTCGATGTGGGCGACATCGTCGAGATCTACATCGCCAGACCCGGACCGTCGGGCCGCATCGACGATGCCCTGGTGACGCTGGTGGGAACCGATCGCACGATCGAAGTGCGCAACGACAACGACGAGCCCTACGGCTACCGCTTCTACTACGCGCTGGTACTGGGGTGCCGGAACACGCCGGGCTGCCGGCCCCCGCTGTCCACCAAGTTCATGCTCCAGGGCTCCCACACCGGCGACGGCTACAACGTCCACACTCTCCCCTTCACCGACGTCGCCTCGAACGCGCCCTACGCGGAGGCAGTCTCGTGGATGCTCAACAACGAACTCACGACGGGCACGACGCCCACTACGTTCTCACCGGAGCAGTCGCTCACGCGAGCCGAGTTCGCCACGTTCCTGTGGCGGTTCGCGGGTGAACCCGAGGCCGTGGACGGCTCCTTGACCTTCAGCGACGTCGAGCCGGAGAGCTACTACTCGGAGGCGGTGGGATGGATGGTCGACCGGAACATCACCATCGGATGCAGCACGACCCCGGTGGTGCGGTTCTGCCCGAACGAGCCGCTCAGCACATCGCAGGTGGCTACGTTCCTGTGGAACTTCGCGGGACGCGCCTACAGCAACTATCCCGTGCCCTTCACCGACATCGGGATCAACGCCTACTACCTGGAGGCCGCCCGCTGGATGGTGGAGCACCGTCTCTGGGTTGAGGCGGACTTCAACCCGCCCCGCGACCCGGCGAACTTCGGCCCGTACGACACCGTGACGCGGGCCCGGATAGCGGTGCTCATCTGGCAGCTCGCGGACGCGCCGGGTGCGTTCGACACCGATGTGGACCTGCCGCCGTTGATGCGATCGTGAGGATCGCCGGCGACACGAGACCTGCAACCCCGATCCTGCGAAGGCTGGGATTCCGCTATCTGTATGTGATCGACGCGGCCACGCTGCTCGGGCTGATGGCCGCGATCACCACGGTGCGCTTCGGGCTGGATTGGCCCACCTATCCCCTGTCGCACTACGCGGTGGGATTCGCCATCGCCACCGGGCTGCACATGGGCATCTACTACTTCGGAGGGATGTACGAGTACGAGCAGCGGCTCGGCCGGCCCCCCTGGCTGCCGAGGGCGACGCTGCTCACCCTCCTGGCGGTAGGGGCCGACGCCACCGTGACCCTGCTCACCGGCCGGTACCTGATGCCTCGAGGAAACCTGGTGATCCTCGCCGTGGCCGCGAGCCTCGTCGTGTCGTTCAACCGCTGGCTGGCCCGCAGCGTGAGGACGCGCCGATTCGGGAAACCCCGCGTCCTTCTCATGGGAGAGCCTGACGACGTCCAGGCTGCCCGGCGCCATCTGGGAGACTCGGAGCCGGCCGCTGCGATCGCGGGAGTGTCCGAGGATCCCTCCGACATCGTTGCGGAGGTCAACCGCACCGGGGCGACCGATCTGCTGCTGCTCTCGGGCCAGCCTCTCGACACGATCTACCCGGAGCCTCTCGGTCATCTGGAGGGCCGCCGCGTCGGCGTCTACCGGCGCATCACGCCCTCGGACACCCTGCTGGGGCTGCAGCGGACCCGCCAGATCGGCGGGATGCCCTTCGTGGCGCTGAGAGCGCACGCCCTGCCGACCTGCCGGCTGCGTTTCAAGCGCCTCCTCGATCTGGTCTACCTGCTGGTGCTGGCCCCGATCGCAGTGCCGCTCGGCGCGGTTGTCGCCCTGTATGTGAGGGTCCGGGCCGGTGGCGGCGTGCTCTACCGCCAGGAACGCATCGGCAGGAGAGGTCGAGCCTTCACGATGCTCAAGTTCCGGACCATGGAGCCCGGCGCGGAGCGTTCCGGGCCGGAGTTGGCCGCCGCCGAGGACCCGAGGGTGATCGACGGCATGGGCTGGCTGCGCCGGACGCGGCTCGACGAGCTCCCGCAACTGTGGAACATCCTCGCCGGCGAGATGTCGCTGGTCGGCCCCCGGCCGGAGCGACCGGAGCTGGTCTCCATACTCGAGGAGAAGATCGCGGGATACGGACGGCGCCACGACATCCCTCCCGGAATCACCGGGCTCGCCCAAACGGAGGGCCACTACCAGACCGACGCCGCCTACAAGCTGGGCCACGACCTGCAGTACGTCGTGAACTGGTCGCCGGTGCTCGACTGGGAGATCATGGTCAAGAGCGTCCTGGTGATGGCCCGCCGATCGGGCCGATGAACAGTCCGCCCGGCGGCCGCGATGGCCAGCCCCACGTGTCGGTGGTGGTGCCCGCCCGGGATTGCGCGGAGGTACTCGGGGACTGCCTCAGTGCGATCGGCGCGCAGACCTACCGCGGCCCGATGGATGTGACGGTGGCGGTGGCGCCGAGCCGCGACGGCACCCGGCAGGTGCTGGCCGCGACCTCCCTGGAGATGCCGCTGCAGGTCGTCGACAACCCCTCGGGAACCACCCCGGCGGGCCTCAACCTCGCGGTGGCCGCCTCGAAGGGCGAGATCGTCGCCCGCGTGGACGCGCAGTCGCGGGTGCCGCCCGACTACATCGACAGGGCCGTGCGCACCCTGGCCAGCACCGGCGCCGCCAATGTGGGCGGCGTGCAGCGCCCGGTGAGCTCCGGCGGCCTGCAGGGTGCGATCGCGGCCGCGATGGCGTCGCCCTTCGGAGGCGGACCGGCCGCCTTCCGCCGGGGCCATCGGGCCGGTCCGGCCGACACCGTGTACCTCGGGGTGTTCGACCGTGATGCGCTGGAGTCGGTCGGAGGCTTCGACGAGACCCTCGAGCGCAACCAGGACTACGAGCTCAACTGGCGTCT
This sequence comes from Acidimicrobiaceae bacterium, assembly GCA_009843735.1. Lineage (GTDB taxonomy): Bacteria > Actinomycetota > Acidimicrobiia > Acidimicrobiales > Aldehydirespiratoraceae > Aldehydirespirator. Next base: position 47,392 of record VYCW01000102.1, on the reverse strand, counting down.
GCGCCGGCAGGGCCATACGGTGTGGCTCGATCCGAGCCTCGTAGTGGACTACGTGCCCCGCGCCGACTACGCGGGACTGGCCCGCCAGTACTTCTCCTACGGGACCTGGAAGCGGAAGATGCTGATGCGCCACCGGCGATCGCTCCAGCTCCGCCAGCTGGCCGCCCCCGCGCTGGTGGCTGGCCTGGCCGCCTCCGCGGTCGAGTTGGCCCGGGGACGCCTGCGGGGAGCGGCGGTGCCCGCCCTCTACCTGGCGGCCTGCGCCATCGCCGCAGGCCGGCTGGGCCGCGGTCTGTCCGGCTGGAGCGACCGGATGCGAGCGGCAGGCGCCTTCATGGTGATGCACCTGTGCTGGGGCGCGGGCTTCCTGGCTGGCCGGGCCCCCCGCCCTCAGCCCGACGAGCGAGAGCGGCCCGAGGAATAGGAGGCCAGGTAGGCCGGCACGACCTCACCCGGCTCACCCACGGCTCTCAGCACACCGTCGTCGAGCCAGGCAGCCCGGTGGCAGGAGCGCTCGATCTCGGCCATGTTGTGGGAGACCAGGACAACCGAGCCCGCTGCGGCCCGAACTTCGTCGATGCGCTTGGCACTGCGTACCCGGAAGTCCTCATCGCCGACCGCGAGGGCCTCGTCGATCAGCAGGATCTCGGGTATGCGTGCCGTCGCGATGGCGAAGTTGAGTCGGGCCCGCATTCCCGACGAGTAGGTCCGCATGGGACGGTCGATGGCGTCCCGCAGGCCCGCGAAGTCGATGATCTCGTCCATCCGGCCCTCGATCTCGGCGCGGGTGAAGCCCAGGGCCAGACCGCCGATCAGGATGTTCCGACGCCCCGAGAGCGCGGGGCGCAGAGCCGACGACACGCCCAGCAGGCTGGGTCGGGACCGTCCCCGGATGGTGCCCGACTTCAGGGGAAGCAGACCGGTCATGGCCGCCAACAGAGTCGACTTCCCCGAGCCATTGGCCCCGATCAGGCCCAGCGTCTCCGATTCGTGGAGGTCGAGGGTCACGCCCCGCACGGCCTCGATGATGCTGAACTGCCGGCGCACCCGCCCCTGCGAGAAGTTCTGCTTCAAGCCCGCTCTCGGATCCTCATACACCCTGTAGTAGACGTGAACGTCCTCAACCCGCACGGTGACATCCGTCGGCGGCCCGGTCACGATCCGAATCTCCTCTCCGCGCTGCGGAAGGCGATGAAGCCGGCGACGGGCAGCACCGCACACCAGGCCACAAGTCCGATCACCACCGACCGGTCGACCCCGGTGCCCAGCAGGCACCAGCGGGCGCATGTGATGAGGTCGTACACGGGGTTGAGGGCGAAGACCCGTCGCCATGCCTCGCTGGTCACGAAGGCCTCGACGCTGAAGATCACTCCCGAGCCGTAGAAGAGCAGCCGCATCAAGTGGGGCAGCAGCCGCTCGAGATCCCGCACCGATGCCCCGATCCGGGCGACCAGCAGCGCAGCGCCGACATTGAACACGTACACCGCGGCCAGCACGGCCAGCACCAGCAGCCAACGCAGCGACGGTCGCTCGCCGGTGGCCAGAATGGCCAGCAGCGCCACCGCCAGCGCGGGCAGGAAGGCCAGGGTCTGGCCGTTGACGGTGGCCAATGGAAGCAGGATGCGGGGAAACTGGATGGAGCGGATCAGGCCCATGTTGCGCACCATGCACACGGCCGCATCCTGAACCACCCGCTGGGTCAGATGAAACAGCACGATCCCCACGATCAGGAAGCCCAAGAAGTTGTCCACACCCCGGCGAGTGTCGAGCAGGACTCCGAAGATGAAGAAGTAGACGCCCACCAGCAGCGCCGGGTTCAGCAAGTGCCACAGCTGACCAAGCGCGGTGTCCATGTTCTGGGCCCGGAGGTCCTGAGCCGGCACCACCACCGCGAATTCGCGCCGGCGCCACACCTCCCGCAGGTAGGCGCCGGTCGAGGGCGGGGCGGTCAGGTCGACGAGCCGGCGGGCGGAGGTCGCGTCGTCCACGGCAGTCATCCTACGATTGTCGGCGTGTTGCGCCCGCGCCAGGCAGACCCATCGGCAGGCCCGGAAGCCGGCGCGGCCGTCCGGGCGGAGCCCCCGCCCGCCTGCGTGCGGGGAAACGACTGGCGCTCGCTGCCGGTGCCGCCCGCCGAGGAATTCGAGCCGTCGCGGTCCGTCAGCGTCATAGTTCCCTACTACGAAGCCCCCGAGGCGCTGGCCCTGACCCTGGCCGGCCTGCAGCTCCAGAGATACCCGCAGGAGTTGTTCGACGTGATCGTGGTGGACGACGGGTCGTCGACCCCGCTGCACCTGGACGCAGCCACGCCGCTGAGGGTGAAGGTCATCCATCAACCCGACGAGGGCTTCGGCGCAGCCCGGGCCCGCAACAACGGGGCCCGGGCCGCCGCGGGCGAGATCCTGGTCTTCCTGGACTGCGACATGGTCCCCGAGGCCGGGTGGCTGAGGGCCCACGCTCGTTGGCACCACGCGGCCAGCGATGTCCTGACTCTCGGCTTCCGCAAGCACGTCAGCGTGGACGGGATCAGCGCTGACGCGGTACGAGCAAGGACCGGATCGCTGGGAGAGCTGTTCGAGGGACGGCAGACTGAGGAGCCTCAGTGGCTGGAGAGCCGGATGGCCCGAACCGACCTGCTCACCACCGGGGACGAGGACATCTTCAGGGCCGTCACCAGCGGCAATCTCGGAGTGTCGGCCGAGTTCTTCGCGGCCGCGGGCGGCTTCGACGAGACCTTCAATCAGTGGGGAGCCGAGGACCAGGAGTTCGGGTACCGCGCTTTCGCCCTCGGTGCCGTCCTCGTCCCCGACCGGGACGCATTGTGTTGGCACCAGGGGCCCGGCGCCCGGATAAGCGACGCCGAAAGGCTCAGCCTCGCCCAGATGCAGGGCAAGCTGATGAACCTCATCCCCCACGGACGGCCCCGGGAGGCCACCGGAGGGCGATCCTTTACCGTGCCCCGGTTCGCGGTGAGCGTCACCTCATCGGGAGCCGACCAGCAGGAAACCCTCGAGACGGTGCATCAAGTCCTGGCCAGCAAGACGGGCGACCTGGTCGTGTGGGTCGAGGAGCACCCCGGCGGAGGGCTGGAGTGGCTCCACAACCATCTCGACCCGGACCACAGGGTGCGCTTCGGTCCGGTGGGCGGCGCCGCGGCCGCATTCAGGGCGGCCCGCTTCCACATCACGATTCCAGCGGGCGCGCCCGTCGGCTCGTTCATGGTCGGACGCCTACGAACCCAGCTCGGTTCGGCCGCGGCAGGGCGGGCCCTGCTCAAGTCCGGCCACCGGGTGACGATCACCCGCTCGTGGGCTCTGCAGCGCGCCCTGCGATGCGGCGTGCGGGTCGAGGATCTGGGCGACGTGATCGACATCGACGGCTGGATCCTCGAAGCGACCCCTCAGCCCTCGGCTCCGAGCGCCGCCGCTTCGGCCGGCAGCCCGAGAGGGTCACGGGTTGCGGCGCTTGGAGCCAGGTCGGTGCGCTACGCGCGGGCGCTGCTCGGCCGGGCGGCCCGGGTTCGCAGCCCCCGGGACGTCTGGCGGCTGCTGACCTGGCTGGTGCAGGCGGTCCGGCGGCGGACCAGAGTCCGCCGCGCCATGCAGCCGCCTGCCGGCATCGATCTCTCCACGCTGGCCCGGTACCCGCTGGGGGCCGAGATCGCGGCAGCCGGCGACCGGGCCTCGGCGGTGCTGGCGGCGTCGGCCCGTGTCGGCGCTCCGGCGGGTGACCGGCATCTGGACCTCGTCCTCGTGGACACCGACACGGCGCGCCGTGCCCTTGAGCCGGACGCAACCGGACCATCGAGTCCGGCGGTCGCCGTGCTCGACGAGCTGCACCCGCGCCTGTCGGTGCCCGCCTTCGACACGAGCGCCGTCAATCCCGTCGACTGGACACCCGACCACGACCAGGAGTCAGCTCCGCTGGAATCGCGGTGGCAGCCTCCGTCGACCGGGCCCGCGTCGCTGTACCTGAACCGGGACGTGATCGACTCGCTGAGGCGACTCCACCACGTCGAGGACTCCGGCACCGGTCTCGGTGACACCGCCCAGCGGGCCGGTGTGCTGACTGCGCTGGCCGCGGCCGGCGTGCTGGTACACGTCACCGACTCCGATGCCGCCCTCGAAGCCTGCCTCGGGGCGGAGCTTCACACCCTCATGACGTCGGACTCCGTGACCGGCGTCCAAAACCATGCACGCGAGCAGCTCAGCATCGCCATGCGCAGGCTGGCTCTTCGGGACCACTCGCTGCGGGCCCGGGCCCGCCAACTCCTCGAGATGCGGGGCCTCGAGGCGCCCCATCCGCTGGTGTCGGTGCTGCTGCCGACCCGCCGTCCAGAGCTTCTCGGGGCCGCTCTCGACGCGGTGCGGGTGCAGAACTACCCGCGGCTCGAGCTGGTGCTGGCACTGCACGGCGACGGGTTCGAGTCCGACGCCCGGCTGGACGCGCTGACGGAGCCGTTGGGCTGCGACGTGCGGGTGGTGAGGGTGACCGCGGACAAGAACCTAGGTGAGGTGCTCAACGCCGCGGTGGCCGCCTCATCGGGAACCCTGCTGACCAAGTTCGACGACGACGACTACTACGGCGCCGACCACATCTGGGACCTGCTGCTGGCCCGCCAGTACTCGGGCGCCACCCTCGTGGCCAAGGCGGCCGAGTACGTCTACCTGTCGCGTCTCGACCGGACGGTGCGGGTCTCCAAGATGAGGGAGCGCTTCGTCCCCCACCCTGTGGTCTCCGGTGGGGTGCTCATGATCTCCCGTCAGGACCTCGACGCGGCCGGCGGTTGGCGCCGGGTGCCCCGCAGCGTCGACATCTCACTGGCTCGGGACGTGGTGCAGGTGGGCGGCGACATCTACTGGACTCACGGAACGGGCTACCTGCGGGTGCGGCACGGCGACGAGCACACGTGGACCATCGACGACGACTTCTTCCTGGGCCGCTCCGACGACATGCGGCCGGGCCGTGACTTCGAGTTCGCCGGGTTCTAGACCCACCGGGGCCCGGAGGGTGGCGCGGAACCCCGGCCAGGCCCGCCCGCTGGCCCGGTGGCTGGCCAGGGCCCTCTGGCTCCGGACCCGGCGTCTGGCCGGTCTCGCCCGGGACCGGGCCGCGGGCCGCCACCGCCGAGCCCCGTACCCGCTCGGTGCGCAGATCGCCACCGACGGTCCCCGGGCCGCGGCCGTGTTCGCCGCCTCGGGGCGGGTGGCCCCCGCATCCCCGCAAGAGCACGCCGATGTTGTGGTCGCCGACGGTCCCGTCGCCGGCAGGACCCTCCCAGCCGGTGCCACCGTCGTGGAGCTGGCGTCGGCCGGCGGGCAGCTCTCGGTGCCGGCGCTCGATCCCCTGTCGGTCAACCCGATCGGTTGGAAGCCCCAGAGCGCCGAGCCCGTGCTCGCGTCGGACGTGACCGGAGAGTCCGATCCCGCCCTGCGAGCCGCGGCGCTGGCGGCGAGGGCCGCGACCGGCGCGGTGGTGCGCATCCGAAGCGACGAGCATGAGATGAGACCCCTGCTGGGTCCCGAACTGCACGACCTCATGGCCGACGGCGAGCGCATCGCCGGCGCCGACGCCCACGGCCGCGAGGCGATCAGCATCGACATGCGCCGCTGTGCGCTGCGCGACCACTCCTTGCGGGCCCGAGCCCGGCAGGTCATGGCCGCAGCCGGCCGGCAGGCGTCCCCGCCGGCGGTGTCGGTCCTGCTGGCCACCAACCGGCCCGAGCGACTGGAGGCGGCGGTGGCCTCGGTAGCGGCCCAGACGTATCCCAACACCGAGTTGGTGCTGGCACCCCACGGCGACGGCTTCTCCGACGGCGCCCTCGTCCGGGCCGTCGAGGAGGCCGGTCTGCCGGTGCGGCTCGCACCGGTGGCCGCCGCCGAGCCGCTGGGGGCGGTGCTCAACGCCGCGGTCGCCGCCTCCGCCGGCGACCTTCTCGCCAAGTTCGACGACGACGACCACTACAGCCCGAACCATCTCTGGGACCTGGTTCTGGCTCACGAGTACTCCCAGGCGGAGCTGGTGGCCAAGGGCGCCGAGTACGTCTATGTGGCCGGCCAGGACCGCACGATACGGATGTTCGGGCGCCGCGGGGAGCGCTACCTCGGCTATCCCGGGGTGAGCGGGGGGGCCATGCTCATCTCCCGCCACGACCTGGCCCGGGCCGGCGGGTGGCGCCGGGTGCCCCGGCACGTGGACACCGAACTGGCCCGCGACGTCACCTACATCGGCGGGAGGATCTACCGCACCCACGGTCGCGGCTACCTGCGGGTGCGGCACGGCGACGACCACACCTGGGACATGGACGAGTCGCACTTCACAGGCCGGGCCGCGGACACCCGCGAGGGTCTGGACCTGGCCTTCGCCGGCATCGTCTAGCCGTCCTCACGATGAGGCGCCCGCAGATGGTGTGGCCGCTGCCCGAACCGGTCACACGCCTGCTGCGCGTGGCACCGATCGCGGCTGTGGTCATCGTCTTGACCAACGGGCCCGTCTTCCTGTTCTCCAAGAGCGTCGTGGACCGTTCCGGCGACTGGGAGGATCCGGCGGTGTGGCCCTTCTTCGTGGCCGCGGCGGTGGCGTCCGCGGTGCTGGCAATCACCGGCCGCTCCCCCGCCGAACCCCTGACCGGATCGCAGAAGGCGGCCGCCGCCGCCGTCGCCGTCTACTCGCTGGTGGCGGTGGCCTCAGCTCTGTGGAGCGTCCATCCCTTCGCCACGGCGTGGCGGGCCGCGGTGTATGTGGGCCTGGGGTTGCTGGCCTGGGTCGTGGCCCGGCTCGAGCCCGACGACCTGGCCGCGGTGCTGTTCAGCGTTGCTGGAGCGGCGGTGGTCGGCAGCGCCGTGCTGGTGGTGCTGCGGCCCGACCTGGGCCTCGACTCCAACGGCAACTGGGAGGGGCTCTACACCAACCGCAACTCGCTGGCGCCGGTGGCCGCGATCGGCGTGCTGGTCGGGATCCGCTACCTGGCGACCGGTGGGCGATGGAGCCGCGCCGGCGGCGCCGCCCTCGCGGCGATATCGGTGGGCGCCATGGCCGGCGCCGGCAGCCGCACGGCATGGATCGCGCTGCTGATCGCGTCGGCGGCCGCGACCGGTGCAGTGAGCTTCCACTGGATCCGGAGCCGCTGGGGCCCGGCTGCGGCCGGAGCCTCCCTGGCCGCAGCCGCTGCTCTGGGGGCCAGCGGCGCCCTGGCGGCGCTGGCCGCGCTGTGGGACGACCCGACCTTCAGCCAGCGCCGCACGATGTGGAGCCTGGTCTGGGATCGAGTGTCCCAACGGCCGCTCGGCGGCTACGGGTTCTACGCGTTCTGGGAGGAGATCGAGCTGCTCGACCATGCCCTTCTGCGCAGGGGCAGCGCCCACAACAGCCTGATGGAGGTGGCCCTGGGCCTCGGTCTGGTCGGCACTGTGCCGTTCCTGGTGATCGTGGTGCTGGCGGCCCGCAACGCGGGTCTGCACCTGTGGCGCGGCGGTGACGCCGACTCCTGGATGTGGGCCGCGGTCGTAGGCTTCGTGCTCGTGGAGAACGTCACCGAGAGCTTCGTGCTGTGGTTCTCCTACGCGTGGGTGCTGCTCATGGCCTCCGCTCTGCGACGGCTCCCGTCCGGCGGGCTCAGCCATACAGCTGTGGACGCCGTCGATGCCGACGGCGAGGCCCATGCGCCCCCGGACCCAGGCTCGAGGTTCGGCGTTTGAGGTTCGAGTTCGCCTCCAGCGAGAACCGGACCGTCCTCCGCGCCGTCTTCGAGGAGGGCGACCGGACCGAGGGACAGAGAGCCGAGGGCGCCGGCACGACCATCGTCTACTCGGGCGACGACATCGAGTTCGACTACGGCGTGACGGCCGTCCATCCCGACCTGCTGGGCCTGCTCTGCCTGATCATCTTCTACCCGTTCGTCGGTGACCGGGTCGTGTTCCCGGTGCCGGTGTCGCCCCGGTTGGAGGAGGCCTTCCGCAACCCCAACTTCAAGCGACAGTTCTCCTTCGACAACGTCGACTCCAGCATCGAGGCGTACTCGGGATCGAGCATGGCCCTGGCGTTCGGCGGGGGGATCGACTCCAGCGCCGTCCGCACGATGTTCCCCGAGGCGTATGTCGTCCACGAGGCGCACTGGCGCGAGGGCCGGCTGGTGCCGGCGGGCACGCACCGGGTCGTCAACGACATGGGACTGGACCGCGGACGGGTCGTGGCGACCAACCAGCGCTACGTGTCCAAGCCGGGAGGCTGGCACGGGTGGACCTGCTCGCTCGCCACGGCGCTCCTGCTGGCCACGGACCACGACTTCGGCATCATCCTGATGGGCACACCGCTGGGGGGCACGCTCCTCAAGGCGGGAACCGGGTACTTCGACCGGTTCAGGGCGAGGGGCTGGCACGGGGTCACCGGGAACTTCTGGCAGTCCGCGTTCAACGCGGTCGGGATTCCGGTGTTCTCTCCCGTCTGCGGGGCCAGCGCCTTCCTGACTATGGGGCTATCGCTGGACCTGATCCGGTCCGGAGAGGTGTTCTACTGCACCGAGCAGGGCGGGCATGCATGCCACCAATGCCCGAAGTGTTGCCGCAGGGACATCATCCGAGCGGTCGTCGACCCCGGGCACCGCCCGCAGTGGGCGCCCTATGACAATCAGGCCGTACACGCCTACCTGAGTCAGGATCCCCAGAGCCAGGGCCACCTCCTCTCGTACGCGCGACCCAGAGTCGATGGACTTCCCAGGTTCATACGGTCGAGTCTCAAGGGCCTACAGAAGATCCGTTCGGACTGGCCGATGAGAGTCCACGCAGGCACGCTCGACTTCTGCGACGACCGCTGGCGACCCGCGATCTCACAGCGCGTGCTGGAGCACCTTGACCCGATGGGGCCCACCGAAATCGCCGAACTCGAGACGTGGAACGGGGCGCGGCAGGCCCGGGGCCTCGGTGCGGGCCGATTCGCCCGGATGCTACGCAGGGCCGCATGACGGGATCCAGCTGGTGACGGGACCCCGATGGATCCCAGCCGGCCTCCGGCCCCTGCTGGCCCGGGCTTGGTCGGGCTGGACCGGGGTGGTGCTGGTGTGCTTGGCGGTCCTGGTCCTGTGGCTGCCCGACCTGGACCTGCCGCTCGGCAACAGCGACGACGGGCGGCAGGTGGGCCTGGTCGGCCTCCAGGGCCGCAACTTCTGGGAGCTCGGTCCCCTGGAATCGGACTTCGGGACCCGCATCGACCCCTACGTCAGGCCCGGATTCGGAGCAGAGCCCCGCGCTGACCCCCCGGTAGCGGCCGTGTCCTATGCGCACCATCCGCCGCTGACGACCTTCGTCGCGGCTGCGTCGGTGGGGATCCTGGGCGACAGCCTGGCCGCGCTGCGCATTGCCGCCTTTCTCATCGGATCGGCCACGATCGTCTTCATGGCCGCGCTGCTGCGCGGCTGCGGCCTTACCTGGGGGCCCATCCTGCTGGCTGCCGGCGCCATGGCCTCCACGGGCTTCTTCTATGTCTACGGGCGTATCGGGGTCGGCTTCTCGCTGCTGGTGGCCTCGGCAGCCGCGGTGGCCTGGCTGCGCAACACCGAGCGACCGCCGCGCTGGGCCCTGCTGGGCACCGCCGTACTGGCGGCAATGGCCGCGATGCAGTCCTGGATTGCGATGGCCGCGCTCCCGCTGCTAGCGCTCTGGCTCTTCGCCGGCCGCGCTTCGCGCTCCGCCGGCCCGGGCCCGGTATTGGCGGGAGAACAGCTTCGAGGGCCGCGCCGATGGCTGGCGAGTGGCTGGTCCCCGGCCCTGACGGCACTGGTGGTGGGCTCTGTCGCGGGCGGGATCATGGCCGCAGCCTGGATGCTCAACGGCAGCGGCATCGCGGAGCTCAGCGACCAGGTCTCGGTTAGGACCGGCCTCGACGAGGCGGCGGGCGGTCGGCCGGTCGGGTTCGGCGAGTTCCTGTCGAGGCAGTGGGACTTCGCCACCGACGCGCTGATGGTCCCGCCATGGCTGCGAGTACTGCTGGCGCCGGCCTTGCTGGCCGGCTTGATCGACCGCCGCACTCGTGTGGCCACCGCGATCACGCTGGCCATGGCGGCCGCATTGACGTTCGGCCTCCAGCAGGGCGCCTGGACCCACCGGCTGTGGAACTTCCCGTGGCTGGCGCCGGTGACCATCGGCCTTGCGTCCCTGCTCGACGCCGCCCGCCGGGTCGCTCCCGACCGTGTGCGGGCGCCCGCCGCGGCTGCGGCCGCCGCGGTGATCGCAGCGACGATTGCCGCGGTGGTGCTGGGCGACACGCGGGACCGGTACCTGTCGGACCCCGCTCACCTCGGGACAGCTCTCGAGCAGGCGGCCGACACTTCGCAGGCCCACCGGGCCGAGCTGGCATGGACGGGTCCGGGACTCCCCACTCCCAGGTGGGCCTCGTACTACCTGGACGTGCCGGTGTGGACCCTCGACGAGAGCCGTCTCGGCGAACTGGAGGACTCGGACCTCGTGATCCTCCGAGCCAGCATGGTTCCCGGGTTCCTTCCCGACGATGCCCTGGAGGATCCGCTGGCCTCGGCCGGCGACTTCCGGGTGATCACGGCTGCGGCCCTGTCGCCGTGACCGGCTCCGACCCGACCCAGTCCGCAGGGCCCCGTAGGCTCGCGCGGCATATGGACCACAGCCGCGTGCCTCCGGCCGGTGTGCGGGGCAACGACTGGCGCGAGCTGTCAGTGGCAGCTCCGGACCGCTTCGAGCCGGAGCTGCCGGTGTCTGTCGTCGTCGCCTACTACGAGGCACCTGAGGCGCTGGAGCTCACGCTGGCCGCTCTCGAGGGACAGACCTACCCGCGGGAGCTGTTCGAGGTGGTGATCGTCGACGACGGGTCCCGCGAGCCTCTGGTCGCGCCGGCCGACAGCCCCCTGGAGGTCCGGGTGGTGCACCAGGAGGACCGGGGCTTCGGCCTCGCCCGGTCCCGCAACACCGGCGCCCGTGCCGCCGCCCACGAGATCCTCGTCTTCCTGGACTGCGACATGATGCCGGAGGCAGGCTGGCTGTCCGAGCACGCCCGCTGGCACCATGCCGCTTGCGACGCGCTCACACTGGGCTTTCGGACCCACGTCGAGGTCGACGGGATCGAGGCCAACGCCGTGCGGACGCGAGCCGGTTCGCTCGCCGACCTCTTCGCCGACCGCCCCAGTGACCGCCCGGCCTGGATCGAGTACCACATGACCAGGACCGGCGCCCTCACCTCCGACGACGACGACCTCTTCCGGATGGTGACGGGCGGGAACCTGGGTGTCTCGCGCTCTTTCTTCGAGGACGCGGGCGCCTACGACGAGTCGTTCACCCAATGGGGCGGCGAGGACACCGAGTTCGGCTACCGGGCCTTCGTCCGGGGGGGCCTGCTGGTACCGGTCCCCGAAGCCATGTGCTGGCACCAGGGTGCCGGGGCAAAGCCGAGTGACACCGAGTCCGCCAGTCTGGAACTCCAGCAGGCCAAGCTGTCCCAGATCATCGCGACGGAGGGCTTCAGGTACTCGGTCCCGGGGCGGAGCTTCACCGTTCCCCGATTCGTGGTCACCGTCGAACCGGGTGATCCCGACGCGCAGCGATCCACCGCGGAGCAGGTGCTCGCCGGCAAGGTCCACGACGTCGTCGTGTGGATCGCCGAACCGGACGGCACGGCCGACGACCCGGACCGTGAGCAGCTTCGCCGCTTTCTCGCCGGCGACCCCAGGGTGCGGTCCGGTCCGGCCCAACAGGCGGTCGAGGCCATCCCTGCCGCGCCGTTCCGCGTGTCGGTTCCGGCCGGTGCGACCCTCGACTCGACCTTGGTCGAACGCTTGCGCCGGGAGCTGGGGCACGCTGTCCGGGCGACTAGGACGCTGTCCGGCGGAGAAACGGCCCAGATCGTGCGGACCCGTCACCTGCACCGGGCCGCCCGTCTCGGCATGAGCCTGGAGGACTACACCCAGCTGTTCGCCCAGGACCGGCCAGCCGCCACCCCCCGGAGCCTCGGCAAGCTCGGCCGCATCATCGCGGGTGCCGGCCGCGACGCCAGGAGGGTTCGCAGCCCAGCCGACGCCCTCAACGTGGTCCGCTCACTGTGGACGTTGCTGGCGGACGCCGCACGCTGGAGGATTCGCAGACTCACGGGAAGGCTACTGAGGACGGCTCGCAAGCGACGGCTCGCCACCAAGCGTCTCGTGTACCGGACAGCCAAGAAGGCGATGAAGCCGCGGCGACCGCCGGCCCACCAAGACGACGAGTTGCAGCCGGCCCAATACCGGCTCGGCCCGGAGATGGCTGCGGTGGGACCCCGTGCTGAGACCGTCCTAGCCGCTTCAGGCCGCGTCACCAGCGAGGTCGGGTTCGACACGGAGGCCCTGATCGTCGACACGCCCGAGCACGCCCGCGGAGCCGATCCCGGCACGCCCCCGGTCGTGGTGGCCCTCTCGGAATCGGATCCACGAGCCTCGGTCGCCGCGTTCGACGCGGAGAGCCTGAACCCCCTGCAATGGCCGGTGGATCACAGCGGGCACGGCGTCGCTCTGGGCCCGCCCGAACGGGTGCCGAGGGAGAAGAGACCCCCCCACGCGGTGGGACCCGACAAACGAACCGTGTGTCAGCGCGCTCACCATGTGGTGGATGCGTCCGCCTACCACCACGACTCGCTGAGCAGGGCTGGAACGCTGGCCGCGCTGGCCGCCACCGGCGCGGTCGTGCACATCATCGACGGAGACGCCGAGCTGCATCACGCCTTGGGTTCGGAGCTCTACGCCCTCATGGCCGACGACGGCACCCTCACCGCGGACCCCCACCAGCGGGAGGCGTTCAGCGTCGCCATGCGCCGCGTCGCGCTGCGTGACCACTCGCTGCGGGCCCGGGTCCGCCAGCTGCTGGCCCCGACCGGCCTGTGCGGCCCACCGCTGCCGGCCGTCTCGATCCTGCTCGCCACCAGACGCCCCGATCGGGTGGAGGCGGCCATCGACGCGGTGGCCGGTCAGACCTATCCCCGATTCGAGCTGATGCTCGCGCTCCACGGTGACGGATTCGACCGCGACGGGATCGATCGCAGGCTGCACGATCTGGACCATCCCGCCCGGGTCGTCGAGGCGCCCAGGCACCTCCCGCTGGGCGCGGTGCTCAACGCGGCCGCCGCCGAGGCATCGGGGTCACTGCTGACCAAGTTCGACGACGACGACCTCTACGGGCCCGAGCACCTCTGGGACCTCGTCCTCGCCCACGAGTACTCCCGGGCCCCGCTGGTGGGCAAGGGGGCGGAGTTCGTCTACCTCGAGGGCTCCGATGTCACCCTGCACCGCTTCCGGGGCGGGGGCGAGCGCTACATCACCACCCAGAGCATCGCCGGCGGTGCTCTGATGGTCACCAGGCACTGCTTCGATGACGTGCTCGGCTGGCGACCGGTTCCACGCAGTGTCGACCAGGCCCTGATCGCCGACGTGGTGGGCGGGGGTCACCGCGCCTACCGCACCCACGGCATGGGCTACGTGCTGGTGCGCCACGGCGAGGGCCACACGTGGCAGGCCGAAGACGACTACTTCCTGGCCCAGGCCAACGAGACCCGCTCAGGATGCGATCTTGCCTTCGCCGGGATCACGCCGCTGGGGTCGCCTGATCGCTGAACCCCGCCTCAGGCCTCCCGGCGGTGGGCGGCGTACTCCAGATTGAGCAGCCCGCCCGCCACCAGCGAGCCGGCCAGCACTGCGGCCACCAACCCGAGCTCCACCCGCAGGAACGGCTCCAGATCGAAGCTGACCATGACGGCGAAGGCGGCGATCCCCGCGACCCATCCGGCCACCGCCAGCCGGGTGTGACCCAACGCGACCAGTCCAAGCGTCAGCGACAGCATCAGCATCAGGCCCCCGCCGCTGGCGGCCAGCAGGGCCATGTCCGTGCGGCTCAGCTCGTCGCCGAACACGATCCGCACCACGAACGGTCCGACGGCTGCGGCCACCACGGTCGTCGCCGCGGCCGCGGCCCCGACCGCGGCCACGATCTTGATCTGCATGTTGCGGAACCCCACCAGGTCACCGTGGCCGGCCAGGGTGGCCAGGCTGGGCAGCAGGCTCGCCTTCACCGCCTGGAAGAAGAACAGCGGGATCCGGGCGATGAGCATGCCGTTGAGGAACACGCCGGGAGCCTCGGGCCCCAGCTCGTCACCGCCGGCGATGTCGACCGCCACCGGCCCGACGTTGAGTATGAACGCCTCGCCGATGCTGGCGATCAGCAGGAACCCCATGGCCGGTGTGAGCTCCCGGTACGAGGCCGGCGGCCCCGGACGCACGAAGGGCCGGGGACCGGCGGCCACCACCGCGGCGGCGACCAGCGCGAAGGCGATGGCCAGGCCGTAAGCGCCCACTGCGGCCACGCCGGCCAAGGCCAGGGCCACGGCCACGGCCATGCGGGACCCGCCCTCCACCATGAAGTACCAGGCGTACCGGTCGAAGAGATGGCGCCCGCCGAGGATTCCCCGCACTAGCTGGGTGCCCGCGAAGGCCCCCAGGGCCAGCACCAGAGCGACCAGCAGTTCGGGCCGGCCGTCGAGAAGGCCGTCGAGCCCCAGCGGCCAGGCCACCAGCAACCCGGCGGTTACCAGCATGAACTGCACCGCTCCGAGCACCCCGGCCCGGCGCAGCACCGGGGCGCTTCCCACTCCCCGGCTGGCCCGGTCGGCGGTGGCCCGGGCCACCTCCTGCTCCAGGGGCTGGAACAGGCCGAAGCCGCCGATGTTGACGAGAGCCCACAGCACGGCCAGACCTCCGTAGCCCTCGTCGCCCAGGGCGTGCCCGGCCACAACTAGGTACCCGTAGGTCGTGAGCCCGTTGACGACGAGACCCCAGAAGATCCCCGAGGTACCGAGGGGCAGCAGGTTCAGCAGACGCGCCCGGAGATCCTTGAGAGAATGGCCGATGGAGCTCGTCCTTCCAGGCGACAGACCGCCCGGAGTCTAGATTGCGTTGAGGATTCTGGGTGCCTCGCGCTAGGACAGCGTCGGCATGCAGAGGCCGTCGAGTTCGCCCACCTGGATACGGTCGCGGTTGTCGTAGGTGACCTCGTTGGAGGGATCGACCCGCAGCTTGAACTCGCGGAAGCTCATCTCCAGCGCATCGAAGGCGACCAGGCGGCCCCGCAGCGAGTCCCCGACCCCAAGGATCAGCTTGAGGGCCTCCAGGGCCTGCACACTGCCGACGATGCCGGGCAGCACGCCCAGAACCCCGGCCTCGGCGCAGCTCGGGGCCATCTCCGGCGGCGGCGGCTCGGGCAGCATGTCGCGGTAGGTGGGCCCGTTGCGGGGATCGAACACCGTGACCTGGCCCTCGAAGCGGAAGATCGACCCATGCACCACCGGGATGCCGAGCTTCACCGAGGCGTCGTTGAGCAGGTAGCGGCTCGGGAAGTTGTCGGCCCCGTCGACCACCACGTCGTAGCCGTCGAGGATCTCCATCACGTTGTCGGCACCGAGCCGGGTGTCGTAGGTGACCACGTTGACGTCGGGGTTCAGCGCGGTCAGGGTCTTCTTGGCCGAGTCCACCTTGCGGTCCCCCACCCGGTCGACGTTGTGAAGGATCTGACGCTGCAGGTTGGACTCGTCCACCACATCCATGTCGATGACGCCGATCGTGCCCACACCCGCGGCGGCGAGGTACAGCGCCGCCGGGGAGCCGAGCCCGCCCGCGCCGAGCAGCAGGACCTTGGCATCGAGCAGCTTGAGCTGCCCCTCCTCGCCCACCTCGGGCACCAGCAGATGGCGCTGGTAGCGGTTGCGCTGGTCCGGGGTCAGGGTCCGGGGACGCTCCCAGGCCCGCCCCTCGTCCTTCCACTTGTTGAAGCCGCCGTCCATCGACACCACGTCGGTGTAGCCCATCTGCTCGAGCGTGATCGCGGCGAAGGCGGAGCGCACCCCGCCGGCGCACATGGCCACCACCGGGGTGGAACGGTCGGCGATCCGGTTCTCGATGCTCGACTCGAGCTGGCCCCGGGGGATGTGCACCGAGCCGGCGATGGCGCCCTGCTCGTACTCGTCGGGCTCGCGCACGTCGAGGAGGGTCCAGCCCTCGGCCAGCAGTTGCTCGCCGGCCGCGGTGTCGATCTCGCGGATCTCGGACTTCGCCTGCTGAAGTAGTTCTCTAAAACTCGCCACTGATTCCCGCTCCTGTTCGCTCCGCTCACGGGCCGCTCGGGCCCCGGCCTCGCAAGCTCGGCCTCTGGGCTTAAACCCTACCTGTCTTGTCAGGATTTAGCCACCCGAGCCCTCCATGCCGCAGATCATGGGCAGGACATCACTGATGGAGGCGTTGACCAGTACGTCGGCCAGGGAGTCGAACTCGGTGGGCTCGCCATTCACGATCACCAGCCGGGCCCCGGAGTGCACCGCGATCGCCGCAGTCCGGTTGATGGGCGACACAGCCAGAGTGGTGCCCACCGCCAGGAACAGGTCGCACTCGGTCGAGGCCCGCTCAGCCCGGTCTAGGTCCACGGGATTGAGGCTCTGCCCGAACGACACCGTGGCCGACTTAAGAATCCAGCCGCACACCGGGCACTCGGGATCCTCCTCACCGGCCCTCACCCGCTCCAGGACCACCTCGATGTCGTCGCGGTAGTCGCATGCCAGGCACTGCACCTTGCGGGTGGTGCCGTGGATCTCCACCACACGCTCGGGGTCGCTGCCGGCCCTCTGATGGAGCTCGTCCACGTTCTGGGTGATCAGAAGATGGAGCTTGCCCCGCTGCTCCAGATGCACCAGCGCCTTGTGGCCCCGGTTGGGCTCGACATCGGCCCACAGCGCGCCCGAGGCCCGGCGGGCCCAGTTGCTGCGACGGACCTCCGGGTCCGATACGTAGACGTTGATGTTCGAGGCCCGCTCAGCGGCGGGGTCCTTAGTCCACAAGCCCTTGGGCCCCCTGAAGTCGGGCAGGCCGCTATCGGTGGAGATTCCGGCCCCGGTCAGCACCGTCACCCGCTCGGCGACGTCGACCAGCCGGCCGGCCGCGGCCACCGCGTCGGCGGCACCGTTGAGCATCGAGCCAGCGTAGCGGCAGGGGTGAGACCGCTCGGCTGGCCATAAGCGACGCCTGCAACACATCCATCAGCAGAACTACACAGAAACTACAGTTTGACTTATGCATGTCGGTTGTGAATAGTATTTCGACAAGACTTCCCCCTTCAGTTGCAATATCCGCGCTCTGGCGCGCTCTACTTTCGGAGATACTCCCATGACCATTACCAGCAAGCATCCTGCGACCATCATCGAAATCGACGTGGTCAGGCTCATTCCCTGGACGGATCACCGCAAGGACGTGTTCGGCCACGACCTCAGGTCGGCCTACGTCGAGCAGTTCTGGCTGGGAACGCTCGGGCCCTCCACTACCTGGTTCCTGCGACACTGCGCGGCCGTGCTCGAGGACGCCGACGATGCGACCGTCAACCTGCGGGAGACGGCCTGCGCCCTGGGCATCGGCTTCGAAGGCGGCTCCCGGAGCGCGATGGTCAAGACCGTCGCTCGCGCCTGCCGCTTCCGGGCGGCCCGAGCGGTGGGCGCCACGACGCTGGCGGTGCGCCTGCGCCTGCCCCAGCTCAGCCACCGCCAGCTGCAGCGCCTTCCCGCCTCAGTCCAGCAGTGCCACCAGGAGTACGTCGCCGCGGCCGGAGGGGCCGACGGCGTCAGGCAGCAGCAACTGCGTGCCCGCCGGCTGGCCCTGAGCATGGTGGAGTGCGGCGACAACATCGACGAGACCGAACGGCAGTTGAGCAGGCTCAAGTTCCATCCGGCCATCGCGGCCGACGCCGTTCGCTGGGCATGGAGCCTTCATCACGGCCGGGTGCCGCCAGAGGCGGCCTGAGAAGACACGCGATGATGAAGTAGCGTCGGGCTCCGACCAGGGGGTGGACATGGAGCCGGCAATACCCGACGGCATCGAGGGGATCGACGACGACTGGCTCTCTCGGGCCATGGACACGCCCGTGCGGATCGTCAACATGGAGGACATCGGCACCGGGGTCGGGATGATCGGCGCCATTTACCGGGCCACGCTGGAGGGCGACTGCCCCGACACCGTGGTGATCAAGCTGCCCGGCCTCGACGAGACGGCCCGTTTCACGGCCCAGATCCTGCGCCTCAACATCCGCGAGGTCGGCTTCTACCGGGAGCTGGCCGCCGAGAGCCCCATCCGGGTCCCCCACTGCCACTTCGGCGCCGTCGACCCCGACACTCACCAGTTCGTGCTGGTGCTGGAGGACGTGGGCTCGTACCGGGCCGTGAGCCAGATCGAGGGCATGGGCCGGGCCGACGCCGAGCAGGCCGTGGACGAGCTGGCCGCCTGGCACGCCCACTGGTGGGGCAAGGCCGACCCGATCGTGGAGCGGGGCACCGCGATGGCCATCCACGATCCCATCTACCCGATGCTGCTGCCGCCGGTGTTCTCCGACGGCTGGGCCAAGGTCCGGGGGGCCATGAGCGTCCCCCCGGCGGTGGAGACGGTGGCCGACGGCTGGGTGGAGGCCCTGCCCGAGATGCTGGGGTCGCTGGGCACGGCGCAGAGCACCCTGGTGCACGGCGACTACCGGGCCGACAACATGTTCTTCGACGACGACGGCCGGGTCGTGCTGCTCGACTTCCAGGTCATCGGGGAGTCCGTGCCGGTGGGCGACCTGGCCTACTTCGTCACCGGGAGCCTCTCACCCGCCACCGCCTCGGAGATCGAGCCCGGCCTCTATGAGCGTTGGCTGCGAGCGCTGGTGGCCGAGGGCGTGCCCGAGTCCGAGACCGGCGGGATGTGGGACATCTACCGGGGTGCGGTGCTGTTCTGCGTGTGTTACCCGATGATCGCGGGCGCGGGCATGGACCTCACCGACGAGCGCCAGCGGGGACTGCTGGCGGCCACCTTCGAGCGCTTCGAGCGGGCCGCCGACGAGCTGAGCCTGCCCGACCTGCTCTGAGCGGCGAGGCCGCCGCTAGCCGCTCGGGGCGTACGACCGGGCCAGCTCGACCAGGGTGCGCACGCCGAAGCCGGTGCCGCCCTTGGAGATCTCGCCGTCGTCCGACTCGGCCCGGGCCGGACCGGCGATGTCGAGGTGGGCCCAACAGATGCCGTCCGCCACGAACTGCTGGAGGATCAGCCCCGCGGTCAGCGCACCGCCGTGGGTGCCGCCGATGTTCTTCATGTCGGCCACGTTCGACTCGAACTGCTTGGCGTAGTCGGCCGGCAGGGGCAGCGGCCACACCCGCTCCCCGGCGCGGTCCGCGGCGGCCCGGATCTCATCGATCAGCGATTCGTCGTTGCCCATTAGCCCGGCGATGGACGGTCCCAGAGCCACCATGCAGGCGCCGGTCAGCGTGGCCAGGTCGACAATGGCATCAGGCTCGTCCTCGCAGGCCAGCGACAGGGCGTCGGCCAGGATCAGCCGGCCCTCGGCGTCGGTGTTGAGCACCTCGATGGTCTTGCCGTTGCGGATTGTGAGAACATCGCCGGGCCGGGTGGCGTCGCCGCCGAGCATGTTGTCGGTCATGGGCAGGTACCCCTTGACCCTTACCGGTGCGCCCACCGCGGGGAGCACCGACATGGCCCCGATGATGGCGGCGGCCCCGCACATGTCCATCTTCATGGCCATCATTCCCTGGGCGGTCTTGATGGACAGGCCCCCGGCGTCGAAGGTGATTCCCTTGCCCACGTAGGCGAGCACCGCGGCGGGGTCTCCTTCGGGCTCGTAGGTCACCTCGACGAAGCGGGGCGGCTGGGTGCTGCCCCGGTTGACGCCGAGCACTCCGCCGAGTCGTTCCGCCCTGATCTCCGCCTCGGTCCAGACCTTGACCTCCAAGCCGGCGTCCCGGGCGACCTCAGCCGCCTTGTCGGCGAAGGCCGGCGCGGTGAGCGAGCCTCCCGGCTCGTTGGCAAGGTCGCGGGCCAGGCACACCGCCCCGGCGATGGCGGCGCCGCGCTCCAGCGCCTCCTTGGCCGCGGTCGAGGTGCTGCCAACCACGTCGACACGGGTCAGCTTGGGCTGGCCGCCGTCGCCGTCGGTGTCGGCTGCGCCCGACTTGTACTCGGTGTAGCGGTAGGCGCCGAGGACGGCACCCTCGGCCAGCGCCTGGCGGGCTGCGCCAGTGTCCAGATCGGTTCCTGCGGCCAGGCGGACCGCCACCCGGGCGTGGCGGGAGCACGAGCGGGCCAGCACCGCAGCCGCTCGCCGGACAGTGGCCGCGGTCACTTTCGCGGCCGGGCCCAACCCGATCAGCCCGGCGAAGCCGCCCTCGGCCGGCTGGAGGTGGACTTGGTCCGCCTTGCCCTCGAATCCGGCCATGTCCAGGACGGCTGCGTCGAAGCCGTCAACGCCGGAGGAGGCGGCCTCTGAGGTGACCATGGCGATGCTGGCTGTGGCCGCCTTGGGGACCGAGCGGACTGCATGAACGGTGATCGGCATCCGGTCAGGCTAACGGTCCGGATCGCCGCCAATTCCGGCGCGGGCTACTGCGACGGGGCGGGGAGGTCCTGCTCGAGCGTGAGCGTGGACGCAAAGAGATCGCCGAGCTCGTCGAGCCGCTCCAGCACCTCGGCCGCGGTGAAGGTGAGCGGCTCGCCGTCGGCGCCGTCGGACACCTCGTCCCAGGTGATCGGGGTCGACGCCGTCGGGCGGTCCCTCCCCCTCAGCGAGTAGGGCGCGATGGTAGTCTTGAAGCGGGCGTTCTGACCCCAGTCGATGAACACCTTGTTGGGGCGCAGGCTCCGCTTCATGATCGACACCACCTGGGCCGGCATCCGCTGCTCCAGCAGTTGGGCCACCGCCCGGGCGAAGCCGGCCGCATGGTCATAGGTGTGGGGCCGGTTGAGGGGCACGTACAGCTGCAGCCCCTTGCTGCCCGAGGTCTTCGCCCACGCCTCCAGACCCACCGCTTCCAGGACCTCCCGGATGTGCAGCGCCACCCGGCAGCACTCGACGATCGTGGCCGGCTTGCCCGGGTCGAGGTCGAACACCGCCATGGTGGGCGAGTCGATGTCGCCGCACCGGGCCATGGGGGCGTGGATCTCCAGCGCGGCCAGGTTGGCCGACCACGCCAGCGCGGCCACCGTGTCCAGCCGGCAGTAGTTGATCTGCCCTCCCCGGTCGCCGGGCCCGGGGCACGTTGGAACCCACTCCGGGCGGTGGCTCGGGCACCGCTTCTCGAAGAACGACTCAGCGGTCACGCCGTCGGGCCAGCGCCTCAGAGTGATCCCCCGGTCGCCGATGTGGGCCAGCATCACCGGCGCGACCCTCACGTAGTAGTCGATGACCTGCGCCTTGCTGAAGCCGACCAGCGGGTACATCACCTTGTCGAGGTTGCTCACCGACAGCTGCCGGCCACCCACGGTGACCGCCACACGCTCGGGTGCGCTCACTGCTGCTCGCCTTCTTGGATTCGTCACGGCCGTCAGGCCGACCGGCGGACCTGCTCGGTTTCGGCCTCGGACGCCTCTTCGGCGGCGGGGGCGCTGTCGCTGCCGGCGGTCGGATGGCGCTTTCGGGCCTCCTTGGCCGCCGCCACCGAGGCCTCCAGCGCAGCCATCAGGTCCACGACAGTGTCGGACGACGGCGCGGGCGAGGCCACCGTGGCGGTGGTGTCGCCGGAGGCCTTGCGCTCGATGAGCTCCAGCAGGGCCTCCCGGTAGGAGTCGGTGTAACGGCCCGGCTCGAAGTCGGATTCGAGGGCGGCGATGAGCTGGCGGGCCATGGCCGTCTCCCGCTCGTCCACCTCAATGTCGCCCAGGGAGTCGAAGCCGCCGAGCTCGTCGGGGGCCACCAGCTCGTCGGCGTAGACCATCGTCGACAGCATCAGCCGGCCGTCGACCAGGCGGATGGCGGCCAGGTGCTGCTTGGAGCGCATCACGAAGTGGCAGATGCCCACCTTGTTGGCCTCGCCCATGGCCTCAGCCAGCAGCTTGTAGGGCTTGGCGGTGGTCTCGTCGGGCACCAGGTGGTATGCGCTGTCGAAGAACACGGGATCTATGTCGGAGAGATCGATGAACGCGTCGATGTCGATGGTGCGGGCCGCGACGGGAGCCAGCTGCTCGAACTCGGCCTCGGTGACGGTCACGTAGTCGCCCGAGGGCAGCTCGTAGCCCTTCACGATCCGCTCGGACGGCAGCTCCGAGTCGTCGGCCGACGACACCTTCTTGTAGCGCACCCTGGCTCCGGTCTCGGCGTCGAGCTGGTTGAAGCGCACCGTCTTGCGGCTCACCGCGCTGAACAGCTGCACGGGGATCGTCACCAATCCGAAGCTGATCGATCCCTTCCAGATCACTCTCGGCACCACTGGCCTCCTCGCATCAGCGCGAGCCTGGTCAAGCCAGGTCTCGGCACGCAGGCCTCCGCACCGCCATCACAAGTTTATGGCGTGAGGAGTATGCGGGCCACCAGGTCCTGGCCGAAGGCGGTGACGATGGCCAGGTACACCAGCCCGGTGGCGGCCATCACCGCCGAGTACTGGCGCTCACGCAGCGCGGCCCTGGCCACCACCACCAGCAGCAGCGTCATGGCCGCGCAGCCGACCCAGAACCAGCCGAGGAGGCCGTTGTAGCCGTCGTCGATGGTCCCGTTGAGCACCGACACCATCCCGGTGGGCCACAGCAGCACGACGGTCTCGGGCAGCCACAGCAACCCCGCGGCCCGCACCATCTGCAGCAGCGGGCCGCGCGCGAGGCCGGGCTGCACGAGGTACCAGTGGCCGAGCAGCATGGCGCTGAGCACCGCCCCGGTGAACAGGGCCCCGACCAGCGTGCGGGCCACCGCCAGCCCGGTCGGGCCCTCGGCGACGATCGCGCCCGCCAGGGTCGCCAGCAGGCCCACCGCCGCCGCCACCAGGTCGAGAACGGGAGGGAACTCCGGCGCCGAGGCGTCGAAGCGAGCCTCGGCCCGATCGATGCCGGTCATCCCGGCCACCCGGGCCGACCGGCGCTCGACCTCGGCCCGTTGACCGCTGGTGCCGGCCGACTTGCGGACCACCGACACCGCCCCTGCGACCAGGCCGGCGACGACGAAGGCCAGCGTTGCCGCTTCCCGGGACCATGCCGGTTCGGTGGCGAAGGCCGCCACCAGCGAGCCCGCAGCCAGTGCGAGGAAGATCCCCCGCATCAGCCAGCCGTAGCCGAGCCCGACCTCGCGCCGGCGGGTGGTGACCCAAAGGAAGAACCAGCCGCCCGCGGCCCAGCCCACCAGAAGGGTGGCCGCCTGGAGTTCGATCATGGCGGGAGGGCCGGCTCTCAGGCGACGGCGGCCAGGCGGTGATCGACGCGGTTGAGCGGGTCGGGACCGTCGGGCGATGCCACCACGATGTCCTCGATGCGGGCCCCCCAGCGGCCGGGCACGTAGATGCCGGGCTCCACCGAGAAGGCGTTGCCTGCGACCAGCGGCTCGCGGTTGCCCTCCACGATGTAGGGGTCCTCATGCTCCTCGGTGCCGATGCCATGGCCGGTGCGGTGCACGAAGTAATCGCCGTAGCCGGCCGATGCGATGAGCGAGCGGGCGGCCCGGTCCACATCCTGGGCTGGGGTACCCACCGCGGCTGCGGCCACTCCCGCGGCCTGGGCCTCGAACAGCACGTCGTAGAGCTCGTTGAACTCGGCCGGTGGTTCGCCTGTGTAGACGCAGCGGGTGATGTCGGAGCAGTACCCCACCCCGTCGTCGCCGACCATGGTGCCCCCGAAGTCGCACAGCACCACCTCCCCCTCGGCGATCACGCGCCCGCCGGCCTCGTGGTGGGGGCTGGCCGCATTGGCGCCGGCGGCGACGATGGCGAAGTTCACCCGGTCATGGCCCTCGGCGAGGATCTGGCGGCCGAGCTCGGCCGACACCTCGGCCTCGGTCCGCCCCACCAGCTCGATCTCGCCCCGCTGGAGCCGGCCCGCGATCCGGTCCACGGCCGCGCCCGCGGCCCGCAGACGCTCGACCTCGTCGGCGGCCTTCACCGACCGGATCGGCGCGGTCACCTCCGATGCCCGCCGCCACTCCGCGCCGGGCATTAGCCCCATCAGATCGACCAGGAACCGGGACCACATGTGGTCGCCCACTGCGGCCACCTCCGCCGCTCCGGCCAGGCCGGCCACGATGGCCACCGGATCGTCGGTCTCATCCCAGGGGCGCATCCCGAACACGTCGGGCCGCTCGGTCACCCGGGGAGCCTCCATGCGGGGCACCACCAGCGTCGCCCCGCCGTCGCGGGGCACCACCAGCATGGTGAGGCGCTCCAGCGGCATGGCCTCATAGCCGCAGAAGTACGGCAGGTCGGCCCCCACCGACAGCATCAGCACGTCCACGCCGTGGGTGGCCATCAGGCTCCTGGCCTTGTCGAGACGCTCGACGAACATGCCCGCAAGCCTAGATACGAACTGTGCCCGCCTCGATGGCCTCCACAGTCCCGGCGGCCGCGTCGGCGGCCTGGCGGGCGTGGTAGCTGGAGCGGGTCAGCGGCGAGGACTCCACATGGCTGATGCCCATCGCCTCGCCGATCTCCTTCCACCGCTCGAAGGCCTCCGGCGGCCACCAGCGGTCGACCGGCAAGTGGCGGGCGGAGGGACGCAGGTACTGCCCGATGGTCACTATGCCGGTCCCTGCCGAGTGCAGGTCGGCGAGGGTCTGCACCACCTCGTCGTGGGTCTCGCCCATGCCGGCGATGATCGACGACTTGGTGGTCAGACCGGCACCGGCGGCCCTGGCCAGCACCGACAGGCTGCGGGCGTAGCCGGCTGACGGGCGGACCGCTCGCTGCAGGCGGGCCACCGTCTCGATGTTGTGGTTCAGCACATCCGGGCGGGCGTCGAACACGGTCTGAAGGGAGTCGGGATCCCCGCCCAGGTCGCTGATCAGGGTCTCCACCCGGGCATGGGGCAACCGGTGCCGGAGAGCAGCCACCGTGGCGGCCACCGCGGCCGCGCCGCCGTCACCGAGGTCGTCGCGGGCCACCATCGTCACCACCACGTGCTCGAGGCCCATGCGGGCCGCGGCCTCGGCCACCCGGGCCGGCTCCTCGGGATCAGCGGCCACGGGGCGGCGGGTGTCCACCATGCAGAAGCCGCACGCCCGGGTGCAGCGCTCCCCCAGGATCATGAAGGTGGCCGTGCCGTCGTTCCAGCACTCCGAGATATTGGGGCAGCCCGCCTCCTCGCACACCGTCACCAGGTCGAGATCCCGCAGGGTGGAGCGGATCTTGTGGAATGTGGGACCGGTGCTCAGCGGGACCCGCATCCATTCCGGCTTGCGCGACCGCAGCGGCACGGGCTCGCGGCGGTCGCCTTCGAGCCGGGCTGACGACAGGCGTCCCAGCAATCGGGGCGACACCCCCTCGGCGGCGGCTCCGGGCGCATCACCATCCGGCACCGCCCCGGCGCCGGCGCCGTTGGCGGCCTCCCTGGTGAACTGGGCCATGTCGTCCGGAGCGACCCGGTGGGCGACATCGGCCCGATCGACGCGGCCGTGGGGTGCCCAACGCTCGGCGGCCCGCCGGGCCGCGATGTCCACGACCTCGCGCATCGAAGCGTCGATGCCCTCCTCGGCCAGCGACGTGACTCCGAGGCCGGTGATGCCGCAGGGCACGATCCGACCGAACCAGCCGAGATCGGGATCGACGTTGAGAGCAAACCCGTGCATGGACCGGGCCCTGGACAGCCTCACTCCTATGGCCGCGATCTTGCGGGGCCGCACGCCGTCGGGATCCACCCACACGCCGGTGTGGCGATCCAGGCGGCCCGCGGCGAGCCCCAGATCACCCAGCACGTCGATCAGGAGCTGCTCCACCCCGGACACGTAGGCCGCGGTGTCGGCCATTCCGCCGCCCCGCCTTCCCGGCACGGTCAGGATGGGATAGCCGACGAGCTGCCCAGGGCCGTGATAGGTCACCTCGCCGCCCCGATCGGTCTCCACCACGGTGCCGCCCAAGGCCTCGACGTCGACCAGCAGGTGCTCGCGGCGCCCTCGCCGTCCCAATGTCACTACGTGGGGGTGCTCCAGCAGCAGGAGATGGTCGTCGTCGGAGTGGGTGTGGAGGCGGCGCTGGAGCACCAGGGCGTCGTCGTAGGCGACCCGGCCGAGCCAGCGGATCCGGAGGGTCGGACCGCCCGAGGAGTCCGGGGCGGCGCTCAGCGGATCTCCGACTCCCAGTCGCGGGTCTCGATGAGCTCTTTGACCCGGTGAAGGAATGCGGCCGCGTACGCGCCGTCGAACGCCCGGTGGTCCCAGGCCATGGCCAGCACGCCCACCGAGTGGATGGCGATGGACTCGTTGCCGAACGAGTCGGTGACCACCACCGGCTTGCGGGTGACGCCGTCGGTGCTGAGGATGGCGACCTGCGGCTGGTTGATGATCGGGAACTGCATCATCGTGCCGTACTGCCCGGCGTTGGTGAGCGTGAACGTGCCGCCGGACAGGTCGTCGGGCGACAGCTTGCGGCTCCGGGCGCGGTTGGCGAGATCGACGATGTCGCGGGCGATCTGGCGAAGGCGCTTACCGTCGGCTCCCTGGATGACCGGCGCCAGCAGCCCCTGGAAGTCGATGTCGACCGCGATGGCCAGGTTGACGTTGGAGTGCACGATGAGCTCGTCGTCGCCGAAGCTGGCATTGAGGTGCGGGTAGTCGCGCAGCGCGTCTACTACCGCCCGGGCGATGAACGGCAGGTAGGTCAGGCTGAAGCCCTCGGCCGCCTTCCAGGCCTGCTTCGACGCCCGCCTGACGGTCTCCACTCCCTCGTAGTCGACCTCGATGGCGGTGAGCACGTGCGGGGATGTCTGCTTCGACATCACCATGTGATCGGCCGTGCGGCGCCGGATCCTGTTGAGCGGCACGACACTGTCGCCGCTGCGGGCGACCACGGCCGGCACGGCCGGCGCCTGCTGCGAGGGTGCAGGTCCGGGCGGTTCAGGTTCCGGTGGAGGCTCGGCCCAGGGAGGCTCGGCTGGGGGCGTCTCAGCCGCTGGATCTCCAGGCGCCGCGGCCGCGTCGCCGGCCGGCGCGCTCCCACGAGCGCGGATGGCCTGCTCCACATCGGATCGGGTGATGCGGCCTCCCCGCCCGGTGCCGGTGATGGTGGCCGGGTCGATCCCGCTCTCCGAGATCAACCGGCGAACCACCGGAGAGAGCACCAGTCCCTTGCCCGCCGACTTGGCCGTCTCCCTCACCGGTGGCGCGGCTGCGGCGGGAGGCGGCTCCGGAGCAGGCGGTTCGGGCTCCGGCTCAGGCGCGGCGGCCTGGGGCTCCGGTGCGGGCTCCGACTCAGGAGAGGGCGCCGGTGCGGGCGGTTCGGGCTCCGGCTCGAGAGCGGACGGCGGAGGCTCAGGCGCAGGGGGCTCGGCGGGTGCCGGGACGGCGGCCTCGGAGCCGACGCGGGCCAGCACCTGGCCCACCTCCACCACGTCCCCTTCGTTGGCCAGGATCTCCGAGAGCACTCCAGCCACCGGCGACGGCACCTCGGTGTCGACCTTGTCGGTGGACACCTCGAACAGCGCCTCGTCCAGGGCGACCTCGTCGCCCACCTGCTTGAACCACCGCGTGACGGTTCCCTCGGTGACCGTCTCTCCCAGTTGAGGCATCACGATGTCGGCCATGTGAGCCCCTCCTCTAACCGTGCAGCGAGCGGCCCGTCAGGGACAGGGCGGCCTCGCCGAACAGTTCGCTCATAGTGGGGTGGGGCTGGATCAGGCCGGCGACGTCGGCGGCGGTCGCCTCCCAGTTGACCGCCAGATAGGCCTGCCCGAGCTGTTCCGTGACCCACGGGCCGGCCATGTGGACACCCAGGATCCGCCCGCCGGTGCCGTCGGCGAGCCTCTCGGCGATCACCTTGACTAGGCCGTCGGTCTCGCCGAGGATCTGGGCGCGGCCGTTGCCCATGAACCGGTGGGTGGACGTGACCACCTCGAATCCTGCGTCCACCGCGCTCTGCTCGGTGTGTCCAGCGAAGGCCACCTCGGGATGGCTGTAGATGCACCACGGCGTGCCGTGGTAGTCGAGCGGGTCAGGATCCTCGCCGCAGATGTCGGAGATGGCGAGCATCCCCTCGGCGAAGGCGGTGTGGGCGAGCTGGGGGGTGTCGACCACGTCGCCCACGGCCCACACGCCCGGCGCGCTGGTGCGGCATCGGGCGTCGACCTCGACGAATCCCCGGCTGTCGACCGCTACTCCGGCGGCCTCCAGCCCCAGGCCCTCGGTGCGGGGCCGCCGTCCCACCGCCACCACCACCAGGTCGACTTCGACCTGCTTGCCCTCGCCGAAGGAGACCACCGTGCCGGCGCCGCCGGCCTGCGGCTCGTGGCCGTGCACGGTCACGCCGGTGTGCACCGCGATGCCCCGCTTGCGGAAGGAGCGGCGCACGACCTTGGCCACGTCGACATCGCATCCGGCGAGGATGCTGGGCAGCGCCTCCAGCACGGTCACGTCGACGCCGAGGTCGCCCATCATCGATGCGAACTCGCAACCGATGGCACCCCCGCCGATGACCGCGGCCGAGGTGGGCAGGCGGTCCAGGAAGAACAGCTCGTCGGATGTGACCACGACGCGGCCGTCCACCTCGAAGCCGCCGATCGTTCGGGGGATCGAACCCGTGGCCAGGATGATCGACGGTGCCGTCACCGCCATGGGGGTCTCCCCGCCGGCGGGAGTCACCTCAACCGTCCCGGGCTCGCTCAGGGTGCCGGAACCGGAGTAGACGGTGACCTTGCGGTGGCCCAGCAGCCCGGAGAGCCCCGCGGTGAGCTGATCGATGACCCGCTGCTTGCGGCCGAGCACCGTCGGCCAGTCGATGCCCGGCACCGACGCGGTGATCCCGAACTCGGCTGCGGCTGCGACGGTGCGGTACACGGAGGCGGCCTCAAGCAGTTCTTTGGCCGGGATGCAGCCGACATGGAGACAGGTTCCCCCGACCTTGTTGTTCTCAACGACGGCCACGTCGAGGCCGGCACCCGCGCCGCGCAGGGCCGCGGCGTAGCCGCCGGGTCCTCCTCCGATGACGATTACGTCGTGGGTTGCGTCACTCACACAGCCTCCCTGATCGTCCGGTGACCCTACCGGGTCAGGTGGCCAGGAGTACCTGCACGGTGAAGGCCAGCAGGATGACCAGACCGCACACCAGCGCAGTGAGGATCAGCGCGCGAGTGCTCACCGTTCGCGACCCGCGACCAGGTCCAGAACCGACCGGGATTCCATGGGATCAGCGGCGGCGGCGACGCCTCCGCCGCACGAATCCGAACACCTCGTTGAGGACCGCGCCCGCGGCCGCGGCCACGAGAATCACCACCCAGAGAGGGCCGGTCATGTCGAAGACCAGCCATTCGAAGGCCACACTGTCGCCGTTCTGGACCACGAAGAAGATCAGGGCCACCACCAGCAGCACCGCCGCCACCAGTCCCGGCGGGATGGACAGCTTCTTGTTCTCGCCGCCGGGCTTGGCCTCCGGCGTCCTGGGCTCTTCGTTCACTGCGCTTCCCCCATCTGGAGGGCTGGTTCGCCGATGTGGGGGACAGCGGGGGTCCCCAACCACGCCTGCGATGGTAGACCACAGTCATGGCGAACCGGATGCGAGTCGCAGTCACCGGGTCGACCGGCCTGATCGGGCGGGCAATGGTCGAACGGCTGGAGGCCGGCGGGCACCAGGTTGTGCGGGTTGTCCGGCCGGGAAGCTCGGACATGCTGGCTCCCTCGATGTCGGTGGCATGGAACCCGACCACGTCCCGGATCGAAGCTGCGGGGCTGGAGGGACTCGACGCGGTGGTCCACCTCGCCGGCGAGCCGATAGCGGCGCGGCGCTGGTCGCCAGAGCAGAAGGAGCGCATCGCCCGGAGCCGGGCGCAGGGAACGGCGCTGCTGGCCGAGACGCTGGCTCGGCTCGACGCGCCACCCGCGGTGCTGGTCTCCGCGTCGGCCATCGGGTACTACGGGGACCGCGGCGACGAACTCCTCGACGAGTCGTCCAGCGGCGGCAACGACTTCCTGGCCGGCGTGTGCCGCGACTGGGAGTCCGCCGCGGAGCCGGCCCGGGCCGCAGGCATCCGGGTAGCCCATCCCCGCACCGGTGTCGTCCTCAGCCGCTCCGGCGGCGCCCTGGCCGAGATGCTGCCGTTCTTCAGGCTCGGCATCGGCGGGCGGATCGGCGGCGGCAGCCAGTGGATGAGCTGGATCAGCCTGCACGACGAGGTCGAGGCCCTTGTCTGGCTGCTGGAGGCCGATGTGGAGGGCCCCGTCAACCTCACCGCCCCCGAGCCGGTCACCAACCGGGAGCTGACCGCGGCACTCGGACGGGCGCTGCGCCGGCCCGCGGTGCTGCCCACCCCCAAGCCCGCTCTGTGGGCCAAGCTGGGCCGCGAACTCACCGAGGCCCTGCTCTACAGCAGTGCCCGGGTGGCCCCCTCGGTGCTGCAGCGCCGCGGCTTCACCTTCGCCCACCCCGACATCGCCACCGGCCTGGAGGCCGTGCTCTCCCGCTAGCCCGAATAGGAACTCCGCGGTGCTGGGGGACTAGGGGCCGCGGCGGGGGCGTTGGTCGGTGGCCGCGCCTACAGCGAGCTGGTCCACGATCTCGTTCCACTCGTCACCGGAGTGGCCCTTCACCCACCGAAAAAAGATCTCATCCTTGCGGGGCAGATAGAGCTCGATCAGCGGCTTCCACAGGTCTTGGTTGGCCACCGGCTTGCGGTTGGAGTTCCGCCAGTTCCGCCGCTTCCAGCCGTCATACCACCGGTCGCGGAAGCAGTTGACGACGTAGGTCGAGTCCGACACCACCACGACCGGCCCATTCAGCTCCTGGAGTGCCTCCAGCACGGCCTGCAGTTCCATGCGCTGGTTGGTGGTGTGGGGCTCCGCGCCGCAAGCCCATACGCCGCCGGGAACGGCCCAGCCCCAGCCGCCCGGCCCGGGATTCCCCAGGCAGGCGCCGTCGGTGTACACCACGGTTGCCTCCATGGTTGACTCGGTGGTCGCTTCGGCGGGCATCTTCGTGATACTCGCGCACCAGCCGACCGTGGGCGCGCATCGTTTCTGGCGACCGGTTGCGTCGGTACGATCATGGAAACCATGGCCGACAATTTCCTGCGCCAGCTGCCCGACACCGACTCGGCCGAGACCCAGGAGTGGATCGACTCGCTCGACGCCGTGGTGGCCGCCGGCGGGCGGGAGAGGGCCCGCTACATCGTGGCCAAGCTGCTCGAGCGGTCCAACGAGCAGCAACTGGGCGTCCCGCCCACCACCTACACGCCCTACATCAACACCATCCCAGCCTCCGAGCAGCCCTTCTTCCCCGGCAACGAGCAGGTCGAGCGCCGCATCCGACGCTTCATCCGGTGGAACGCGGCAGCCATGGTGATCAGGGCCAACAAGACCGCCGACGGGATCGGCGGCCACCTGTCCACCTTCGCCTCGTCGGCCTCGCTGTACGAGGTGGGCTTCAACCACTTCTTCAAGGGCAAGGACGACGGCCTGGTCGGCGACCACATCTACTTCCAGGGCCACGCCGCTCCCGGCGTGTACGCCCGGGCCTACCTGGAGGGCCGCTTGAGCGAGCGGGAGCTCGACAACTTCCGGATGGAGGTCGGCGGCAACGGCCTGTCGGGCTACCCCCACCCGCGGCTTATGCCCGACTTCTGGGAGTACCCGACGGTGTCGATGGGGCTGGGGCCGATCAACTCCATCTACCACGCCCGCTTCAACCGGTACATGCACCACCGACGCATCGACGACACGTCCGGCAGCACGGTGTGGTGCTTCCTGGGCGACGGCGAGTGCGACGAGCCCGAGACCCTGGGGGCCATCGCGCTGGCCGGACGCAGCGACCTCGACAACCTGAAGTGGGTGGTCAACTGCAACCTCCAGCGCCTCGACGGCCCGGTGCGGGGCAACGGCAAGATCATCCAGGAGCTCGAGGGCGTGTTCCGGGGCGCGGGCTGGAACGTGATCAAGGTGATCTGGGGCACCCGGTGGGACGAGCTGCTGATGCGCGACACCGACGGGGCCCTGCTCAACAAGATGGCGACCACCGTCGACGGCGAGTACCAGCGCTACGCGGTGGAGACCGGCGCCTACATCCGGGAGCACTTCTTCGGCCCCGATCCTCGGCTGCGAAAGCTCGTCGACCACCTCTCCGACGAGGACCTGCGCGTCCTGCCGAGAGGCGGCCACGACTACCAGAAGGTCTACGCCGCGTTCAAGGCGGCCGTCGAGGTCAAGGACCAGCCCACTGTCATCCTGGCCAAGACGATCAAGGGATGGACCCTGGGACAGGGCTTCGAGGGCCGCAACGCCACCCACCAGATCAAGAAGATGACCACTTCGCAGCTGATGGAACTTCGGTCCCGGCTGCACATGGAGAACGAGATCGCCGAGGAGGACCTCGCCGACGGCATCCCCCCGTACTACCGGCCGGCTCCCGACTCCGAGGAGATCCGGTACATGATGGATCGCCGCCGGGCCCTCGACGGCGCGGTGCCCCGCCGGGTGGTCCGGGACCGCCGACCCATCGTGCCTCCCGCCGACGGTCCCTTCCTGGACGTGCGCAAGGGCTCCGGCGGGCGGAAGGTGTCTACCACCATGGCCTTCACCGGCCTGCTGCGCGACCTGCTGCGCGACCTGAACTTCGGACCCCGCGTCGTGCCCATCGTTCCCGACGAGGCCCGGACCTTCGGCATGGACTCGCTGTTCCGGGAGTTCAAGATCTACGCGCCCCACGGCCAGCTCTACGAACCGGTCGACCACGACCTGCTGCTGAGCTACAGCGAGTCCTCGGACGGCCAGATCCTCGAGGAGGGCATCACCGAGTGCGGCTCGCTGGCGAGCTGGCTGGCCGCGGCCACGTCCTACGCCAACCTCGGCGTTCCGATGGTGCCCTTCTACGCGTTCTACTCGATGTTCGGCTTCCAGCGGGTGGGCGACTCCATCTGGGCGGCGGCCGACGCCCGGGCGAGAGGCTTCCTCATCGGCGCCACCGCGGGGCGCACGACGCTGCCCGGCGAAGGACTGCAGCATCAGGACGGTCACAGCCATGTGCTGGCGTCGACCGTCCCCTCCTGCGAGGCCTACGACCCGGCCTTCGCCTACGAGCTGGGGGCCATCATCGACGACGGCGTGCGCCGGATGTGCCCGCCCGACGCCGGCGACGGAACCGACGTCTTCTACTACATCACGATCTACAACGAGAACTACGAGCAGCCGCCCCGGCCCGACCACGTGAGCGACGAGGACATCTGCAGCGGACTCTACAAGTTCGACGACGGGCCAGGCGGGCGCGGTCGCTGCGCCACCATCCTGTTCTCGGGCGCATCGGTGGGCGCCGCGCTCGAAGCCCAAGCGCGGCTGGCCGCCGACCATGACGTCTCGGCCGAACTGTGGAGCGCCACCTCCTACCAGCGCCTGCGCCGGGAGGCCCTCGACGTCGAGCGCAGGAGCCGCCTGAACCCCGGAAGCGATCCGGCCGTCCCTCTCGTCACCCGGCGGCTGTCGGACTCCGACGGCCCGATCGTGGCCGTGACCGACTACATGACCCTGGTCCCCGACCAGATCGCCCGCTTCACGCCCAGGCCCCTGCACGTGCTGGGCACCGACGGGTTCGGCCGCTCGGACACCCGCGAGGCGCTCCGGCGATTCTTCGAGGTGGACGCCGACCACATCGTGGTGGCCGTGCTGTCAGCCCTGGTGGCCTCGGGCGAGGCCGAGCCGGACGAGGTGGCCGCGGCAATGGAGCGATACGGCATCGAGGCGGAACGCGACGATCCGGGCCATCCCGACACCGGCGCGAGATTATGCTCCGATCGATGACCCCGACCCCGACAGGAACTCTGGCGGTCACGGGAGACGAGGCCGCCGACCGGCTGGTGAACAACGACCCGCTGGCGCTGGTGCTGGGGATGCTGCTCGACCAGCAGATCCCCATGGAGTGGGCGTTCATGGGCCCTCACCGTCTGGCCGAACGGCTCGGTTCGGAGTTGGACGCCTGCGACATCTCCGGGCGTGACCCGGAGGCCTTCGCGGCGCTGGTGAGGGCCAAGCCGGCCCTGCACCGGTTCCCCGGGTCGATGGCCCAGCGGATGCAGGCCCTGTGCCGGCACGTCGCGGACTGCTATGGCGGGGACGCGGGCGCCATCTGGGCCGATGCCGGCACCGGCGAAGAACTCTTCGGGCGACTGCGGGACCTGCCCGGCTACGGCGACGAGAAGGCCCGGATCCTGACCGCCGTGCTGGCCAAGCGCTTCGGTGTGCGTCCGGAGGGTTGGCACCAGCAGGCGGGAGCGTTCTCGGACGATCAGCCCCGATCGGTGGCCGACATCGACGGACCCGAGGCGCTCCAGCGGGTTCGAGCCTGGAAGAAAGCCCAGAAGGCTCGCGGCAAGAAGAAGGACGAATGAGGTTCCGACCCGTCACCTTCGCCGCGGCCATCGCCCTGGCCATGTTTGCCGCGGCCTGCGGCTCCGACGATCCGATCACCGTCATCGAGACCACCGATCCGGAAGCCCCGGTAGAGCGGGAGGAGTCGCCCGCCACCTCGGCGGTCACTGACCAGTCGGAGACGGCCGGCACCGGCAGCGCCGTGGCTGCGGGGCCGGGCGATGTCCCGGACCTCCAGATGATCGACGTGCACACCGACGAGGCCGTCAGCCTCCAAGCGGTCGTCGACGGGTCCACTCCCCTGCTGTTCTGGTTCTGGGCGCCCCATTGACCGACCTGCAGGGCCGAGGGCCCTGAGCTTGAGCAGTTCGCTCAGGAGAACCCAGACACAGTGAAGGTGGTGGGCATCGGCGCCCAGGACGATCTCGCCTACGCCCAGAGCTTCGTCGAGCGGACCGGCACCACCTTCACCATGCTGTGGAGCGACTCCAACGAGTCGTGGCGCCACTTCGGTGTGCGCCGCAACTCCACCGTGATGCTGCTCGACCGCGGCGGCAACGTCGTGGAGGGCAGCGCCGGCAGCTATGACCCGGACAGCCTCATCGAGCAGCTGGCCACCCTGACCTGAGCGATGACAGTGCCGCACCGATTCCGAGTTGCCGTGGCGCTCTCCGCTGCGGCCCTGCTGGCCTCAGCCTGCGGCACCGACGGGGAGCCGGGTCCAGACAGCCCGGACGCCGGTGCCGTGACGCCCACGACCAGCGCCGCGGTCGACACCGACCTCGCCGAGGCCCAAGCGGCTGAAGCCGAGGCCGAGGCTGAAGCCGCCGCGGCTGAAGCCGAGGCCGAGGCTGAAGCCGCCGCGGCTGAAGCCGAGGCCGCCGCTGAAGCCGCCGCGGCTGAGGCCGAGGCCGCCGCCCAAGCCGCAGCCGAAGCCGAAGCCCAAGCCGCCGAGGCCGAAGCCGAAGCCGCCTTAGCGGAGGCAGCCGCCCAAGCAGCCGCGGAGGCAGCCGCCCAAGCAGCCGCCGAAGCCGAAGCCGCCGCCCAAGCAGCCGCCGAAGCCGAAGCCGCGGCCACAGCCGCCGCAGCCGAGGCAGCCGCGGCCGCGGCAGCCCAGGCCGCCGCCGAAGCCGAAGCCGCCGCCCGAGCCGCAGCCGAAGCCGAAGCCCAAGCCGCCGCGGAGGCAGCCGCCCAGGCCGCCGCCGAAGCCGAAGCGGCGGCCGTAGCCGCAGCCGAAACCACGACGACGGCCGCACCCACCACGACCACCACCGCCCCCACCAGCACCGCCGCACCGACCACCACGGCGGCACCCACCACGACCACCACCGCCGCCCCCGCGATCCTCGCGACCGACGTGCCCGATGACGAGCTGATCGACGTGCGCACCAGCGCGACCGTCAATCTCCGGGACTTCGTGGACGGCTCCACGCCGTTGCTTCTGTGGTTCTGGGCGCCCCATTGACCGACCTGCCGGCGGGAAGCACCGTCGGTCGAGCAGTTCGCTCGAGACAACGAAGGCAAGGTCATCGTCATAGGGGTGGGCGGTACAGACAGCCTCGCCCAGGCCGAGAGCTTCCTGGCCGCCTACGGGGGTCCGCCCAACATGTTGTGGGAGAGCTTCCCGGTCTCGTGGCGCCACTACCGCGCCGGGAACCCCAACCTGATACTGCTCGACGGCGCAGGCGTGACCCAGGTCGAGAGGGTCGGCCAGTTCAACGCCGGCCGCCTCCAAGACGCCCTGGACTCCCTCGGCTAGATAGTTCACCTTCCGTTCACCGGCGTTCACTTCCGGTTCACGGTCACACTCTCCGTCTGAAACCTGCCCCCCTCTAACTTGCCTGCGGCTCGCGCGGCGCGGGCTCTCGCCAGCCGCTTCCCAAGGAGGGATGACTAAGTGCGCAGATCAAGGCGCCGGCTGCTGTGGCTGCCGGTGATTCTCGTAACGCTGTCGCTGGTGGCCGCAGCATGCGGTGGCGACAACGTCGAAGAGGAGACCCCCACGGTCTCCGGCGAGGTGAGCATCTCGGGTTCGTCGACGGTCGAGCCGATCTCGATCCGGGTGGCGGAGCTGTTCGAGGACGTGGCCCCGGACGTCTCGGTGACCGTGGACGGTCCCGGCACCGGCGACGGCTTCAAGCTGTTCTGCGAGGGCGCCACCGACATCTCCGACGCCTCCCGCCAGATCAAGGACGCCGAGAAGGAGGACTGCTTCGAGACCGGCATCACCAACATCGTCGAGCTCAAGGTGGCCATCGACGGCATCGCGGTGATGACCAACGCCGGCAACGACGCCGTCCAGTGCTTGAGCTTCCACCAGCTCTTCGACCTCATCGGACCCAACGGCGAGGGCACCAGCACCTGGGCCGAGGCCTCCGACGGCCTGCCCGACGCGCCGCTGGACATCTTCGGGCCCGGCGAGGAATCAGGCACCTTCGACTCCTTCGTCGAGATCGTCCTCGAGGACCTCGCCGAGGAGGCCGGCACCGACGCCACCACCCGCACCGACTACAGCCCCTCCGGCGACGACAACGTCATCCTGCAGGGCATCCAGTCCAGCGACACCAGCTTGGGCTGGGTCGGCTTCGCCTTCGCCGTCAACGCCTCGGGCGTGAAGCTGCTCGAGGTCGACGGCGGCAACGGATGCGTCGAGCCCACCGAAGCCGCCATCGCCTCCAACGAGTACCCGGTCAGCCGGGACCTGTGGATCTACGTCAACGCGGACAAGGCCGCAGCCAACCCCGCGATCGACGCCTACCTCGACTTCTACGTCTCCGACGCCCTCACCCAGGCCGTCAGCGAGGTCGGCTACGTGCCCCTCAGCGACGCAGCCCACACCGAGACCGCAGACCGCTGGCACAACCGCACCCTCATCAGCTAGAACACCGGCCGGCCAGGTCCGGATCCGACCAGGAAACTCCTTCCGCCGAATGACCGACACGAGCGTCGTACACCAAGAGCTCCTCACCGTCGATCAGCTCCAGATCACGCCTGCCCGCAGGCACCGCGAGGTGATCATCAGGTACATCCTTCTGGTAACGGCACTCGTATCGGTCCTGGTCAGCACGCTGATCGTGTGGAGCCTGGTGCGCGAGGCGTGGACCTTCATCACCGGTGTGGTGTGGGCCGACACGTGGGGTCAGCCGGGATGGTTCCCCCGGCGGGGCCTGTACGACATTCCCACCATCGTCGTGGCCTCCCTGATCGTCACCGGCATCGCAATGGTGGTGGCCGGACCGCTGGGTCTGGGAGCCGCGGTGTACCTGTCGGAGTACGCCAACCGGAGGGTCCGCTCCTGGCTGAAGCCCGCGCTGGAGATCCTGGCTGGAATCCCGTCGGTAGTCCTGGGATTCTTCGCACTCACATGGATCGCGCCCAACATCGTGGGGCGTATCGGGAAGACCACCTTCCTGGTGCTGGGCGCGGTGATCCTGATCGGCTACGCGGCGATATCCGCGGTGATAGCACGATCCAAGATCAAGCAGTACCGGGAGGGAACGACCGATCCCTCGGCCCGCATCGGCGCGGTGGCGTCGATAGCAACGCTGGTCGTCGTCTTCGCGCTTGCCCTGGCCTGGATACTCAATGTGTGGCTGGAGTTCGCGCCCAACAACGCCGGCTCGCTGACCGCAGCAGGCATCGGTGTGGGCATCCTCACCATCCCGCTGGTGGCCTCGATCTCCGAGGACGCCATGGCCGCGGTGCCCGACTCGCTACGCCAGGCCTCAGCGGGGCTCGGGGCCCGCAAGAGGACTACGGCCACGACGGTCGTGCTGCCCGCGGCCATCTCCGGCATCGTGGCCGCCTTCATCGTGGCCGTCTCGCGAGCCATCGGTGAGACGATGGTGGTCTTCATGGCCGCCGGCGCGGCCGACGCGGCCCGGTGGACGGACAACCCATTCGAAGGAGGCCTGACCATGACCGCGGCCATGGCATCTCTGGCCTCGGGCACCGACAGCGTCGTGGGCGAGGGCCTCACCTTCCAGAGCCTCTACTTCGTGGGCCTGCTCCTGTTCTTGACCACCTTGAGCCTCAACATCATCGCGTCGCGCTTCGTGTCGAAGGTCCGGGAGGTCTACTAATGGAGCCGGACCGATGATCAGCAAGGCACTGACCTGCGAGGCCGCAGAATGATCAGCCGCCTCTCCGATGACAAGTCCCGGGCCGCCATCGCCG
Source organism: Acidimicrobiaceae bacterium (assembly GCA_009843735.1). GTDB lineage: Bacteria > Actinomycetota > Acidimicrobiia > Acidimicrobiales > Aldehydirespiratoraceae > Aldehydirespirator. The sequence continues at coordinate 8,921 of VYCW01000102.1, read as the reverse complement.
CCTCGATCGAGAGGCGCCGGGTCGACACCCGGGGCCTGCTGTTCAAGACAGTGCTCCAGTCATGCCTGCTGATCACGCTGGCCCTGCTCGCCGTGCTGCTGATCACTGTCGCCTTGGACAGCACCGATCAGCTCGGCACCCGGCTGTGGGACTTCCTCCAGGGCACGCTGCGGTCCCGGTCCAGCGACGAGCGGCTCGGCATCCACCAGGGCATGTACGGCTCCCTGTGGATCGCCATCATCGTGGCCGTGCTCGCCTTCCCCATAGGGATCGGCGCGGCGGTGTACCTCGAGGAGTACGCGCCCCGGAATCGCTTCACCGCCTTCATCGAGGTCAACATCCGCAACCTGGCCGGCGTGCCGTCGGTGGTGTACGGCCTGCTCGGGCTGGCACTGCTGCTGAACGGCCAGATCTTCGGCCTCGACCGCCTCACCGGCGGGAGCTCGGCCCTGTCGGGCGGGATCACGCTGGCCATCCTGGTGCTGCCGATAGTGGTGATCACCTCCGGCGAGGCCTTCCGGGCGGTGCCCACCGAGCTGCGGGAGGGCGCCTACGGCGTAGGGGCCACCAGGTGGGAGATGATCCGGACCCAGGTGCTGCCCTACGCCGCGCCCGGCATCCTCACCGGCACGCTGCTGTCGATGGCCCGTGCGGTGGGCGAGGCCGCACCGCTGATCCTCGTGGGCGCCATCTCCGGGCGGCTTGGAGACAATCCGGGGCTCTTCGACATCAGCGCCCTCACCGATCAATTCACCGCCCTGCCCATCGTCATCACCAGCTGGACCGTGCAGTCGGGCCGGGACGTGGGCTTCACCGCGGCCGCGGCCGCCGCCATCGTCGTGCTGCTCGTGTTCGTGCTAATGATGAACTCCGCCGCGATCCTGCTACGGAACCGGTTCGAGAAGAAGAGAGGCTGAAGTGTCGATGACCGATGAGGCTCCCCGCTTGATCGAGCGTCCGGTCGCCGCCGGCGATCCCAGCGCGGCACCGGGAATGCCCTCGGAGGCGACCGACAACGGCGTCGTGTTCCGCTCCGAGGACGTGAACGTCTACTACGGCAGCTTCCGGGCGGTGCGGGACGTCAGCTTCGATGTGCCTAGGAACCAGATCATGGCCCTGATCGGCCCCTCGGGATGCGGCAAGTCGACCGTGCTGCGCTGCTACAACCGGATGAACGACCTCATCAAGGACGCCCGGGTGACCGGGACCATCACCTACCGGGGCACGAACCTCTACGACGAGCGGGTGGACCCGGTCGAGGTGCGACGCCGCATCGGCATGGTGTTCCAGAAGCCCAACCCGTTTCCTAAGTCGATCTACGACAACGTCGCCTACGGCCCCCGGGTGGCCGGTCAGAAGAAGGGCCTCGACGACATCGTGGAGAACTCGCTGCGCAAGGCGGCCCTGTGGGAGGAGGTCAGCGATCGCCTCAAGGACTCGGCGCTGGGCCTCTCAGGCGGCCAGCAGCAGAGACTCTGCATCGCCCGGGCCATCGCGGTGGGCCCCGACGTGCTGTTGATGGACGAGCCCTGCTCGGCGCTGGACCCGATCGCCACCGCCCGCATCGAGGACCTGATGCAGGAGATCAAGCAGGACTACACCATCATGATCGTGACCCACAACATGCAGCAGGCCGCCCGCGTCAGTGACACAACCGCCTTCTTCACCGCCGACATCCACTCCGAGAGCGACACCCGCACCGGCATCCTGGTGGAGGTGGACACCACCCAGAAGATCTTCTCCAACCCGTCCGACGAGCGCACCGAGAACTACGTCACCGGACGGTTCGGCTGAGGCTTCGAACATGAGCGAGCAGACCCGCAAGTCATTCCACGCTGAGATCGACGAGATCAGCGACCTGATCGTGCAGCTCGCGGCTCGAGCCGGTGACGCCGTCGCCAGGGCCACCGAAGCGCTCTTGAGGTATGACCTGATGGAGGCCCAGCAGATCATCGACGACGACGATGCCATCGACGTGGCCGCCCTGGAGGTCGAGGAGAGGTGCCAGAGCCTCCTGGCCCTCCAGCAGCCCATGGCCGGCGACCTCCGCCAGATCCTGGCCGCGATGTGGATCACCGCCGAGTTGGAGCGGACTGGCGGGCTGGCCTGCAACATCTGCAAGGGAGCCCGCCGGATGTTCCCGGCCGAGCTGCCCCCCAAGCTGAGAGGCCTGATCTCGGAGATGAGCGAGGAGGCGATCCGCCTCATCCGGCTGTCGGTGGACTCCTACTCCGAGCGCGACGCCGGCCTGGCCAGCGCCCTCGACGACATCGACGACCGGCTCGACAGCCTCCACCGCGTGTTCGTGCGGAACCTCTTGGAGGTGAGCCGGTCCAAGGACCTGGACGTGCAGCCCGCGATGCAACTGGCGCTGATCGCCCGCTACTACGAGCGCATCGGCGACCACGCCGTCAACGTCAGCGACCGGGTCCGCTACATGGTGTCCGGCGTCATGCCGTGGCGGGACAAGATGACCAGGCACCCGACCCGGGAGGAGTCCGTCGTCCAGGATCTCCCTCCCGGCCCGGCCGAGATGTCCCCCAACGGTGAGGACAAGGCCGACTAGGGCCCTGCACTTATGACGACGCTCATCGTCGCTGTTCTGCTGGTGGTGGGCGGCGCCGTCGTGGGCATCGCGCTGGACCGGGTCCGGCTGCGCCGCTGGCTCCGGCGCCTGTCGCCGCTGGGCCGGTCGGGCCCTGACGCGCCTCGGTCGGCTCGTGGGTTCATCGAAGCCGCTCAGCGGCGCGGGGACCTCGCCGAGGCCGGCCTCGTCTCGGCCGAGACCGCGGCCCGCCGGCTCGAGGCGAGCCTGGACGGGCTCCAGTCGGGGCTGGTGGTGTGCGACCGCAGCGGGAGCGTGGTGGCCCAGAATGCGGCCGCGAAGCAGTTCCTGATGGCCCGCCACGGCGAGGCTCTGGTCGGCCGGGAGATCAAGGAGCTGCTCGAGCGGGCCCGGGCCGGCGAGCGGGTGACGACCACCGTCCAGCTTCACACCGAGCCCCGCCGCAGCTACGAGGTGGAGGCCGGCCCGATCGAGCGCGACTCCGAGACGCTCGGGGCGGTCGCGCTGGTGTACGACATCACCGAGCACCACCGCATCGACTCCGTCCGGCGCGACTTCGTCGCCAACGTGAGCCACGAGCTCAAGACACCGATCGGCGCGCTGAGCCTGCTGGCCGACTCGCTGGCGACCGACGCCACCCCGGAGGTCGCCGCCCGCCTCTCGGCCCGTATGCAGATCGAGATCCGGCGGGTGGCCGACACCATCGACGACCTGCTGACGCTGGCGATGCTGGAGGACGAGAGCGGCCGGTCCGACGAGCAGGTCGACATCGGTGCGGTCGTCGCGGCCGCCGCCGACCGGATCAGCCAGCCAGCCGAGCAGCGGGACATCAAGGTGATCGTCTCGGGAGACCAGGACGTCTCCCCGATCCGAGGCGCCCGGCGGCAGCTCGAGTCGGCGGTGTTCAACCTGCTCGACAACGCCGTGAAGTTCAGCGAGCCCGGCGGCCGGGTCGACGTCGTGGTCGAGACCCATGACCGGGACCTGAAGGTGTCGGTCGCCGACGACGGCATCGGCATCCCGTCCTCGGAGCAGTCCCGGATCTTCGAGCGGTTCTACCGGGTCGACCGGGCCCGGAGCCGCAACACAGGGGGCACCGGTCTTGGTCTGTCAATCGTGAGGCACGTGGCCCTCAACCACGGCGGAGACGTGAACGTGACCTCGCGGGAGGGCTACGGCTCGCAGTTCACCATCACCCTGCCGATCGACAGCGCCGTCTAGACCACCCCAATCACATTCAGACGTCGCCAACCCAACACGCCACGGTCAAGGCGCTCAAACCGGATCCGCATTCCCTTCCACAGACCATCATTCAAACGTACCCTTGCCTCTGGCTACTGACAGACGTACAGTTGCGACACAACTCCCCTTCCCCGACCAAGCGGAGCGTGACTCGATTCTCATGTCCTGTATCGTTCGTACCAGCCATCGGCTGCCCAGGTAACGTTCAGATAGAACCAGGATGCCTGCTAAAACCAAATTCCCGCAAATCCATTTTCGCCACGTTAACCGAACACCTAACCACGATTCTCGACTTCCGTACTATACAGCCACTCTACTGAGAATCCATATCTGATGATAACTATCCATTCGATCCACACAGTCACTTAGGGGCAGGATAAATGGCACTCACTGTCAATCGAGCCAGGCTTGAACATGCCAAAGCCAAGATCGTTGAAAAGCATCCTGATTTCGGGGAATCGCTCCTTTCATTACTTGAACGAGACGGCTCACAAATCTGCTTCGCAAGGTGGGAAACTGACAATCGTACCGTGTTACGTGTTCGTCCATCAAAACAGATCGCCGATCAGTTCGGCATTACCCTTGAGATTCCAGTATTGGTCGCCACCCACGAGAACCTGCAACCACGCGTCTTGCGTCAACTAGAAGATCATACTGAACTTCGCAAGAGTCCGTCCGCAGATAAAGACATAGCGATCCTCATTGCTGCCAGCTCTCGCGCTCAAAGCTACGTTCGCGATCGGAGTCGATTCTCATATCCCATTCTCGTCATGTTGGCAGACAAGTTAGCAGCAAAGGAATATGACGACTCAACCATCAGTTCTGAGGTTGCACGTCTCATGCGATCAATTAATCATTTCGATCACAGCGGAGAAATACACTACGCTGCAGACTTTTTTGGTCGTATCGGTGAGTTAAAGGTACTTACTGATCTCGTTTCAACCGGCGAAAGTGTCGGCATTTTCGGATTGCGGCGCGCTGGCAAGACTTCACTCATGTATCAAGTTCGAAACTCTCTCCGAGAGACAACTAACGAAAACCAAATTGAATCAATATATGTTCAGTTGAACTCGATCACCGACGCCGATGATTTTCGAGAGTCTCTGGTTGTTGCTACGGCGCAAATCGCGAAGAGGCTCGGTATGCACCTTCCCAAGAAGGGAACCGACATGCTCAATCCAGATTTTTCGATTCGGAAGATCGAGCGCACATACAGGAACGAGAAATCATATAGAGAGTTCATAGAAACCGAAGAAGCTCATCGTAGATGGGTGACACAACGACGATGGATCTATGAGATAAACTGGCTTCTGGATAAGATCGATCGCGATGTAGTCATCGTGCTAGATGAGATAGATCTTGCCAACGAACTTTCCCCAGATAACGATGATGAAAGCCGAGTTAGCAGTAATCAGGATCTGCCTAGGGTTCCTCATCAGGTATCGCCAACCGGTTCGAGTGTCTCCGTGAATCCTCGATCAAGTATGGATGCGCGTAGCGATATGAACTGGGTACTACAACAACTTAGAGGCATCATACAGATTCGGGGCGAGAGGGGAAAACGAAGTCTCTCCATACTTGCCGCGGGTGTTGCGGCTACAGTCTTTACGAGGTCTGAGCGATTCAGTAGAGACAACCAATTGTACGGCTTCGCCAAGGCACGCTTCCTTGGACCCATGTCACACAATGAGATGACTCACATGGTGCGGGTTCTCGGTAAGAGAAGCGGGTTGCGGTTAGAGGATGAGGCTCTCTTTGATAGCCTATACGAAGAGTACGGTGGACATCCGCATTTGACTCGCCAAGCCTGCGCGCGCGTCGCGGATCAGGTCGATCGTCAAGTAGCTGAAGTCCCATACCAGGTCTCGCTCGAAGATCTGCAACGTGTGTACGAATCCACAGCGGAGGGAAGCCCGAGCGATGCCGTGCAACAGACATTTCGTAGCTTCGCACGCTGGTATCCATCTGAAGCGCGGCGTGTTCGACATACGATTACCAGCGGAGTGGCGGCACGGCCAGGCGAGATTCCTCATGCGATTGACTTGGGGATTTGTCACCCAGACGGGCGGATACGCCAACGAGCCCTCCTGCGGTGGAGTCCCGAGTATGACTAGCCGTACGTGTAGCTATACTATGTCGTCTGTTGCATCCTGTAGCCTGTCCCCGTGAATTGGACGGAAAGATGTGTCGATCACTTGATCGACGGTGACTCTCTCAATATTGTCGGACTGGACGGTTCAGGTCGCTCGACAGAGCTTCACAACATCATCGATGAACTAGACTCTGACTGGCTAGTACTCCATTGGCGTCTCTCTGATCTGCATCGAATGCGAAGAACTGAAGTCAACTATCATCTCGACAATTTGTCACACCCCGACAAGATCCCGGTGCTCTTTATCGATGACTTCGGTGCATTTCTTGTGACGGATGATGGGCTATGGCTAGATCAACTACTGTTCTTCCGAGTCAATCAAGTTTATCCTGATGATCGTTGGAGTCTTCGGTGTGTCATAGTTACTCATCCACGTGACAATGAAATCGTTACAGATGGATCTTGTATTCGTGACAGGGCGAAGCTTGTACATTCCCCTCATCGTCCAATCTCAGAGCATCAGATGAGCCGCTTTGGTTGTGCCACCGACGAAGAAATGTTATTGCTCACGGGTTGCAACAATCACCTGTTACAAGTTGGCGGAATCAATCCCAATCAACGGCGCGGTAATCTCAAGACAACCGCGCATAAGCTACTGCCGCGCTGGGTCGGACAGCTTCGCGTTCGACAACAGAATCGGATCTCTATGATCCTTAGAGGAAAGACCCTCTGGGACGAAGAAGACTCGGACGCGCTACTGTCGCCCCTCGTTGTTCCGAAGGCAGCTCATAGTCCTGTGCGATGCTCAATAGTGAGTTGCATCGAGAAAGCGAGCCTGGGTGAATTGCTCGTGGGTGCACCATGGCCTGACCGTGATCTGTCTGCGGCAGCTCGTCGGTTCTGCGCCCGATGTGGCAATGATCCTACTCCGCTGTGGGCAGACAGTTTCTTATCGGATCAAGACTCGTTGGATTTCAAGCAACTGATACACTTCTTAGGGATGATTGCCTCAAACTCCGGTCATTTGTCGTCGCTTCGGATACTCTCATCTAACGCCGTGGCTGGGCAACCGATTAACCCACAACGAATTGCAAGTCAACTGGCAAACTTACCTGATGAACTCGTGCCAAGACTTGAGTGGCGTCTACATCCTCGCTCAGTTCGTAGTAGTCACTTGCACCAACGGCAACTAGTTCTGGAGAAGCGCCGTGATGCGTTCAGCTTGCCACCAGCGACCACCGTCATCGGTCAGAGAGGTGCAGGCAACGAGACAGACGCTGCAATCGACTTCAATGCGAGTCGAAGGACGTTGGATGCGTGGAGTAAGGGCATTCATGTCTTCCCGTAAGGGAACGCACGATAGTAGACGCCGTCACCTATCCATCCTGGCTCGTTGAAGGCGAAAATCGTATGCCCTGCATTCTTGATGGTCAAGCGGACTGTATCCGTTCTTCGCCTTCGATGTTCCTGGTAGCGTCAACCGTGGCCAGTAGCGACTGGCGCTGGCGCTCGAGCCATCCGAGCAGCACGGCCACCGCTCGGGGATCGTGTCGGAGGTGGTGGCCGGCACCGCTGATAATCCTCAGGTCAGCGCCCGGATGGGCATCGGCCAGCACCCGGGCGTCGAAGACGGGCACGGTCTCGTCGTCGCTGCCGTGGAGCACCAGCAGCGACCGGTCCTCCAGCGACTCGGCGGCCTCGACGGCCCGCACCGACCGGATCTCCGCAGCCCATCGATCGAACCGCTCGGGGAACTCGGGGTCGCTCACGACCCCCACCTCCCTGGCATACACCAGGAGCTTGCGGGGGTTGCGGGCCCAGTCCTCGAAGTCGGCCGGCGCGGCCACCGCGGCCACGCCCCGAACCCGCTCGTCGGTGCTGGCCACCACCACGGCCAGAGCGCCGCCGGTTCCGAAGCCGATGAGCCAGATCCCGTCGCAGCTCACCTCCGAGGCGAGAAAGTCGACCGCGCCGGCGAGGTCGCGCCGCCAGCCGTCGAGCGAGAAGTCGCCTGCGGATCCGGCCACTCCCCTCGACGCGTAGGTCAGGGCCGCGAACCCGGTCTCGGCCGCGATCAGGTCGGCGAGGGCGGGCATGGTCATGGTGGAGTTGATCCCGCCTCCCGCCTCGGTGGGGAAGCCGTGGACAATCACCGCCGCCGGCTGCACCGCGGGGGCCCGTGCCGGGCGGGCCAGATGGGCGGTCAGCGTGTTCGAATCGACGGTGAACCGGCCCTCCATCCGGGTCACCGTACCGTGTGCGGGCGCGAGGTGGGGCGGGCCTCAGAGACCCGCCCCACGCATCGATTTCTGCTGGAAATCCCGGTCGAGCCGTGTGGCACCGCGGCAGGAGCCGCAGGCGCCGCGCCGGATGTGACTAGGTCCGGCGACTCTGATCGGGGGTGGAGCTGGCGGGGATTCGCCAGTCGGTCCAGCTTGCCGTAGCTAGCGGCCAGCCACCTCCAAGGTCACAACGCATAAAGCACTCAGCTGGACCACCTCCTTTCCTTGGTAACGCCAGTCAACCACATTCCGGCCCCCAAGCCAAGCACTGGGCGATCCCGGATCGGTGTTGAGCTGGGGGAGCCAGCCCGACCAGCCGTGGGAGCAGCCCGCGCCGACACTGCCGGGCCCGAGCCAGTCAGCAACAATAAAGTGACCGAATCCATAAGTGCTCTCAAATCAGTTAGGGGAGTCGCTATATGAAGAAGCGGGCCGTCGCAGTCATCGCGTGCGTGGTGGCTGCCGTCGTGGTAGTGCCGGGCTCGACCGCGATCGCTCAGAGCCAACGCTTCCCGGACGTGCCGCCGGCCCATTACGCCTTCGAGGCCGTGGAGTGGGCGGCCGAGTCCGGGGTGACCGCCGGCTATGGCGACGGCACCTTCAAACCCCAACAGCCACTCAGCAAGAGCCACGCCGTGGTGTTCATGGAGCGCTACTACGACGAGATCCTCACAGCAGAACAATCAGACGACTTCACCCGCGCCGACATGATGGTCCTGCTCAAAGCCATCAACGACGG
>VYCW01000053.1 GCA_009843735.1 Acidimicrobiaceae bacterium | reverse complement strand
CGACCACCAGAGACGACACAAGCCCCACAAACCACACGACCACCAGAGACGACACAAGCCCCACAAACCACACGACCACCAGAGACGACACAAGCCCCACAAACCACACGACCACCAGAGACGACACCGCCACCGGTGATCGATGCTCGACAGGTGATTCTGAATGACAACCCGGTTCTCCGCGACAACGTCGACACCTACAACTGGTGGCTGCCTCCCGCGGACATCTATGCGGAGGGTTACGGCGAGAACGGGTTCTGGTTCACGCTGGCCATCGGCGACAGCGACGAAGTCGACAGCTGGGCTCGCTGGGACTTCAACCCGGTAGAGGGCCGGTACGCGATCGAGGTGTTCGTTCCGGCCAAGTGGTCCACGGCCTACGTCCAGTACAACATCTGGGCCGACGAGAACAACGATGGCACCTTCGACTCCACCGAGTACGTGGCCGGACCATGGCTTGACCAGCAACTCGAGGTCGGGTGGGCGCGCATTGGGACCTACGACCTCGAGGGCCGGGTACGGATCGAGGTGCGCGATTCGCTAGCGCGCGACGACTTCCGAACCGACGGCCCCATCGAAACCCGAATCGCGGCCGACGCAATCCGACTGATCAGGGTCAACTGACCAGCGGCCTGTGAGGCCGCCCGTAGAACAGCTAGCGCGGCCAGGTGGCTGTTAGGCGTTCCCAGCACTCCTGGAGACTCTGTGGGAGGACCCTCACGTCGGCCAGCGCGGTCATGAAGTTGGTGTCCGAGCGCCAGCGGGGCAGCACGTGGATGTGGACGTGGTCGTACACGCTGGGGCCGGCGCCCTCTCCGAGGTTGGCGCCGACGTTCACGCCGTCGGGCGAGAACGCGGCCTTGACCGCGGCCACCGCGTCGTGGACGGTGTCCCACAGCTCGCGGCGCTCGTGGAGGTCCAGGCCCTCGAGGTCTCCAACGGCGCGGTAGGGCAGGATCAGGAGGTGGCCCGTCGAGTACGGGTAGCGGTTCAGGATGGCGAAGACCAGCTCGCCGCGGTGCACGATGTGGGTCTTGTCGTCGGGCAGGCCCGAGTTGAGGATGGCCTCGAACAGGCTCTGGCCGTCCCCGCCGTCGGGGCCGGTCCCGGCTCCGGGTACGGTCCCCGGGATGGTGCCGGAGGAGTCCGCGATCCCGGCTGCGGCCGCCTCCCGGTCGTCCATCATGGCGGGGATCCGCCATCCGGCCCAGAGGCGCTCGACCATGTCAGCTCCGAGCCTCGACCTCGGCTGCTAAGCGGTCGGCGAAGGCTTCCAGCGGCACATCCCTCTCGGGCCTGTCGCCCCCGCGGGCGTTGACCCCGACCGTTCCGTTGGCGGCGTCGTCGCCGCCAACCACCAGAACGTAAGGGACTTTGGCCACCTTGGCGTTGCGCACCCGCTTGCCCAAAGGCTCCTCGGCCGGGCTGACCTCGGTGCGGAAACCTCGGGACCGCAAGGTCTCGGCTACGTCGACGGCGTAGTCCCCATGGGCCGCAGCCACCGGCAGCACTTGGGCCTGAACCGGCGCCAGCCAGGCGGGGAACGCCCCGGCGTAGTGCTCCAGGAGCACTCCGAAGAACCGCTCGACCGCGCCGAACAAGGCCCGGTGGATCATCACGGGCCGCGGCCGGGAACCGTCCGACGCCACGTACTCCAGCCCGAAGCGCTCGGGCAGGTTGAAGTCCACCTGGATGGTGGAGAGCTGCCACGAGCGGCCGATGGCGTCGCGCACGTCCACGTCGATCTTGGGACCGTAGAAGGCTCCGCCGCCCTCGTCGGTCTCGTAGTCGAGCCCGGCCGACTCCAGCGCGGACCGGAGGCCCTCGGTGGCGTCGTCCCAGAGCGCCTCGTCGCCCACGTACTTCCCTTCGGGCCGGGTGGAGAGCCTGGTCTGGAAGTCGTTGAAGCCGAAGGCCTCCAGCACGCTCAACACGAACTCCAGCAGGGAGGCCAGCTCGGCCGCCAGGTGCTCGCGGGCACAGAAGATGTGGGAGTCGTCCTGGGTGAAGCCCCGGCTTCGCAGCAGGCCGTGCACGGCGCCCGACAGCTCGTAGCGGTACACCGCGCCGAGCTCGAACAACCGCATGGGCAGGTCCCGGTAGCTGCGCTGCGACGACCGGTAGATCATCACGTGGAACGGGCAGTTCATCGGCTTGGGGTAGTAGTCGGTGCCGTCCATCTCCATGGGCGGGTACATGCTCTCCGCGTAGAAGTCCAGGTGCCCGGAGGTCTCCCACAGCACCGACTTGGCGATGTGGGGTGAGAACACGAACTCGTACCCACCCTCGGCGTGTCGCTGGCGCGAGTAGTCCTCCATCAGCTTGCGCACCAGGGCGCCCTTGGGATGCCATACCGCCAGGCCGGGACCCAGCTCTGCCGGCCACGACACCAGGTCGAGCTCGGCGGCCAGCCGCCGATGGTCGCGCCGCTCGGCCTCGGCCAGGCGGTGCAGGTGGGATCTGAGGTCCTTGCCCGTGGCCCAGGCGGTGCCGTAGATGCGCTGCAGCATGGGGTTGCGCTCGCTGCCCCGCCAGTAGGCCCCGCTGACCCGCTGCAGGGCAAAATGCCCGAGCCGGCCGGTGGACGGAACATGGGGCCCCAGACACAGGTCCACGAACCCGTCCCCGTCGCCGTTGGCGGCGTCGTTGCGGTAGCAGCTGACGGTTCCTCCGTCCGATGCCTCCGAGGCCAGGTCGCCTCCGGCGTCGGCACCCATGGCCACCGCCTCGATGATGGCCCGCTTGTAGGGATGCTTAGCGAACAGCTCCAAGGCGTCCTCGGCCGCCACCTCGACTCGCCGGAAGGGCTGGTCGGCCTCAATGATCTCCCGCATGCGGGCTTCGATGCGCTCCAGGTCGGCGTCGGTGAAGGTGCCGCCGTCGGGCAGCTCGAAGTCGTAGTAGAAGCCGTGCTCGATGGGCGGTCCGATGGCGAAGGTGGCGCCCGGGTACAGGTCCAGCACGGCCTGGGCCAGCACGTGGGCGGTGGAATGACGCAGCGTGTGCAGGCCCCGGTCCGACGCCGCGGTCACGATCTCCACCGACGCCCCGTCGGGCAGCGGCGCAACGAGGTCGCGCTCGTCGCCGTCGACCACCGCAACCACCGCTTCGGCGGCAAGCCGGGGGCCGATGGAGGCGGCCAGATCGGCTGCGCTGGACCCCTCGGCCAACTCACGCGCGGAGCCGTCGGGCAAAGAGACCGAGATCACGGACATCGACTCCGAGGCTACCGCTGCCCCCCGATCGCGAGCGGCTGCCCGCGGATCAGACCACGAACTGCGGAACCGTTCACATCGCGCCCTCTTGCAGGGCAACTCCCAACAGGGCGGCCGCGGCGTGCACGGGACGGCCGGCGCCGGCCGCGTCGTCCACCGCGGCCACCGCACCGGGGACGTCAAGGTCGTCGTCGAGGCGTAGGCGCACCTCGTCGAGAAGGTCGGCGTCGCCGTCGTCTCCGGTTCCGGCGCTCCGCCACAGGGTCAGGCGCTGCTCGGCCTCCTGTAGCAGGCCGTCGTGCCAGGGCCAGGGGGTTCGGTAGTGCTGTGACATGAGAGCCAGGCGGATCGCCATGGGCTCATGGCGCTGGCGCAGGTCGTGCACGAACACCAGGTTGCCGAGCGACTTCGACATCTTGGAACCCTGGTGGTGCACCAGCGCCTGATGCAGCCAGTGCCGGGCGAACGGCTTGCCCGTCACCGCCTCGGACTGGGCCCGTTCGCACTCGTGGTGGGGGTAGAGCAGGTCCGCTCCCCCGCCGTGCAGGTCGATGGTCTCGCCCAGTTCGCGCAGTGCCAGCGTGGAGCACTCGACATGCCAGCCCGGCCGCCCCGGCCCCCAGCGGGACTCCCATGACGGCTCGCCGGGTCGGGCCGGCTGCCACAGCACGAAGTCGAGCCGGTCCCGCTTGGCCGGGTCGTCGGGGTCGTCGCGCCACTGGCGGGCCAGCTCGATCATGTGGTCGCGCCCGAATCCGGACAGCGATCCGAAGCCGCTGAAGGCCTGCGTGTCGAAGTACACGCTTCCGCCGGAGCGGTACGCGAAGCCCCGCTCCAGGGCGGCGTGAATGAAGCCCCGGATGTCGGGTATGGCCGACGTCGCCCTGGGCTCGGAGGCCGACGGCAGGGTGTTCAGCGCGGCCATGTCGTCGTCGAAGCGGGCCGTCTGGTCGAAGGCCAGGTCGAGATAGTGGACGCCTCGACGCTCGGCTGCAGCCAGGATGTCGTCGTCGACGTCGGTGATGTTGCGCACGCAGCGGGTCTCGCAGCCCATGTCTCGCAGGCGCCGCTGCAGCACGTCGTAGGTGATGTAGGTGGCCGCGTGGCCCAGATGGGTGGCGTCATACGGCGTCAACCCGCACACGTACATGCGCACCACCGGCGGCGCATCGAAGTCCACAACCGAGCCGCGGGCAGTGTCATAGAGCCGCACGATCCCAAGGTAGCGTTGCGGGCCGTGGGCCTACTCGACGGCAAGCGGATCGTGATCACCGGCGTGCTGACCGACGCCTCCCTGGCCTTCGGGGCGGCCGAGATGGCCCTGGCCGAGGGGGCCGAGATCCTCCTCACCGGGGCGGGGCGGGGCATGAGGCTCACCCAGCGGACCGCCCGCAAGCTCGGCGAGGGCATCGAGGTGGTGGAGTTCGACGTCACCGAGCCCTCCCATGCCGACGCGCTGCGCGACCACCTTTCCCAGAGCTGGGGGCACGTGGACGGCGCGCTGCACGCCATCGGCTTCGCTCCGCAGGTCTGCCTGGGCGGCTCGTTCATGGAGGCCACCTGGTCGGACGTCCAGGTGGCGCTGGAGATCTCCACCTACTCACTCAAGATGCTCGCCGACGCGGTCGCCCCGCTCATGGGTGAAGGCGGCTCGATCGTGGGACTCGACTTCGACGCCTCGCGGGCCTGGCCCGGGTATGACTGGATGGGGGTGGCCAAGGCGGGCCTGGAGTCCACCTGCCGGTACCTGGCCCGCTACCTGGGGCCGCAGGGCATCCGGGTGAACCTCGTGTCGGCCGGGCCGATGAAGACCATGGCGGCCCGCTCCATCCCCGGTTTCTCCGAGTTCGAGGACGCCTGGGACGGCCGCTCACCTCTCAGCTGGAACGTCACCGACGCGACCGGGGTGTCGCGCACGATCGTGGCGATGCTCAGCGACTGGCTGCCGGCCACCACCGGATCGATCGTCCACGCCGACGGCGGCTACCACGCCGTCGGCGCCTAGAGGCCGAGCGCGGGGGCCTATACGCCGTTGTCGTCGGTCTCGTCGAAGATGTCGCCGACGAGCGCCTCTAGCACGTCCTCGAGGGTGACAACCCCCAGCATGCGACCCGCCTCGTTGCGGACCAGAGCCATGTGCACCCTCGACCGGCGCATGTCGAACAGGAGGTCGCGACCCGCCATCTCGGGGCTGACCACCCGCATCCGGCGCAGCAGCTCCAGCGGCACCGGGTCGTCACGGGCGTCGGGCGGCATGCGGGGCAGATCCTTGGCATGCACGAAGCCCAGCACGTCGCCGGGATCGGACCCCCACATCGGCACCCGGGTGTGGCCGGTGGAGGCCACCACGTCCTCGAGCTGGGCCACCGACGCGCCCCGGGACACCGACACCAACCGGTCCGCCGGCACCATCATCGAGCCGACCGACCGGACCCGGAACTCGAGGGCACCCGCGAGCAGCTCATGCTCGGTGGACTCGATGACGCCCTCCTCACGGGCATCGGCCAGCAGCGTACGGAACTCGTTGATGGTCAGCGCAGTGTTGATCTCGTCGACCGGCTTCATGCCCATCAGCCGCACGAGCCCCGTCGCCACGATGTTGAGCGACCAGATGAGCGGCTTGAAGAGAGTCATGTAGACCTTCATGGCCGGCGCGAGCAGCCTGGCCGAGGACTCGGGCCCGGAGATGGCGATGTTCTTGGGAACCATCTCGCCCACCACCACGTGCAGGGTCGTCACCACCGACAGCGCCACCGCGAACGAGATGGTGTGCAGCACTCCGGAGGGGACTTCGACCACCAGTTCGATGGCCGGCTCGATGAGGTGGGCGATGGCCGGCTCGGCCACATAGCCCAGCACCAGAGAGGCCATGGTGATGCCGAGTTGGGCTCCCGCCAGCTGGGTCTGGAGGTCTCGGACCGCGTCGAGGGCGAGCCGGCTGCGCCGGTCGCCGTCGGCTGCGGCCGACTCCAGCCGCACGGCCCGGGCCGCGACCAGCGCGAACTCGGCCGCCACGAAGAAGGCGTTGGCGCCCAGCATCACCACCGCGGTCACCAGGGCCACGATCGTTCCCGTGCTCACGACGACCCCTCCGAGGGGGCCGTACCAGGCGGCGGGGCGGATCCCGCCACCACCCGCACGGTGGCGATCCTCAGCCCGTCCACCGCCACCACCTCGAGCCTCCATCCGTCGACCGTGACGGTCTCGCCGGGCACAGGGATGTGACCCAGCCGGTCCAGCACCAATCCGGCCAGCGTCTCGTAGGCGCCCTCGGGCATGGCGAACCCGGTGGCCTCCAGGACCTCGTCGGTGTGGAGCGACGCCGGCAGCACTGTCGAGCCCCTGGACTCGGACCGGGTCCGCTCGGGGGTTGACGAGTCGTGCTCGTCATCGATCTCGCCGACTATCTCCTCCAGGACGTCCTCAAGGGTGATGATCCCCGCCGTCCCCCCATGCTCGTCGACCACCACCGCCAGCAGTCCGGCCCCGGCGCGCAGGTCGTCCAGCATGTCGTCGAGGTCCCGGGACTCCGGCACGGCCAAGACCTGCTTCGTCAGCCGTGACACCGGCGTGGACGGCCTGTCCTCCACCGGAACGGCGAACAGCGACTTCACGTGGACCACACCGACGACGTCGTCGATGTGGCTCCCGATGACCGGGAACCGGGAGTGGCCGGTGCGGGCGGACAGCTCCGCCAGGTCGGCCACGGAGGCGTCGGCGGCGATGGCCTCCACCTCGACCCTGGGCACCATGGCATCGTCGGCCTGCTTGTCGGCCAGTCGAATCGACCGGGTCAGCAGGCGGACCTCGCCCTCGTCGAGCATCCCCTCCTCGCCTGAGGACACGAAGAGATGTTCAAGCTCCTCACGGTCCGGCACCGTCTCGAGCTCCTCCCGGGGCTCGATGCCGAGGCGGCGCACCATCGAGTTGGCGACGTTGTTGAGGAACATCACCACCGGCCGGGCCAGCACGCCGTACACCGTGGTGGGCACCGCCACCGTCACCGCGGCGCCGTAGGGCTTGGTGATGGCCACCGCCTTGGGCACCAACTCCCCGAACACCATCTGCACGAACGTGGCCAGGAACAGCGCGACGGCGATGGACACGCCCGCAGGGGTCTGCGACCCGAAGAGATCCTCGATCAGGGGCGAGAGCATCGGTGTCAGCGCCGGCTCGACCATGAAGCCGAGCAGCAGCGACGACACCGTGATGCCGATCTGCGCGCCGGAGAGGTGGAACGAAAGGCGGGCCACCAGACGCTGGACTATCCGGGCCCGCCGGTCTCCGGCCCCGGCCCGCTCGTCCACCCGGGTCCTGTCCACCGCCACCAGCGCGAACTCCATGGCGACGAAGAAGGCGTTGGCGGCAATCAGCGCGAGAGCGGCCAGAAGCCACAGCGCGATGTCTATGGGTCCTCCCAAGTAGACGGGATCTTCGCCTGCGAATCTAGCGCTTGCACCCCTAGCTTCCCGCTCTTGCTCGCTCCGCTCACGGGCCGCTCGGGCCACGGCCTCGCTCTTGCAGGTCGGTCGCGCACGCCTGCCCGCTCGGCCTCTAGCTTGACTTGATGCCCTCGCCGGGACTGAACCCAGATCGCAGCCTCGGGTGGATCCGCCGGATCCTGCCCGTCTTCGCCCGGCAGCGACCGGTGTTCGCGGCCGCGGTGGCGGCCGGGCTGGCCGTGGTGGCCGTGACGGTGGCGGTGCCGATCGTGATCGGCCGCGGCGTGGACGCCGCAGCCGCCGGAGATGACCTGAGCCAGTGGGTGCTGGCCCTGGCCGTGCTGGGCGCGGCCCGCTTCGGGCTGGGATACGCCTACCGCTACGGGCTGTTCCGCTCCGCTCACCGCCTCGACGCCGACCTGCGCAACCTGGTGTACGAGCGGCTGACCGAGCTCTCGTTCTCCTACTGGGACCGGACCCAGACGGGTCAGGTCATCTCGCGGGCCAACAGCGACATCCGCTCCATCCAGCTGCTGTTCGCGTTCGCCCCGCTGGTGGCCACCCAGATGGTGATGCTGGTCATGGGGACCGCCGCGATGGTGTGGCTGTCGCTGCCCCTGACCCTGGTCGCCATGGCTCCCCTCCCGCTGGTGCTGTACGTCGGCATCCGGCTCAGGAACCGGGTGTTCCCTCTCAGCTGGGTGACCCAGGCCCGGATGGCGGACCTGGCCACGATCGTGGACGAGAACATCCAGGGCGCCCAGATCGTGAGGACCTTCGCCCAGGAGCACAACCAGGTGAGGACGCTGGCCCGGTCCGCCCGGCGGCTGCGCTGGGCCGGCACAGCCACCGCGGACGCTCGGGCCCGCCACGCGCCCATCATGGAAGCCCTGCCCCGCCTCGGGCTGGCGCTGGTGCTGCTCGTCGGGGGCCTGCTGGCCATCGACGGCAGCGTCGCGGTGGGCGACATCGTGGCCTTCAACGCATACGTGCTGATCATGGCCGCGCCGTTCCGGATGATCGGGTTCGTGATGATCCAGTGGCAGCGGGCCTCGGCCGCGGCCCAGCGCGTCTTCGAGATCCTCGACGAGTCCCCCGAGATCACCGAGCCCCCCAACGCCGTGACGCTCACCGAGCCGGTCGGGCGGGTGGAGCTCGACGATGTGACCTTCGCGTACACGACCAGCTCCAGCGCCGCCGGCGGCAGCACCCGGGTGATCGAGGACTTCAGCCTGACGGTCGAGCCCGGCGAGACCGTGGCGGTGGTGGGCCGCACCGGCAGCGGCAAGAGCACCATCGCCCGGCTGCTGCCCCGCTTCTACGACGTGGACCGGGGCGCGGTCCGCATCGACGGCATCGACGTCCGGGACCTGCGCCTGTCGGATCTGCGCAGGTCCGTGACCGTGGTGACCGACGATCCGTTCCTGTTCGCCACCAGCGTCCGAGACAACGTGGCCTTCGCCCGGCCCGACGCCGACGAGGCGTCGGTGGCCGTGGCCCTCGTCGACGCGGCCGCCGGGCGCTTCGTGGCCTCGATGCCGTCGGGGACCGACACCGAGCTCGGCGAGCGGGGCTCGACCATCTCCGGCGGGCAGCGCCAGCGCCTGGCCATCGCCAGGGCGCTGCTGGCCGACCCGGCGGTGCTGGTGCTCGACGACGCCACCAGCGCGATCGACAGCGAGGTCGAGGAGCGGATCCATGCCGCCCTGCGGGAGCGGCGCACGCAGCGCACCACCATCCTGATCGCTCACCGGCTGTCGACGATCGCTCTGGCCGACAGGGTCGTCTTCATCTCGGGCGGCCGGGTGGCGGCCACCGGCAGCCACCGGGGGCTGCTGGCGACCGTCCCCGAATACGCCCGGGTCCTCACCGACATCGGCGCCACCGACGACACGGGCGGCGCCCCGGCGGATCCGCCACAGCTCGGGATCGGCCGTGTGGGCTGACTGATGTTCAACTCGCCCGTCGGTATGCGCAGCGGTCCCAGTGCGGTGCAGGCCGCGGCCGCGGCCGGCCTGCCCCACGCCGAGGTGCCCGGCGATCTACGGACCAGGGTCGAGCAAGTCCTGCTGGACGAGCCCGAGCACCCCGAGCCGACGGTGGCCTGGTTGCGGGAGGCCGACGAGTCGGACCGGCAATTCGGGCTCCGGAGGTTCCTGCGGCCACACCGCTACCGGCTGGCCGCGGCCTTCGCCTTGGTGGCTGTTGAGACAGTGGCGATACAACTCGGACCGGTCCTCACCCAGATCGGCGTGGACGATGGCATCCTGGCCGGCAACCGCGGCATCCTTGCGGCCGCGGCCCTGGCCTATGCGGGACTGCTGGTGATTGCCGCCGCGCTCGGCGCGGTGCGCACCGCATTCACCGGCCGCCTCGGCGAGCGGCTGATGGAGCGCCTCCGCATCCGGACCTTCGCCCACATGCAGCGCCAGGGCATGGACTTCTACACCGACGAGAAGGCGGGCGTGCTGCTGACCCGGATGACCTCGGACATCGAGGCCCTGTCGGTGCTGTTCCAGGAGGGGATCGTCAACTTCGCGGTGCAGGCCCTGACCCTGGTGGTGATCACCGGCCTGCTCTTCAGCTACGACCCGCTGCTGGCCATCGTCACCCTGGTGGCCGCGGTGCCGCCCACGGTGGCGGCCTCGATGTGGTTCCGGCGCCGGGCCGCGGCCGACTACCGCACCGTGCGGGACCGGATCGGCGATCTCCTGGGCAACCTCTCGGAGTCCCTGGCCGGGATCCGGGTGATCGCGGCCCACGACCGCCGGGACGCCAGCGTCGCCGAGCACCGCGACGTCGTCGTCCGCCACCGTGACGCCAACCTCCGGGCCTCCCGGGCCAACTCGCTGTACGGGCCGGGCAGCGAGGCCATCGGCATCGCCACCCAGGCCGTACTCCTCGGGGTGGGCGGGGCGATGACCGCCAGCGGGCGCATCACCGTGGGCGAGCTGGCCGCCTACCTGCTGTTCCTGACCGCCTTCTTCGCCCCCGTGCAGGCCCTGGTCCAGCTCTACAACGCCTACCAGCAGGGCGGCGCGGCCATCGCCAAGCTCCGTGAGCTGTTCGCCACCGAGCCGACGGTGGCCGATCGGCCCGGCGCGGCCGACCTTGCCCCGATCCGGGGCGAGATCGTCTTCGATCGGGTGTCGTTCGGCTACCGCGCCGACCGTGAGGTCCTCCACGAGGTGAGCCTGCAGGTCGCCGCCGGCGAGACGCTGGCGGTGGTGGGCGAGACCGGTTCGGGCAAGACCACGCTGGCCCGGTTGATCGCCCGCCTGTACGACCCCACCAGCGGAGCGGTACTGATCGACGGCCACGACCTGCGGGACGTCACGATCACCAGCCTGCGCTCCCAGATCGGGATGGTCCCCCAGGAGCCCTTCCTGTTCGCGGGAACGGTGCGCGACAACGTGGGATTCGCCCGGCCCGAAGCCGACGACGACCAGTTGCACGAGGCGTTGCGGGCCGTCGGCGTCGACGATGTGGTGGACCGCCTCGGTGGCCTCGACGGCATCATCCACGAGCGGGGTTCGACCATCTCCGCGGGCGAGCGCCAGCTGCTGGCCCTGGCCCGCACGTTCGTCTCCCAGCCGCGGGTGCTGGTCCTCGACGAGGCCACCAGCAACCTGGACCTGCGTTCGGAATTTCAGATAGAGCTGGCACTCGATGTCCTGTTGAGCGGCCGGACGGCGGTGGTGATCGCCCACCGGCTGGCCACCGCCCGCCGGGCGGACCGCATCGTGGTAGTGGACGGCGGGCGGATAGCCGAGTTGGGCACCCATAGCGAACTGGTAGCCGCGGGGGGACGTTATGCGACCATGTTCGCCATGTGGCAGAGTCATTCCGAGGGTGCCAGGCCGGACACAGGGCCCGAACACGACGGTGGTGTCCTGTGAGCACCACCGACGGCACGGGCGCATCGAACCGAGCGGTGCTGTCGCTCAGGGGTGTGAGACGCACTATCGACGGCACCGAAGTGCTGCGCGGCATCGACTGGGAGGTGCATCCGGGGCAACGGTGGGTGGTGCTCGGCCCCAACGGCTCGGGCAAGACCACCCTCGTGCGCATCGCCACCATGTGGGAGCACCCGTCGGCGGGCACCGTCGAGTTGCTCGGCGAGCGGCTGGGGCGCACCGACGTGAGGCGGCTGCGGGCACGGGTGGGTTTCACCAGCGCCGCGATGGCCGACATGCTCCGGCCATCGCTCACCGCGCTGGAGGCGGTGATGACGGCCAAGCACGCCGCCCTGGAGCCCTGGTGGCACGCCTACGACGACGAGGACTCCCGCAAGGCGCTGGCCGACCTGAAACGGGTCGGCTGCGGTCACCGCGCCGAGCAACGCTTCGGCACCCTCTCATCCGGCGAGCGCCAGCGGGTCCTGCTGGCCCGGGCCATGGCACTGGATCCCGAGGTGATCGTGCTGGACGAGCCCAACGCCGGGCTCGACCTCTCGGGCCGCGAGCAGCTGATAGGCACGCTGCAGGACCTGGCCGCCGACCCGGCCACTCCCCCGCTGGTGCTGGTAACCCATCACGCCGATGAGATCCCCGACGGCTTCACCCACGTCCTGCTGCTCCGGGCCGGGACCGTGCTGGCCGCCGGGCCGATCTCCGAGACGCTGACCGGCGCGACCCTCTCGGAGTGCTTCGGGCTGGAACTCGAACTGGAGCGCCGCCACGGCCGCTGGACGGCCTGGGCCCCCAGATCCAGCCGGTAGCTCCAGTTCGGCCTGTGCGTCAGTCGAGGCTGGCGTGCACGACTCCGGCCAGGGCCGCGATGCCCTCGGCGATGGCCTCGGTTGGGAGATGGCCGAAGCACAGGCGCATCCGGCTGGCCCCGTACGCCGGGTCCACGCACCACCCGGCGCCCGGGTTGAACTCCACGCCGGCCGCAGCCGCGGGCGCGACCAGTTCGGCGGTGTCGACTCCCGGCGGCAGCGACGCCCACAGGAAGATCCCGCCCTTGGGCGGATCGAACTCGGCGACGCCGGCGAGGTTGTCGCGCAGCGCGGCGGCCATGGCCCGGCACTTGGAGTCGAGCACCCCGGTCAGCTGGGCCACGTGCGCGTCGAAGTGGGCGGTCGCGTACTCCGCGATGACGATCTGCTCCAGCGCCCCCGAGCCGGCGTCGGTCTTGAGGGCCAGGAGCCTTCCCATCAGCGGCCAGTCGGCCACGATGTAGCCCACCCGCAGCGCCGGGGCCAGCGTCTTGGAGAACGAGCCGCAGTACACGACCTGCCCTCCGGTCGTATCTAGCGAGCGGATCGTGGGTGGGCGGCTCCCGTCGAAGACCAGGTCGGCGTAGCAGTCGTCCTCGAAGATGGCCACCCGGTGGCGGCGGGCCACCTCCAGCAGCTGGTGGCGCCGTTCGACGGGCATGACCGTGCCGGTCGGGTTCTGCACGGTGGGGATGGTGTAGACGAACTTCGGCCGACGCCCCCGGGCCGCGAGGTTCCCGAGGATCTCATCGAGGTGGTCGATGCGGATGCCGTCGCGGTCCAGGCCCACGCCGTGCACCTCTGCGCCCCGCTCGGCCAGCCGGCTCAACGTCCCGGCATAGGTGGCCTCCTCCACCACGACCGGGTCGCCGGGCGCCAGCATCGCGGCGTTGACGAGGTCGAGCGCCTGCAACGATCCCGAGGTGACCAGGACCTCCGACGGGTCCGTCGGCATCTGGGCCCGCCGGTCGAGCGCGGCCGCGATGAACTCTCGCAGGGGCAGATGGCCCTGGGGGCTGCCCCCGAGGTTGTAACGGGCCAGGGCCGGCCCGTGGCGGGCCAGCGCGACCGCGGCGGCCTCGGCGAACCCGCCGAAGGGCACGCTGGCCGGATCGTTGTGGCCGCCGACGAAATTGAACGGCGGATCGCCGCTCCAGCGGGCCTCACCGTCGGGGAGATCCCGCCGGAGCAGGGCCGTCATGTCGAAGCTCACGGCGGGACGCTAGGAGCGTCCGCGAATGGGCGCAAACCGCCCCGCGCGGAGGCGCCCTCTACTCCGCGGCCAGGCCGGAATCGGAGGGCGCGCCGCTCGGGCGGATGGCCAGCAGAACTCCCTCGACCACATCCACCGTCGGCGGCGCGGCCACGATCACGTTCGACGTGCCCCGTCCGGAGGTCGGGCTGAGCGCTTCCTCGACCAGCGGGAACAGCAGGCCGGAGGTGGACGCCACCAGCGCGGGCCCGCCGACAGCCAGCAGTGACACGACCTCACCGACCTCGCCGCGGAGGCGGCGCAGTCCCCGCACCACGGTCACATGGGCCTCCCCGACCGTGGCCGACACCTCCAACGCCGACCAGCGAGACGAGGCCAGCACGGCCAGGCTGGCCATCGCCTGATCGAGCCGTCCCCCCGCGGGCAGCAGCACATGCACGGCCTCGACCTGGCCCAGCGCCGAGGCCATGGCCAGCTCGAGATCGGTGGCGTCCTTGTCGACAGGGTGGGCGTCGACGGCCGCGCCGCAGTGCTTGGCCCAATCCATCGCGGCCTCGCTCGCGGAGTCCAGGTCGCCCACCACGGCATCGACGCGCAGTCGCCAGCGCCGGGCCGCGTCCAGCCCGCCGTCAGCGGCGATCACAAGGTCGGGGGATCCGGTCGCGGGCGGGTCGCCGTGCTGGTCGCCGGCCACCAGCAGCGCCCATGTTCGACGTTTCACGAAGCCGCAGGCGCCGCGTTTGCGCTGAGCGTCACGGCAGGTAGGGGGT
This sequence comes from Acidimicrobiaceae bacterium, assembly GCA_009843735.1. Taxonomy (GTDB): domain Bacteria; phylum Actinomycetota; class Acidimicrobiia; order Acidimicrobiales; family Aldehydirespiratoraceae; genus Aldehydirespirator. The sequence goes on along the minus strand of VYCW01000053.1, from coordinate 23,503 downwards.
GGGGTCGACGGCCCGGCCGTCGATGCGCAGCTCGAAGTGCAGGTGGGGTCCGGTCGACCAGCCGGTCGAGCCGATGGCTCCGATGCGGTCGCCGCTGGCGACCTCCTGGCCCTCCGACACGTCGATCCGGCTCAGATGGGCGTAGAGCGTGCTGTATCCGAGCCCGTGGTAGACGACGATGGTGTTGCCGAAGCCGCCGCGCTGACCGGCGAGGATCACCTCGCCGGAGCGGGCGGCCCGGACCCGGTCGCCGGTGTCGCCGCCGATGTCTATGCCGTTGTGCTGGCGCACCGACCCGAAGATGGGGTGGACCCGCGGCCCGAAGCCCGAGGTCTTCTCGCCGTCTGCGGGCCAGGCCACCAACTGGAACGGGCCGTTGGCGGCCTCGTGGGCTCGGCGCTGGGCCTCGATCGCGGCCCGGCGAGCCTCCTCCTCCTGGCGGCGGCGCTCCTCCTCGGCGCGGCGGATCTCTTCCTCGATGCGGAAGATCTCCTGCTCCATCTCCTTGTCGGCCTGCTCGATCTCGGCCGAGACGACCTCCCACTCCTCGATGCGGGACTGGATCTCGGCCCGCAGCTCCACCGCCGCGAGCCGGGCGTCCTCATAGTCGGCCAGCCGCTGCTGCTGGGCCTGCCGCTCCCTATCGGCCTCCTCGGCTCGGGACACGGCACGCCTGCGCACCACTTCGAGCTGGGCCTCGGCGGTTCTCAGCTCGTCCGCGATCTCCAGCTCGTTGCCGATGGCCAGGTCGAGCAGGAACATGCGCACCGCGCCGTCGTTGAGAGTGTTGCTGGCCAGCTGGTCGAAGGTGTCGGCCGACGGCTGCACGTAGGCCGCGATGGCCCGCTGGCGCAGCCGGTCGCGTATCGAGTCGATCTCGTCGACCAGCCACTCGGCCTCGGCCCGGGCTGCTGAGGCCTCGGCCTCGGAGGCTGCGATTGCTGCCTCGGCGGCGCCGATGCGGGTCTGCTGCAGCCCTATGTAGCCGTCCAGATCCTCGAGGGCGGCGATGAGGGCCTGGTCGTCGGCTATGAGCGCGTCCACCTGGCTCGCGACCTCTGCGGCTTCCCGGGCTAGCTGCTCTCTCTGGCTGCGTATGTCGGCGATCCGATCATCGCCCTGGGCCAGCGCGGCCGTGGCCATCATGGCCGCCGCCGACCCGATCAGCAGGAGCGCGCCACCGAGGCGCCGCAGCCTAGACATGGGTCAAGACTGTAACGTGATAGCAATACTTTCGCAATGCGTTCGCAATGAGCCGGGGGGTCCGGCGTCCCCGCCGGAGGACCGCGGCGTCGGGTCCTGCCGGTTTCATGGGATCTAGGGCTTGCCCGAGCCGACGATCCACATGGCGAAGTACTGGGCCCCCCCGCCGTAGGCATGACCCATCGCCCGGCGGGCGCCGTCCACCTGCCGGTCGCCGGCGGCCCCCATGACCTGCAGGGCCGCCTCCGCGAACCGGATCATCCCCGATGCGCCGATCGGGTTGCTGGACAGCACCCCTCCGGAGCAGTTGACGGGCAGGTCGCCACCATCGAGGGCGGTGGCGCCGGACTCCACCATGCGCCAGCCCTCGCCCACCGAGGCGAAGCCGAGGCTCTCCAGCCACATCGGTTCATACCACGAGAACGGGACGTACATCTCGACCGCGTCTATCTCGGCTCGCCGGTCGACGATGCCGGCCTGCGCGAACACGTCGTCGGCGCACTGCTCCGACGCGGCCGGCGACACCATGTTGCGGCCCCCGTAGTTGTTGCTCTCGCTGCGCATGGCGGTGCCGTGGACCCAGGCCACCGGGCCGTCGTGGGCGTCGCCGGAGGCCTCATCGACGAGGACCATGGCGCACGCGCCGTCCGAGGACGGGCACGTCTCGGAATAGCGGATCGGGTCCCACAGCATCGGCGAGTCCACCACCTGCTCGAAGGTGAGGTCGTGCTGGTGGAGGTGGGCGTAGGGGTTGAGCAGGGCCTGGCGGCGATCCTTGTGGGCGACCATGCAGCCGATCAGCTCCGGCGCGCCGGTCATCATCATGTAGCGGCGGATGATCGGCGAGAAGTAGCCGCCCGCCCCGGCGTTGACCGAAGTGGCGAAGGGCTGGGGCAGCGAGAGGGCCCACATGGCGTTGGACTCGGACTGCTTCTCCCAGCCGATGGTGAGGACGCAGCGGTGGACCCTGCTCTGCACCATCGACGCGGCCACGCACGCGGTCGAGCCGCCGACCGAGCCCGCGGTGTGGACCCGCATGATCGGCTTGCCCACGGCGCCGAGCGCCTCGGCCAGGTACACCTCGGGCATCATCACGCCCTCGAAGAAGTCGGGGGCCTTGCCGATGATGACCGCGTCGACATCGCTCCAGGTCCGCTCGGCCATCTCCAGGGCCCGGTAGGCGGCCTCCCGCAGCAGTCCTGCTATCGACACGTCGCGGCGGGCGGCGGCGTACTTGGTCTGGCCCACCCCGATCACGGCGGTCCGCTCCGCGCCCACGGCTAGTCGCCCTCCAGGACGCACACCAGGTTCTGCTGCAGGCACGGACCGGAGGTGGCGTGGGCCACGGCCCGGTCGCCGTCGCCCCGCCAGATGCGCGACGCGGCCTCGCCGATGCGGATCAGTCCCGACGCCATCATCGTGTGGGCGGCCAGCGCGCCCCCCGACGGGTTGATGGCGGTGCCGTCCTCGTCCAGGCCCAGCGCTTCGATCAGTAGATGCTCGGAGGTGGTGAACGGTCCGTACAGTTCGGCGAGGTCGACCTTGTCGTCGGCCACACCGGCGTGCTGCGCGGCCAAGCGGGCCGACATCGACGAGGTCAGATCGCGAACGCCGAGGGTGTGGGCGTCGCCCCGGTGGTCCATGCCCCGGATCCACGCCGGCCGCTCGCACAGCTCACGGGCCCGATCCCCCGCGGCCAGCACCACCGCGCAGCCGCCGTCGGCCTCCGCGGGCAGGTCCGAGGGCCGCAACGGGTCGAGGACATGCTCCTCGGCCAGGATCTCGTCCACGGATTTGGGCTCGCTCCGAACCGCGTGGGGGTTGGAGGCCGCGCTGGCCCGGCTCCGGGCCGCGATCTCGGCCAGGCGCCGTTCGCTGACGTGCCCTCCCTCGAGCATCAGGCGGGCGGCCAGGGCTTCGACCGCGTAGGAGTCAGGCCACAGCGGGCACACGTAGTAGGGGTCCATCTGGGTGGCCAGCACGTCTCGCAGCGAGCCCGGCGAAGACTTCCCGTAGCCGTACACGAAGGCGGTGTCTATGCCCCCGCACTGGATCTTGACCCAGGCCTCGTAGAGCGCCCATGCGCCGTCCTGCTCGACGTGGCTCTCGCTGATGGGGGGCACCGGACCGGTCCCGTCGATGGTCATCACGAACGAGAACGCCTGCCCGGCCAGGAAGTCCGAGGAGCCCGAGCAGGTGAACCCCATGTCGGACTGGGTCAGGCCGACGGACGCCTTGGCCTGCTCCATCAGCGGGACCATGAACTCCACCTCGGATTCACCGGAGATGGCCGCCTCCTGGCGCTGCGTGAAGGCCACGACGGCAACGTCGATCATGCTGTCGTCACCCCGGCCACGGCTCTCGAACGTCGATCATGGGTCGCTCGCCTCGATGCGGCCGATTCGCTCGTAGTCGGTGATGACCTCGTCGGGCTCGCCGGTGGGTTCCCAGCCCAGGATGTTGGCTGCGGACGTCTCGAGCTCCTCGTCGGGCTTCCACACCGCCCGGACTCGCATGCCGATGCGGACCTCCTCCGGCGCGAGGTTGATGACCAGGCCCAGGAAGCCCACCGACGCACCGTCGAGGACGATCCATGCGCTGCAGTAAGGAGGCTTGAGGTCGGGACGCCGCTCTATGGGAACCCGGGTGATGTTGAAGGACTCGACGTAGCCGGTGTCGGCCAGCTCGACGACTTCGCTGGTGGCCGCACCGGCCAGGGGGCTCACGCCCCGGGGCGGTACGAACACCTGACCGGTGGCACCGCAGCGCTCGCCGAGGATCCGCTTGTCCGCCATGGCCCGCAGGTATCTCGACAGCGCCCGACCCGGCGTGTACGTGTAGGCCATCCGGATGGGGGTGCACACGCTCTCCACCGGTTCGGCGCCGGCGAGCGCCTCGGGCAGCGTCACCGGCGCGGACAGGGCGGCCGGCGCCGCCAGCGGGTCGCGGGCCTCGGGCCGGTCGGCGCTCACGCGGTCTCCACGGCGGGGATCGGCTCGAAGCCGGCTATGTCGGCGATGTGCCCCTCACGCTCTGTGCGCCACACGACCCGGACCCTCATGCCGGTGGACATCTCGGCCGCGCTGGGGGCGAACACCGCGTGCAGCATCGAGGTATCGGCTCCGTCGAGACGTATCAGGGCCCAGGCGAACGGTCGGTCGAAGGGCTGCATGGGGCGGGGGTCGCCGTTCCAGGCCCAGGTGACGACCTCCCCCGCCTGGCCCACTTCCACCAGTTCGGTCAGCGGTTCGGCGGTGAGCGGGTCGTACTCCTGCGGGGGGCACAGCACGGTCCCGTCGGCTCGGCGGATGCCGCAGATCACGCCGTCGCGCAGTCCGGTGAGGAACGCTCCGATCACCGGGCCGGTGGAGCGGGTGAAGGGGTATTCCAGTACGAGCGGGGCCTGCAGGACTTCCGATGACACCGCCTTCGATGTTACGTGCGGCTGGCCGCTGCCCGGCGTATACCGGCAGCCAATCTGCTCAGGCGCCGAGCAGCAGGAGCAGGCCGATGACGGTGTAGCAGATCATCACGGCCAGCATCGGGTACTGCGAGCGCATCGCCAGTCGGTGGGGCCAGCGCTCCACCGCCCGGTCGTGGGCCACCGCGACGGCCAGAACGTGGCCCACCGCGATGGCCGCGGTCTGTGTCCAGGCGATGGTGTCGGTGGAGATGGCGGTGAAGTCCACCTGGTAGGTGGCGGTGCCGAAGAGGTCCCATCCCCGGCCGAAGGGATCGGAGATCCGGGCGATGATCTGCTGGCCCTCCAGAAGCAGGTAGCTGAAGTAGTGGGCAACGGTGTAGGCGGCGGCGATCGGCATCAGGGAGGGTGCGAACGCCTCGGCCAGCTCCCTCTCGCTGTCGCCGGTTACGGCGGCCATGCCCGCGATGGCGGCCCGGTAGAGCACGAACACCGCGAAGATCACGAACACCAGCCCGACTGTGTTGACCGCGGTCAGCTCCCAGCCGGTGCGCTGGGCGGCCACATCTAGCCATACCGAGCTGCGGGTGAAGCCGTCGAAGGTCGTGGAGCCGAGCACCACCAGGATGAAGGCCACCGAGCCCCGCTTGATGGGCAGGGTGGCCAGGCCGGCCAGCGGCGCCCGCAGCTTCAGGGCGCCGCCCTCGCGGTGGAGCGGCGCCATGGCCGACAGCTTGGTGAACAGCACGCCGAACCCCTCGGCGTCGCGCAGCCAGCCGCGGCCGAAGGCCGCCGCGCCGGCCAGCAACGCGACCGTGTAGGCGGCCAGGTACACGCCGAGCACCCGTATGTCGGTGTTGTCGTGGAAGGCGAGCTCGAGCCAGACGAAGCCGAACACTGCGCCGGTGGCCCACCAGTGGTTGCCGGCGCCCCGGCCGTAGTCGGATGGGGGTCTACCGCGCAGGCGGGCCCACGCCCGGGCCGATCCGTCGGCGATGGTGGTGAACGGGCTTAGGTGCAGCCACACGTCGCCCACCAGCACCGACACCACCTGGAGTCCCACCCAGAAGATGATGTAGACCGCGACCGGCGTGATGTTCACCGACGGGTTGGTGTTGCCGGCCAGCCCCGCGTAGAGCAGCACGGCCAGAGCGAGCAGGCCGAGCGTCCGGACCACCATCGCCTGCACCCGGCAGGCGGTCTGGAAGGGCTTGGGGAGGATCCGCCCGGCCGCGGCGGCCCGGAACTTCGGCGTGTCCCAGAACATGCCCAGGGCCACGAACGAGGCGGCGACAGCGAACGACGCGGCCCAGGCGAGCTGCCAGAGCGGCACGGGCAGGTCCAGGCGGCCGCCCACGCCGTGCGCGGCTGCGACGTCCGCCGACATCCAGAGCGCCGCGGCGGCCATCGCTCCCGTTGCCGGGATCCGGCGGAGGATCCGCCTCATGGCAGGAACGGCTCGGGATCGATGGCGGTTCCGTCGATGCGAGCCTCGAAGTGCAGGTGAGGACCGGTGGTCCTGCCGGTTGATCCCATCGCCCCGAGGAGATGCCCGGCCTCGACCTCGTCTTCGACGGAGATCGCGAAGGAGTCAAGGTGCGCGTAGACAGTGGAGAGCCCGGCGCCGTGGTACACGACCACAGTGTTGCCGTAGAACGGGCAGGATTGCGCCGACAGGACCTGGCCGTCGAGCACGGCCGTCACCGGATCGCCCGCGTCGCCCCTGATGTCCGCCCCGTTGTGCTGGGACCAGTGGCCGGTCACCGGATGGATCCGCATCCCGAAGCCCGAGTGGATCTCGCCGGTGGCGGGGAGGTGCTCCATGGGCAGGAACGAGTCGATGCCGAGGTCGGCCCGCTGCAGTGCGGCCCGCTCCCGCAGGTCGGTCTCGACCCGGCGGAGTCCGTCGGCGATGAGCTTGACGTCGTTCCTCGTCTCCTCATTCACCTCCAGTTCCTCCAGGTCGTCGTCCACGCTGCGGTACAGCAGGTAGATGCGCATCTCGTCGCCGCCGACGGTTTCGGCGGCGACCTGCTCAAGGATCTTCTCCAGCGGCTGCGGGCACGGGACCCGCATGTCGGGGTGCAGCACGGCCACATCCGACACGGGCGATGCCGACGGCAACGGCAGGTCGCACCAGCCGCGGGAGTCGGCTTGCCAGGCGCCGCCCAGCCCCTCGCAGGCCTCCCGCGGCGAGATCGGCGCGGCGGGCTGCTGCTTCTGGGCGAGCTCGATGGCGGCCTCGATGGCCGCGGCGTCGACGGCCTCGCCCGGCGGCGGGTCCGCCGGTTCGACCGGTTCGACGGCGGTGGCGGGCTCGACCAGAGCCTCGGGGTCGACTTCCTCGACGAGGGTTCCCTGGGAGCCGGCCAGGAGGCCCGGGGTCTCCCGGATCAAGTAGACCGCCGCGGCCAGCAGGATGAAAAGAGCGACTACGAACGCCAAGACGCCCCGCCATTCGCCCACGTTGCGTCCCGCTAGGGCTGCAAGGGCCGTACGAGGCCGCGGCGGATCTGCACCGGTGGGCGATACTGGACTCGAACCAGTGACCTCTGCCGTGTGAAGGCAGCGCTCTAGCCATCTGAGCTAATCGCCCGGGAATCAGCGAGGCTACCAGCGCCCCCGATCCCGGGCTACGGGGCTAGGTCGGGGGCGATGGGGTTCAGGGCGAGCAGGTCCTCGAGCACGGCGAGGGTCTCCAGCACGGTCAGGTCGTCGAGTTGGTGGCCCACTACCTGGAGGCCGATGGGCACGCCCTCGCGGCTGAATCCGCAGCACACCGTCCCGGCCGGGCGGCGGGTGAGGTTGGCCAGCGGCGTGAAGCGGAACCAGTTGGGGGTCTCCTCGCCGTTGATGGTGCCGTGCCCCGCCGGCGCGGGAGCCTGGCCCGCGAGGGTGGGCATCAGCAGCGCGTCGTAGCCCTCCATGGCCTCGGCCAGCGCCATGGACAGTTCGCCCGCCCGCTGGCGAGCCTCATAGATCGAGGACACGGTGACCCGCTCGTAGACGTCCTCCAGCATCACCGCAAGCACGTCGGTGACATTGGCCCATTCGTCGGTGCCGTACAGCGAGCAGAACGCGGGACCGATCAGCCCCCCGAAGAACAGCTGCAGGAAGATCCCTGGCACCGCCCCTATCTGCGTCTGCGTCTCGACGACCTCGACGCCCTCAGCCGCCAGTTGCTCCACCGCGGCCGCGCAGGCCGCAGCGATCTCGGAATCGACCGGTTCCCCGTCTATCGACGGAGCCCACAGCACCCGGGCCGGCACCCGGGGGCTGTCGAGGGCGGCCCGCCAAGACACGTCCGGCTTGGGCAGGCTGCGCAGATCGGCGGGATGGGGGCCGACCATGGCGTCGAGACACAGGGCCACGTCCCGGATGAGGCGGGCCATGGGGCCCACGCACGACAGGTCGATGAGCCCCGACGGCGGCGGCCCGCTGGGCACCCGGCCGTGGCTGGTCTTGATCCCCGACAGCCCGCAGATGGCGGAGGGAATCCGGATCGAGCCTCCCCCGTCGGAACCGGTGCCCACCGGGACCATGCCCGAGGCGACGGCCGAACCGGTGCCCCCCGAGGACCCGCCCGGCGAGCGTTCGATGTTCCAGGGGTTGAGCGTGGGCCCGAACCTGGGGTTGTAGGTGTCGCCCATGCAGCCGTGCTCGGGGGTGTTGGTCTTCCCCAGGATCACGCAGCCCGCAGCCCGCATGCGGGCGACCTCGGTGCTGTCGGAGGCAGCCGGGGGGTCGTCGCGGGTGTACATGGCGCCCTTGGAAGTCTGGAACCCGACCGCGTCGGCTAGGTCCTTCACTCCGATCGGGATGCCGGCCAGTGGCCCGACCTCGTCGCCGGCGTCGAGCTGCTCGTCGATCGCCGCTGCCTGGGCCCGGGCGTCGTCGGCGTCGACAGCCACGAAGGCGTTGAGGGTCGGGTTGAGCGCCTCGATGCGCTCCAGCGCGTGCTCGGTCACCGCCGCCGCGGTGAGGGTGCGGTCCCTGACCATGGCCGCGAGGGCCTCCACGGTCACCGTCCGGAAATCGGGTACGTCCATTGCGTCTGGCCTTTCGTGGTTGGGGGGGTGTCCGTGCTGGCCGGCGCAGCCGGTTGCGGGTCGTGCCGCCGATTCAATCAGCCATCGGCGCCGGTCACGAGCCGTTCCACCAGGCGCTCGAGACCGGCGACCCGCGATCCCTTGACCAGCACGGCGTCGCCGGCGCCGAGACCGCCGAGGTCGCGCAGCGCCTCCAGCGCGCCGTCGATTCCCTCGGCGTGGATGACCAGGGCACCGCCCCTTGAGTAGCCCGGCGCGTCCACCGCCACCACCGTGATGCCGAGCCGGGCCGCCAGCGAGGCCGCGGCGGCGTGCTCTTGCGCCTCGAACTCGCCCAGCTCGGCCATGGTGCCCAGCACCGCGATCCGGCGCTCTGCCGGGAGCGCGGCCAGCGCGTGCAGCGCCGCTCGCATCGACAGCGGGTTGGCGTTGTAGCAGTCGTTGAGCAGGCGGGCGCCCTCCGCGCTGCGCACGACCTCCATGCGCAGCGGCGACAGCGTCGGAGTGGCCAGCCCGGCGGCCACGCCCGCCAGCGAGACACCCAGCTCCAAGCCCACCGCGGCCGCGGCCAGCGCGTTGTCCACCGAGTGGACGCCTCTGGCCCCCAGCTCCACGTCGATCTCGCCGCTGGGGCTGTGAAGCACGAAGCGCGGCGTCAGATCGTCGTCGAGTTCGAGGCTCTCAGCGCTCACCTGTCCCCCGTCGCCGAAGGTGACCACCCGGGCCTGGGTGGTCTCAGCCATGGCCGCCACCTCGGGCACTCCGGCGTTGAGGAAGGCCACTCCCCCGTCGGCGGCTGCGGGCAGCGACTCGACCAGCTCCTGCTTGGCCGACACCACCGCAGCCAGCGACCCCAGTTCGCTGGTGTGCGACAGGCCCACGGTGGTGACTACCCCCATGGACGGTCGGGCGATACGGCAGAGCTCGGCGATGTGGCCGGGGCCCCGCGAGCCCATCTCCACCACCACCGCCTCGGTGCCATCCGGCGCGGCCAGCAGCGTGATCGGCACGCCGATCTCGTTGTTGAACGACCGGGTGCTGGCCCACACCCGCCGGTCCTGTCCCAGCACCGCGGCGAGCAGGTCCTTGGTTGTGGTCTTGCCCACCGATCCGGTGATGCCCACCACTGGAACCGCCCCGAGCCGGTGTCGAGCCTCACGGGCCAGCGCGGTCAGCGCCCCCATCGTGTCGTCCACCTCCAGCGCCGCCGCGTCGGCGCTGGCCACGCCGCGGGCGGTGAGATAGGCCGAGGCCCCGGCGGCGACCGCGTCGGCGATGAAGTCGTGGCCGTCGCGCTCGGCCACCAGCGGCACGAACAGCATCCCCGGTTGTACGTCGCGGCTGTCCTGGGTCACGCCATCGACTTCGGTGGACCCGTCGCCGCGCAATCGGCCCCCCGTGGCCGCGGCGATCTCGGTGAGCGTCCAACGCACGGCGCGAGTGTGACACGCGCCCGGCCCGGAGTCGCGTTACCTCCGGCAGCGCCCGCGAACTGGCAGCGCAATGCACGCATACCGCCCAAAACGCTGCCAATTCCCCGGCCCGCCGAAGCACCGGCCGCGAACTGGCAGCGCGATGCACGCATACTGCCCGAAACGCTGCCAATTCGAGGCCGGGCGCTAGCGTCGCTAGCCATGGAGGACCGCAGGATCAGGCTGGTGGTGCTGTTCGGCGGCCGATCCGCCGAGCACGACGTGTCCTGCGTGTCGGCCCGCCATGTAGTGGCCGCCGCCGACCCGGAGAGATACGCGGTCGAACCCATCGGCATCACCCGGGAGGGCCGCTGGGTCCGGGCCGCCGAGGCTCTCGAGGCTCTCGGCGCCGGACCCGCCGCACTGCCCGAGCGGCTCAGCGCGACCGGTCCCCGCGTGGACCCACTGCCGGTGCTGGCCGCCGGTGCCGGAGCGGGCGGGCCCACGGTGGTGCTGCCCATCTTGCACGGCCCGATGGGAGAGGACGGCACGGTCCAGGGACTGCTGGAACTGGCCGGCGTCCCCTACGCCGGGGCGGGGGTGCTGGCCTCCGCGCTGTGCATGGACAAGACCGCGGCCAACACGATGCTGGCTGCCGCGGGCATCGCTCATGCCCGCTGGCGGGCCCTCGTACTCGACGACCCCCAAGTCGGCGACGCCGAACTGGCGCCGATTCTCGACGACATCATCGAGGAGCTGGGCCTGCCCGTGTTCGTCAAGCCAGCCAGCATGGGATCCTCAGTGGGGATCACCAGGGCGACGACCCACCAGGCTGTCGCCGAGGGGCTGCGGCTCGCCTGCCGCTACGACCGCAGCATCATCGTGGAGGAGGAGGCCCGGGCCCGTGAGATCGAAGTCGCCGTCCTCGGCAACGACGACCCCGAGGCCAGCCTGCCCGGCGAGATAGTCCCCGGCGCCGAGTTCTACGACTACGCCGACAAGTACGAGGACGGGGCCGAGTTGCTGATTCCCGCCCCGCTCGACGACGACGAGGTCGCCACCTGCCAGAGCCTCGCCATCGACGCCTACCGGGCCCTGCGGGTGGAGGGCCTGGCCCGGGTCGACTTCCTGTACGAGGACGGGCGCGACGGCCGCGGCGATCGGGGCTGGATGGTGAGCGAACTCAACACGATGCCGGGCTTCACCCCCATCTCGATGTACCCGAAGCTGTGGGACGCCAGCGGCCTCCCCTACCCCCAGCTGATCGACCGCCTCGTGGATCTGGCCCTGGAGCGCCACGCCCGGCAGGAGCTCCACACCCACACCGACCCCGAAGCCGCCTCTCGCACCGGCGGGTGACCCGAGCCGGCTCAGGCCGGCCGGGCAACGAACGTCAGGAGTCGTGCGGTGGGACGATCACTTCGCACCGGGGGCCGTTGGCTCGAGCGATGCGGCGATCGAGGGTGATCAGCGGCCAGCCGAGCGTCTCGGCCAGGGCCACGTACCAGGCATCGTAGGCGGTGAGGTTGGCTCGGAGCTCCCACACCCGCTCGGCGAAGGGAGCGAACGGGTAGCGCTCGATGTTGAGCCGGAGCAGGTCGCGGCACGCGGCCGTCGCTTCAAGGCGGGTGGCCCATCCGGACAGCTCCAGCCGGCGCAGCAGGTTGGTGGCTTCCGCCAGGGCCAGTTCGGGCGCAGCCAGGGAAGCTCTGGTGATCGAAGCGCGAGCCCAGGGGCCGTCGGTCTGCGACTCGACCAGCGCGGCTACCAGCACCGACGAATCGACGACTGCGCTCACTTGCGGTCGGCGTCGCGTGCCTCGAGGATGACCGAGCTTGGAATAGAAGTTCCCGAGGCTTCGACGCGGCGGCGCACCTCGTCCAGAACTGTCTCAATGGAAGGCAGGCCGGCGAGTCGTTCCAGCTCGCTGAGCAGGTACTCCTGCATGGACTGGCGCTTGAGAGCGGCCCGCGCGGCCAGCTCGTCGCGGACTTCCTCGGGAACGTTCCTGATGGTGATCTGGACCGGCATGCAAGCATTTTGCCAGCATTGCCAGCAATATGCAATCACCAGGTAGACGGGGGCAGGAGACTACGGTCAGCCAGGAAAATTCCGGAACGGCCTCGCCACCTTGATGGGATTCGCGAAGGCCGTTGTGAGCCTCCGGTGTCCGCGGGCACTAGAACTAACGACGTGATCACGGAGTCCCTGGCCGGAAAGCGCATCGCCATCACCGGCGCGACCGGGTTCCTGGGGACCGCGCTGACCGAGCGCCTGCTGCGCTGCGTGCCTGACTGCGAGCTGGTGCTGGTGGTGCGTCCGGGCCGCCGGGGCGCGGTTCAGCGAGTACAGCGCGACGTGCTGCGCAACGACGCTTTCGACCGGCTCCGGTCCGAGCTGGACCAGCCAGGATCACCGGAGACCTACGACGAGATGACGGCCCGGCGGGTGAAAGCCCTCGCCGGGGATGTGAGCAACGACGGGCTCGGGCTCGACGACGAGGGCCGGGCCCTGCTGGCCAGCTGCGACATCGTGGTTCACTCGGCCGCCACCGTGAACTTCGATTCGGCCCTCGACGACGCGGTGGAGGTCAACCTGCTGGGACCGGCCCGGGTGGCCGCGGTGCTCGACGAGGCCGGCTCGAAGGCTCACATGATCGCGGTGTCCACCTGCTATGTGGCCGGCAGCCGGCGCGGCGCGGCACCCGAGCAGCTCGTGGACGACTCCCCCTTCTTCACCGATGTCGGCTGGCGCGACGAGGTCGACAGCGCCCGCCGGGCCCGCCGCGACGCCGAGCAGGCCAGCCGCAGCCCGGAGCGCCTGGAGGCGCTAGCGGTCCAGGCCCGCCGGGAGCTGGGCGCGGCCGGCATACCCGCGCTGTCCGAGAAGGTGGAGAGCCTGCGGCGCCGCTGGGTCAACGACCAGATGACGGCCGCGGGCCGGGCCCGGGCCGCGAGCCTCGGCTTCCCCGACGCCTACGCGTTCACCAAGGCCCTCGGCGAGCGGGCCCTGGCCGAGACCCGCGGCGACATTGCGGTGAGCATCGTGCGGCCCTCGATCATCGAGTCGGCGCTAGCCGAGCCCTATCCGGGGTGGATCCGCGGATTCCGCATGGCCGAGCCGGTGATCGCGGCCTACGCCCGGGGACTGCTCAAGGAGTTCCCCGGCGTTCCCGAGGGCATCATCGACGTGATTCCCGTCGACCTGGTGGTGGCCACCATCTTTGCGGTGGCTGCCCGCGGCCCCGTCGATCCGAGCCCCGACGTCACCCAGGTGGCCAGCGGGGCGATCAACCCGCTCAAGTACGGCAAGCTCTTCGACCTGGTGAGCGGATGGTTCACCGAGCACCCCGTCTACGACGAGTTCAACCAGCCGATCCCGGTGCCCCGGTGGTCCTTCCCCGGCCGCGGCAGGGTGGCCCGGCAGCTGCACCGGGCCCAGCGGTCGCTGGAGACCGCCGACCGGGTGCTCACCGCGCTGCCCCTGAGGGGCCGCCACGCGGTGATGAGCGCCACCCTGGAGGAGCGCCGCCAGCAGCTCGAGCGGGCCAGCGAGTACGTCGAGCTCTACGGCGCCTACGCCGAGTGCGAGGCCATCTACCAACTCGACCGCCTGCTGGCGCTGTGGGACTCGCTCGACGACGCCGACCGGTCGGAGTTCTGCTTCGACCCCCGCAGCGTGGACTGGACCCAGTACGTGCAGCAGGTGCATCTGCCGTCGATGGTGGAGCAGGCCCGGCTGAAGATGGCTCCCGGCGCCGGGCCGGGCCGGACCGAGTCGCGCTCGTCGCGGCTGCGGCGCCAGGTGCTGGACCCGCAGCGCCATCTGGCCGTGTTCGACCTGGAGAACACCCTGATCGCGTCGAACGTGGTGGCCAGCTATGCGTGGCTCGCCACCCGGGACCTCGACGACCTCGACCGGGTGCGCTTCGCGGCCCGCACGCTGGCGGAGGCGCCGAGGCTGCTGGCCCTTGACCGCCGCGACCGCAGCGACTTCCTGCGCTACTTCTACCGGCGCTTCGAGGGCGCCTCGACGGACCGGCTCGACAGCGACTGCGCCGAGATGCTCAGCGACCTGATCCTCACCAAGTCGTTCCCGCAGGGGATCCGCCGCATCCGGGAGCACCGTCAGGCCGGCCACATGACCCTGCTCATCACCGGGGCCCTGGACTTCGTGGTGGAGCCGCTGCGACCCCTGTTCGACCACATCGTGGCGGCGGAGATGGGATCCAGCGACGGCGCCTACGACGGCCGGCTGCTGAACGTGCCCCCCACCGGCGAGGCCCGCTACCAGACGCTGGCCGACTTCGCCGAGGCCCACGGCCTCGACCTGCGGGAGTCGGTGGCCTACGCCGACAGCACTTCTGACCTGCCCATGCTGGAGGCGGTGGGCTTCCCGGTGGCGGTGAACCCCGAGACCAAGCTGGCCGCTCTGGCCCGGCGGCGGGGCTGGCTGATCGAGCACTGGGCCACCAGCGCTGGCGCGCCCACCAAGCTGCTGCCCATGGGTCCCCGCATCCGCGGCCGGGCCCGCGGCCGCCGCCCGGCACTGGTGGGGTCGGCCTGATGGCCACCGAGCGCCGCCAGCGCGCCCCAAGGCCCGGGCTGGTCCTGGACGTCGACCGGTCCACCCCGCCCATCCTGTTCCACCACGGCGAGGGCTTCCGCCTCGAGAGGCTGCCCGCGGGCCGCAGCCGGGTGATCTATCCCGCCGAGCCCCTCCCCGGCCTCGCCGACCCTGAGGCGGCCATCCGCGACGCCCTGCTGAACCCCCTCGACTCCGATCCGCTGCCGGCGCTTCTGCGTCCGGGAATGAAACTGACCATCGCCTTCGACGACATCTCGCTGCCGCTGCCGCCCATGCGCAGGCCCGACATCCGCCAGAGGGTGATCGAGCAGGTGCTCGACATGGCCGCCGCCGCGGGCGTCGATGACGTGCACCTGATCGCGGCCCTGGCGCTGCACCGCCGCATGACCGACGACGAGCTGCGCCACGCGCTGGGCGAGCGGGTATTCGACGCCTTCGCCCCCCAGGACGCGCTGTACAACCACGACGCCGAGGACCCCGACGGCATGGTGGTGCTGGGCCGCACCGACCACGACGAGCTGGTCACCATGAACCGGCGGGCCGCGGAGAGCGACCTGCTGGTGTACGTGAACATCAACCTGGTGGCGATGGACGGGGGCTGGAAGTCCACCGCAACCGGCCTGGCCGACTACTGGTCGCTGCGCCACCACCACAACGTGCACACCATGGAGCACTCCCGCTCGTTCATGGACCGGCCCCGCTCCGAGCTGCACCGATCCAACTGGCGCCAGGGCGAGGTGATAAAGGCCAACGGGCCGCCGATCTTCCAGATCGAGACCACCGTCAACAACAACACCTTCGGCCACGACGGCCCTCTGGCCGTGCTGCAGAAGCGCGAGTGGGAGTGGAGCGCCCGGGACCGGGCCTCGTTCATGGCCATGCACGCCGGGCTCAAGGCGATGCCGCCGGCGGCCTGCCGGGGTGTGTTCGGCCGGTGGCTGGCGCCCTATGAGATGACCTCGGTGCAGGCCGGCGCGGTGGAGCCGGTCCACGAGAGCACCACCGCCAACGTGCTGGCCCAGCATCTGGTGCCGGTGCAGGGCCAGACCGACGTGCTCACCATGGGGCTGCCCTACATCTGCCCGTACAACGTCAACTCGGTGATGAACCCGATCCTGGTGATGTGCCTGGGCCTCGGCTACTTCTTCAACCTGTACCGGGGTCAGCCGCTGGTGCGCGAGGGCGGGGTGGTCATCATGAGCCACCCGACCCGCTGGGAGTTCCACCCGGTGCACCACCCCAGCTACATCGACTTCTTCGAGCAGCTGCTGGCGGAGACCACCGACCCGGCCGAGCTGGAGGCCAAGTACGAGGCCCAGTTCGCCACCGACGAGTGGTACGTGCACCTCTACCGCACCAGCTACGCCTACCACGGGGTGCATCCCTTCTACATGTGGTACTGGGGGGCGCACGCCCTGCAGTGGCTGGGCCGGGTGATCGTGGTGGGCGGCGACCCCCGGGCGGTGCGCCGGATGGGCTTCCAGCCGGCCTCCACCCTGTCAGACGCCCTGGAGATGGCCAGCGACGTGGTCGGCCCGTCGCCGACGATCACGCATGTGCACAACCCGCCCATCCTGATGGCGGACGTGGAGTGACCGGGGCGGCGTGAGCTGATGGGTATCGCGCACGACCTGGGTGTGGTGCGGCTGGGGAACCGCCTGCCGTCGCCAATTCGCACGCTGCGGGCCCGCTCGTTCCCGTACCGGGCTCCCACTGTTCCGGGTGGAGTGGAGCCGCCGGAAGCCCTAAGGCGCACCGGCGTCGACTTCGACACCGGCTGGTCCCGCCGCTGGGCGGCCCGCATGTGCCGGGCCGCCATCGTGGAGGGGCCGATGCGGGCCATGGTGCAGGTGCTGGCCTCGCCGCATCGCACCGGCACCGACCGGCTGGCCGACCTGGACGGCCCGGCGGTGTTCGCCTCCAACCACCACAGCCACATCGACACGCCGCTGCTGCTCACGTCGATCCCGGAGCCGTGGCGCCACAAAGTCGTGGTGGGGGCGGCGTCGGATTACTTCTTCGGCTCCCGGGCGGCGGGTGCCACCGCCGCGCTGGTGATGGGGGCCATTCCCATCGAGCGGGCCAGGGTGGGCCGCCGGTCCGCCGACCTCGCCGCCGGACTGATCGACGACGGCTGGAGCCTGCTGATCTACCCCGAGGGCGGCCGCAGCCCCGACGGCTGGGGACAGCCGTTCCGGGGCGGGGCGGCCTACCTGTCGGTGCGCTGCGGGGTGCCGGTCGTGCCGATCCATGTGGGCGGCACCGGCAGCATCCTGCGCAAGGGCCGCACCATGCCCCAGCCCGCGGAGGCGACCGTCACGTTCGGCACCCCGATGCGGCCGGAGGACGACGAGCGGGCGCCCCGGTTCGCGTCCCGGATCGAGGACGCGGTGACCGCGCTGGCCGACGAGGCCAGCACCGACTGGTACTCGGCCCGCAAGCGGGCTCACGCCAGCACCAGCGGCACCCTCACCGGCCCCGAGGTGGGCGTCTGGCGCCGCCAATGGGCCCTGGGTGGCCGTCGCCGCACCCCGTCGACCCGTTCCCGCCGCTGGCCCGACCTGTAGCCCCGGGCCTTCCCGGATCGGGCAGCGATCTCCGCTCGTAGGCTGGCCGTATGGCTGTGTTTGCTAGTACTCCGGTGGAGTTGATCGAGGGCGTGTACGCCACCCTGGACGAGCGGGTCGGGCGGGCCATCCAGAGCTTCGGGCGGCCGTTGACGCTGACCGAGAAGATCCTCGTCAACCATCTCGACCCGTCCGAGACCGGGGTCCCCGAGCGGGGCGTGACCTATGTGGACCTGCGGCCTGACCGGGTCGCCATGCAGGACGCCACCGCCCAGATGGCGTGGCTGCAGTTCATGACCGCCGGGCTCGACGAGGTACAGGTGCCCACCACCACCCACTGCGACCACCTGATCACCGCCCGCACCGACGCCAAGCGCGACCTGATGGCCGCCCTGTCGGGCAACGACGAGGTCTACGAGTTCCTGCACAGCGTGTGCGCCCGCTACGGCGCCGGCTTCTGGAAGCCCGGCTCCGGGATCATCCACCAGGTCGTGCTGGAGAACTACGCCTTCTGCGGCGGGATGATGATCGGCACCGACAGCCACACCCCCAACGCGGGCGGGCTGGCCATGGTGGCGGTGGGCGTGGGCGGTGCCGACGCGGTCGACGTGATGACCGGGTTCCCGTGGAACGTGCGCTGGCCCAAGCTCATCGGCGTCCACCTCACCGGCGAGCTCAGCGGCTGGTCGGCCCCCAAGGACGTGATCCTGAAGGTGGCCGACATCCTCACCGTGGCCGGCGGCACCGGCGCCATCGTCGAGTACTTCGGGCCGGGGGCCCGCTCTCTGAGCGCCACCGGCAAGGCCACCATCTGCAACATGGGCGCCGAGATCGGCGCCACCACATCGATCTTCGACTACGACGAGTCGATGGACCGCTACCTGCGGGCCACCGGCCGGGCCGACGCCGCCGACCTGGCCGCCGCGGCTGCCGACCATCTCTGCGGCGACCCCGAGACCGAGGCCGACCCCGAGCGCTTCTACGACCGGGTGGTGGAGATCGACCTCGACACCCTCGGACCCCACATCAACGGCCCCCACACCCCGGACCTGGCACGCGAGGTCGCCGATCTCGGCGAGGAGGCCCGCGACAACCAGTGGCCGCTGGAGATAAGCGCCGCCCTCATCGGCAGCTGCACCAACTCGTCCTACGAGGACATCACCCGGGCCGCCTCGATAGCCCGGGACGCGGCCGGCAAGGGCCTGCGAGCCCGCACCCGGCTGCTGGTGACACCGGGCTCCGAGCAGATCCGCTCCACCATCGTGCGCGACGGCCTGATGGACGACTTCGAGGCTCTCGGCGCGACCGTTCTGGCCAACGCCTGCGGACCCTGCATCGGCCAGTGGGACCGCTCCGGCGAGGAGGGCCACACGCCGGGCCGGCCCAACGTGATCGTCACCTCCTACAACCGCAACTTCCCCAAGCGCAACGACGGCGACCCGGCCACGCTGGCCTTCGTCACCTCCCCCGAGACCGTGATCGCGCTGGCGCTGGCCGGCACCGTCGACTTCGACCCGATCGGCGGCACCCTCACCAACGACCGCGGCGAGCCGGTGGCGCTGGCCGAGCCGTCCGGCATCGAGCTTCCCCCCGACGGGTTCGACCCCGGCGAGGACACGTTCGTGGCGCCGCCCGCCGACGGCTCGGCGGTCGACGTCCGGGTCTCGCCCGACTCCGAGCGCATCCAGCTCCTCGAGCCCTTCGCCCCCTGGGACGGCAGCGACTACAAGGACCTGCCCGTGATCGCCAAGGCCAAGGGCAAGTGCACCACCGACCACATCTCCGCGGCCGGTCCGTGGCTGCGCTACCGGGGCCACCTGGAGAACATCTCGGGCAACCTGTACCTGGGTGTGGTTAACGGGTTCAACGGCTACGAGGTCGGCCACGGCCGCAACCAGCTCACCGGCGAGGTCCAGTCCCTGCCCGACATCGCCCGCTCCTACCACGAGGCCGGACTGCGATGGGTGTTCATCGGCGACTCCAACACCGGCGAGGGCTCGAGCCGCGAGCACGCGGCCATGGAGCCCCGCTTCCGGGGCTGCGTGCTGGCGCTGGCCCGCAGCTTCGCCCGCATCCACGAGACCAACCTCAAGAAGCAGGGCGTGCTGGCGCTGACGTTCGCCGATCCCGCCGACTACGACCGCATCGGCGAGAACGACCGCATCGCGGTGAGGGGTCTGGCCGATCTGGCGCCCGACGAGCCGGTGACGGTGGAGGTCACCGCACCCGACGGCGCGGCGTGGTCATTCGAGGGGCTGCACACCCTCAGCGCCGAACAGATCGAGTGGTTCCATGCCGGGAGCGCGCTGAACATCATCCGCCAACGCACTCGCGTCTAGGCCCGCCACCAGAAGTACCCGCACAAGACAGAAGCGGCTGATCTGGGGTTCGATCAGCCGCTTCATTGATGCTTGAACCGATTTGGGGGGTATCGATCCAAGTCTGACCGGTCGGCCGGTGAGGAGGAGTACACCTGCCGACCGGATTGATATTAGCAATATAGCACACATCAGCCCTCTCTGGTTGATCAATTCAACAGTTTGCATCGATAGTTTGTATCGTTTCTTATGATGGACGTCCGGCAGCTCAATGTCTTGCTCGCGGTCGCCGAGCATCAGAGCTTCTCGGCGGCCGCCCAAGCCCTGCACACCGTGCAGTCCAACGTCTCCGCCCACATCTCCCGCCTGGAGCATGAGGCCGGCGCCACCCTGATCGACAGGGCCCGGAGGTGCCTCACCCCCGAGGGCCAGGTTGTCGCCGACCGGGCCCGCCGCATCCAGGTGGAGCTGCAGGCAATCTCCGACGACCTGGCGTCCATGCGGGCCAACCTCACCGGAACCGTGACCGTGGGCGTCATCGGCACCACGGCCCGATGGATCGTCCCCCTAGTGCTGGACGAGGTGGGCCGGCTACACGAGAGTCTCGAGGTGGTCATCCTCGACGCCACCACCACGTCGCTGGTGCCGCTGCTGGTCCAGAACCGCCTGGACCTGGCGGTCGTGAACCTGCCGGTGGAGGATCCCGACATCGAGACGGCCGAACTGTTCTCCGAAGACCGGGTCGTGATCGCGTCGGAGGACCACGAGCTGGCCCAACGCGACCGGATCGACCTGGCCGAGCTGGCCCGGCATGAGATCCTGCTGCCGCCCAAGGGCACCGCGTTCCGCGACGAGATCGACACCGACGCTCGGCGGGTCCGCGTCGAGCTGCGGAGCCGAGCCGAGATCGACGGCCTGCGGCTGCTGGCCTCGCTGGCCTTCGCGGGCTTCGCGCCGGCCCTGTTGCCGGCCAGCGCAACCCACGGCGCGTCACCGGAGGGCTGGCGCAGCGTGAGGGTCGACCGGCTGAGCCCGAGGCTCGTGGGGCTGGCCCGTAACCGTCGCACCATGCCGGCCGCACCGCCGCGGGCCGTGGCCGACGCCATCAGGCGGATCGTCCACCGGGAGTCGGCCAACCAGCCTCACATCCACGCCGTGGAGGCTCTCTCGCCCCAGCCGGTGGCATACCGGTCCTCGCATCTACCATGAGGACGTGCGCGGATCGACCGGCAGCCAATCACGGCGCAGGGTGGTCATTCCCGCTCTTGTTCGCAGCGCTCACGGGCCGCTCGGGCCACGGCCCCGCCCCGTATGGGCCGGGTTCGCCCGTCTATCCGCGGGGCCTCTGACGCCGTGATGGCGGACTCCCAGACAACCGTGATTGGCGTCCGCACCGGGGCGTCCGGATTCGTGCACAGCCGTGTGTGCGCTGTCGGCGGCCGCACCGTGGTGGAGATCGACGCCCGCGGGTCCGAGGAGAACCAGAGCGGAGCGCTCACCCCGACCGACGGCCAGAGCATGGCCGCCGCGGCCCGCCTGGCCCGCGACCAGCGGCTCCCCGTGCTGCTGAGGCTGGCCTCCTCGGGAGCCGACCTCAACGCCGGGGTGGCCGCCCTGCACGGCTGGGCCACTGCCGCGGTTGAGCTGTCCCGATGCTCGGGGGTCGTGCCGGTGATCGTGATCGCAGCCGGGCCCAACGTCTCGGGTCCGGCCCTGCTGCTGGGTCTGGCCGACTTCGTGGTGATGACCGCCGACGCCTACGCCTTCGTGGTCGGGCCCCGGATGGTGGAGCACTTCACCGGAATGCCGGTCGACCGGGGCGACCTGGGCGGGGGCGAGACCCACTCGGTCAACTCAGGCGTGGCCAGCTTCCTGGCCGCCAACGACACCGAGGCCGACGAGATAGCAGCCGAGCTGCTCGGCTACCTCCCCGACAGCAACGGCTGCGACCCGCCCGCCCGGGTGTGCGTCGATCCTGTGGACCGGGCGGTGCCCGAGGCCTACGAGGTGCTGCCGCCCGAGTCGGGCGGCACCTACGACGTGCGCGATGTGGTGGCCGCGGTCACCGACAACAACGTGCTGCTCGAGCCGCACGCCTACTGGGCCACCAACCTGGTCACTGCGTTCGCCTCCTTCGGGGGGCGGCCCGTCGGGATCGTGGCCAACCAGCCCCAGTCGCTGGCCGGGACGCTCGACATCACTGCCTCCCGCAAGGGGGCCCGGTTCGTGGCGTTCTGCGACGCGTTCAACCTTCCGCTGGTGACCTTCGTCGACACGTCCGGCTTCTACCCGGGCAAGGACCTGGAGTGGCGGGGAATGATCCGCTACGGGGCCCAGATGGCGTTCGCCTACGCCCGGGCCACCGTGCCGCGGGTGAACGTCACCCTGCGCAAGTCCTACGGCGGCGCCTACATCGTCATGGACTCCAAGCCCATGGGCAACGACGTTGCTCTGGCCTGGCCGACGGCCGAGATCGCGGTGATGGGGGCCAAGGGGGCGGTGGAGATCCTGCACCGCTCGGCCGGCGAGGCCGAGCGGGCCGAGTTGGAGGCGGCCTATGAGCAGCGCCTGCTGAACCCGTACGTCGCTGCGGAGCGCGGCGCCATCGACTCGGTGATCGAGCCGGCCGACACGAGGCGGCAAGTCTGCGCCGCATTGGAGATGCTCATCTCCAAGCGGGAGCGGCTGCCCCGCCGGCGCCACGACAATTCCCCGCTCTAGCCGCCAGGCCACGAGCCCTGAGATGCGGGCCCGGCCGCCGGCGCCGCACCGCAAGATCCTCGAATCTTGCGCCTTCTTGCAAAAATGCGGATGCACTCACTCCGCCGCGAAGTGCGGTGCCATATCCGGTCCCCGGTAATCTGATACTCGATGACAGCGAAGATCACGATCACCGCCTCGCCGAGACGGGGTAAGACTCGTGGCTGAGAGCATCACCATCACCGACAACCGCACGGGCAACAGCATCGAGATCCCGATCGTCTCCGGCGGTGTCGACGCCACAGCGTGGCGCAAGCTGCTCCCGGGCATCTGGTTCCACGATCCGGGCATGGCCACCACGGCGGTCACCTCCAGCTCGGTGGCCGAGATCGACGGCGAGACCGGCATCCTGCGCTACCGGGGCTACCCCATCGAGCAGCTGGCCGAGCAGAGCACCTTCCCCGAGGTCGCCCACCTGCTGATCTACGGGGAACTGCCCACCCAGGCCGAGCTCGACGAGTGGGTGGACCTGATCACGCACCACACGTTCATCCACGAGAACTTCCGCAAGCGCATCTACGACGCCTTCCACTACGACGCCCACCCGATGGGGCTGCTCACCTCCGGCGTGGCCGGGCTGTCCACCTTCTATCCCGAGGCCAAGGACATCTTCGACACCGAGAATCGCAGGGCGCAGATCGTGCGGCTGATCGCGAAGATGCCCACACTGGCCGCGGCCGCGTACCGGTTCTCAAGGGGCCTGCCGTTCATATTCCCCGACAACGCCAACGACTACCCGACGCGCTTCCTGAAGATGATGTTCGACGTGGGCGGCGAGTACGAGCCCGACGAGGCCCTGGTGCGGGCCATGCGGGTGCTGTTCATCCTCCACGCCGACCACGGCCAGAACTGCTCGACCACCGCCACCCGGGTGGTCGGGTCGAGCCACGCCGACCCCTACACCGCCATTGCGGCCGGCTGCGCGGCCCTGTACGGACCGCTGCACGGCGGGGCCAACGAGGCCGTGATCAACATGCTGACCCAGATCGGCTCCTACGAGGAGGTCGACAGCTTCATAGCCAGCGTGAAGCGGGGCGGGCACCGGCTGATGGGATTCGGGCACCGCGTCTACAAGAACTACGACCCGAGGGCGGTCATCATCAAGAAGGCGGCCCACGACGTGTTCGGGGTCATCGGCAAGAACCCGCTGCTCGACATCGCCCTCAAGCTCGAGGAGGTCGCGCTG
>VYCW01000023.1 GCA_009843735.1 Acidimicrobiaceae bacterium | reverse complement strand
CGCCCGGGCGTTGACGGTAGGCCAGCCAGTCGACCACCCCCGCCATCAACGGGCCGACGCCGATACCCACGAGAGTCCCGACCGCCACCCCGGTGCGGGCCATGGCCTCGAAGAACAGCAGCTGGCTGACGGCCACCCCCAGCCCCCCGAGCGCCACCCAGCGCACCGGCAGCCGGTAACGCCACGGCGCCTGCCCCCGCAACGTCGACAACACCACCAGACCGGCCGCCCCGATCACGCCCCGCCACGCCCCGGTAGCGAACCCGCTCAGGGGGTCGGCGCCCAGCTCGGCCGCGGTGCCGATGGTGCCGATCAGCGACACCGCCACCACGACCGACGCCACCCCCCACACCGTCGACTCCCGATCCCCAGCCATCTAGCTGAGGCTCGCTCTCGCCAGGGATCGTCTAGTCGGCGTTGTCGCCGTCCTGAAGTTCCGGGGGCGGAGACGCCAGCCCCAGGTGTCCCTCGATTCGGGCCAGCCGCTCCCGGACGCTGCCCATGTCGTTGCTCAACCCGCCGAGTTGCCGGCCGAACTGGTCGGCCAGCCTCTCGATCTGGCGTGTGGTCTCGGCCCGAATCGCATTGCTCTCACGACGCTGGCTCCAGATCGACCCCATGATCAAGGCGACCAGCGTCACGAACATCCCCAGGGTCATCGTGTCGGCCGCCTCCATGGTTGCAAGCCTAACCGGTCGCCCGAATGTGGCGCAACTCTAAAAGCTATGAAAATGACTAAAGATGTCTATGCGGGGGAACGCTGGGTGTCTCGACCGCACCGGCTGGCCCGATGGTGGCTGCTACGTTGACGCCGCATATGTCCGAGACCTCCGCCCGCCTGGCGCCGATGGCCGACCGGCTGGTCCGGCCCGACTGGGTGCGGCGAGTCAACCTCATGGCCAGCTCCGTCGGGGGCCACGCCCGGGACCTGGTCCCCATCGACGCCGGCGACATGCTCGACACCGCCGCAGTCGCCCTCGGGGGCCTGCCCGCCGGCGACCTGGGCGACCCCCGCTGGCAGGAGCGCTTCGAGGCGCTGGTCGCCGCCATCGACGCCTCCGGCATGCACACGGTCGGCCGGCTGATGACCAAGCAGGAACTGCTGCGCTCGCTGCGCACCCGGCTGCTGCTCACCGAGCTCATCGACCGCTCGCCCGAGGTCCGCGATCGGCCGGTCACCGCGCCGGTCATCGTCACTGGCCCGGCCCGCTCGGGCACGACCATCCTGTTCGAGCTGCTGGCCCTCGACCCCGGCCTGCGGGCCCCCACCGCGGCCGAGGCCCTGCACCCGGTGGCCATGCCCGAAGCCGAGGCCGCCGACGACTCCAGCCTGTCCGACCCGCTGGTGCTCAGCGAGTGCGAGCAGGAGATCTGGGCCGACGTCCAGCCCGAGTTCCAGGCCGTGCACGAGCTGCGCTCCGACCTGCCGGTGGAGTGCGTCACCATCACCCAGGGCAGCTTCTGCGGCTTCCACTGGAGCATGGTCGCCTCCCTCGACGGCTGGCTGCCCGACCCCGCCGTCAACTACGCCTACGAGCGCCAGTTCCTCCAGGCGCTCCAGCACGGCGACCAGGCCACCCAGTGGTTGCTCAAGACGCCGGGGCACCTGATGCTGCTGCCGCTGCTGTACGCCGAGTTCGGCGACGCCTGGGTGGTGCAGACCCACCGCGACCCGGCCAAGACCATGCCGTCCACCGTCAGCACCACCGCCATGATCCAGTGGCTCCGCACCGACCACGTCGACGTCGACGGCATGGCCGAGGTCATCCTGGCCGTCTTCGCCGCCGGGCTCAACGGCTCGATCGACGTGCGGGCCTCCGGAACCGTGCCCGCGGAACGGTTCGTGGACGTGCACTTCGCCCAGCTCATGAGCGACCCGGTGGCCACCCTGCGAGCCGCCTACGACCAGATGGGCCGCGACTTCACCGCCGACCACGCCGACGCCGTGCTCGACTACCTGGCCCACAAGCCCAAGGGCAAGTTCGGCGTGCACCGCTACCAGCCCGAGGACTGGGGCTTCACCGCTGAGGGGCTGCGGTCCGACCTGGCCCCCTACATCGACCACTACGGCGTGGCCCGTGAGGGCTGAGATGCCCAGCGGATTCTCGGGACGATTCCTATGGCTGTACGACACATAACTCAACCGAGATTTCTGGACGGCCTGGACGGGAGGGGTTGATGGAGACTGAGTCCCGGAAAGCGCTGCACGAGCTGATCGACCTGCTGGCCGAGGTCGACGAGCGCTGGGTGTCGCCCGAGTGGAACCTGCACTCCGAGGAGGACGTCTTCGGCGCCCACCGGGCCGTCATGCACTACCTCCAGTGGGGCCTGGTCGGCCTGTTCGAGCGCGACCCGTCCGCCCCCAGGTTCCATCGCATCGTCGACCCCGACCGCAAGGTGCTGGGCGACAACCCCGACGCCGTCTACTTCGACGCCCCCGTCTCCGCCGACCACGCCTACCGGGTGACCGGCGAGATGAAGGGCGCCGCCTACGTGTCGGTCACCGTGGAGGCCGGCGAGGCCTGGGGGTCGATGGACAACCAGACGGTGGGCGTGCTCAACGACGAGTCCTTCGACGTCGACGCCGACGGCCGCTTCGAGATCCGCCTCGGCGGCCAGCCCCGGGAGCGCAACTGGCTGGCCCTGCCCGAGCGCTCAGGATCGATCAGCACCCGCCACTACTTCGAGAACCCCACCTACGCGGCCGCCGACCCCACCTGCGTCCCCCAGATGCGCATCGAGGTGATCGACAGCGGCGGCAACCCGGTCACCACTCCGCCGCCCCGCCCCTCGGACGCCTCGGTGGCCGCCGGCATCCGCCGGGTGGCCGGCCTGGTGCGGGAGCTCACCGTGGATCGGCCCCCGCAGTCCAGCGCCCAGCCCCGCACATGGGTGTCGAGGGTGCCCAACGTGTTCCCGCCCCCCGACAAGCCCGGCGACCTGGGCCTGGCCGCCTTCGACGCCGCCTACGCCATGGCGCCGTTCCTGATCGGACCCGACGAGGCCCTGGTGATCCGGGCCCGCTGGCCCCAGTGCCGCTACGGCAACGTGTGCCTGTGGAATCGGCACCTGCAGACCCTCGACTACGCCACCCGGTCGATCTCGCTCAACCGGGCCCAGACCGTGGCCGACGACGACGGCCGGTTCACCGCGGTCATCGCCCACTCCGATCCCGGCGTGCCCAACTGGCTCGACAGCGAGGGCCGCCCCTTCGGCATCGCCTACTGGCGCTTCATGCTCCCCGAAGGCCACATCGAGACCCCCCAGGCCGAGGTCGTCCCCCACGCCGAGCTCCCATCCCGACTCTAATATATTTTCATGTAATTGGAGGTTGCTCCGCCCCGGGGTGTGAGCTAGGGTCGGACTATGGATCCGGAGACCGCGACAACAGTGCTGCTGGTCCTCGGGTCCGCGTTTGGGGTGATGTTCGCCACGATGACCACCCTGCTGGTTGTGTCGATACGGGTGCAGCACCGGGAAAGCAAGGAAACTCGCGAATACGTCGTCGTGCAGATCGAAAAGGCTGTCGGTGCCGCCATGGGGACACTCGATGACGCCATGGGGACACTCGATGACGCCATGGGGACACTCGGTGCCGCCATGGGCGCGCTGCGGCTGGAGTTCAACGAGCGTCTCGACTCACGCTTCGGCGAGCTCATGCGGGTGATCGAGCACAACCACCAGATCTCCGAACTTCAACACAAGGCCACCCAGAAACGACTTGACCGGCTCGAGGCCGGCTTTGCCGGCGTGAGTGAGCGGCTGGCCCGCATCGAGGGCCATCTGGGGATCGGCCCCCATCAACCCGCTGACCCCGGCGAGAGCGACAGCGACGCCGCCTAGCTCAGGCCGTTCCGCCGTCGGCGTAGTACGTTCGGGGCACATCGCGAGACCCTCGGAGGCAAAGATGGCGGGTCACGGCGCGCCCGGAGACACCTACTACGACCTCGGATCGTTCACGTGGCCGGTCACCACCCGGGATCCCCAGGCCCAGCTCTGGTTCGACCGGGGGATGGCGTGGTGCTACGGCTTCAACCACGACGAGGCCATCGCCTGCTTCGAGCGGACCCTGGAGCACGACCCCGGATGCGCCATGGCCCACTGGGGCATCGCCTACGCCATCGGCCCCAACTACAACAAGCCCTGGGAGGACTTCGACGAGGACGACCTGCGCCAGTCGCTCGAGCTGGCCCGGTCGGCCACCGCCGCAGCCGCCCGCTCCGCAGCCGGGGCCAGCCCGGTCGAGCAGGCCCTGATCGCGGCGGTGGCCGAGCGCTACCCGTCTCCCCCCGACGAACCCTCCGGCTCCGACGACTTCTGCTCCTGGAACGACGCCTACGCCGACGCCATGCGGGCCGTCCACCAGGCCCACCCCAACCACCTCGACGTCTGCGCCCTGTTCGCCGAGGCCGTCATGAACCGCACCCCCTGGGCGCTGTGGGACCTGGTCACCGGCGAACCGCCCCCGGGCGCCGGCACCGTCGAGGCCACCGAGGTCCTCGAAACCGCCTTCGCCGACCTCGACTCCGAGGGCGCCAACCAGCATCCCGGCCTGCTGCACATGTACGTGCACCTCATGGAGATGTCGCCCCACCCCGAGCGGGCCCTCAAGGCCGGCGACACGCTGGTCGACCTCATCCCCGACGCCGGGCACCTGGTCCACATGCCCACCCACATCGACGTGCTGTGCGGCCACTACCAGAACGTGGTGGCCCGCAACCACGCCGCCGTCGTGGCCGACCGCCGGTACCTGGCCCAGGAGGGCCCGGCGAACTTCTACACCCTGTACCGCTGCCACAACTACCACTTCAAGGCGTACGGGGCGATGTTCCTGGGCCAGTACGGCCCGGCCATGGACGCCGCCGAGGAAATGGTTGAGACCCTGCCCGCCGGGCTTCTCGGCCCTGACGATGCGCCGCTGGCCGACTGGCTGGAGGGCTTCGTGCCCGTCAAGCAGCACGTGCTGATCCGCTTCGGGAAGTGGCAGGAGATCCTCGACCAGCCTCTACCTGAGGACCCTGACCTCTACTGCGTCACCACCGCCATGATGCACTACGCCCGGGCGGTGGCGTATGCGTCCACCGAGCGGGTCGACGAGGCGGTGGCCGAGCAGCAGGCGTTCATGGCGGCCCGGGATCGGGTCCCCGAGAGCCGGACGCTGTTCAACAACACCTGCCTCGACATCCTGGCCGTGGCCGAGGCCATGATGACCGGCGAGGTCGAGTACCGGAAGCGAAACTTCGACGCGGCGTTCGGGCACCTCGGCCGGGCGGTCGAGCTCGACGACAACCTGCCCTACGACGAGCCGTGGGGCTGGATGCAGCCCACCCGCCACGCCCTGGGGGCGCTGCTGATGGAGCAGGGCCGCCTGGACGAGGCGGAGGCCGCCTACCGGGCCGATCTCGGCCTCGACGGCCAGCTGCGGAGGGCCTGCTGGCATCCCGACAACGTGTGGAGCCTGCACGGCCTGCACGAGTGCCTGACCCGCCGGGGCGAGACGGTAGAGGCCGGCCACATCAAGCAGCGCCTCGATTTGGCGGTGGCGAGGGCCGACGTACCGATCGAGTCGTCGTGCTACTGCCGCCTCGAGAGCGCCGCCTGACCCCGAGTTCCTGTAGAACAAGACCTGTGAGGTCGTTCACTGCAGGATCCCCGGCGACACGGCCGGCCGCAGAATCTCGGTTGAGAAACGGTGTCTCCACGACACATAACCCAGCCGAGATTCCTGGGACGGGCCGGGCCCGAGAATCTCGGTCCGATTCTTGTAGGCCTACGACACATAAGTCACCCGAGATTCCTGTGAGGGCGGCGAGGGCGGTTGGCCTGCTCGTGGTGACCGCGCTCGTGGCCGCGGCCTGCTCGGGCAGCTCCACGACCTCCGCTGGCTCCCCGGCCTTAACCGGCGATTCAACCCTGGAGCCCGACGCCCCCGGCGAGGCTGCGGACCCCGCGCCCGACGCTCCCAGCACCGGCGACCAGGACACCGCCGCCACCGGCACCGGCCAGGACGCGGGCGCCACCGGCACCACCACCGCTGACACCGACACGGGCACCGAGACCGACCCGATGGACCCCAGAGAGCGGGGCGTGCTCCGCAACTTCCT
>VYCW01000122.1 GCA_009843735.1 Acidimicrobiaceae bacterium | reverse complement strand
CTCGTCGTCGCCGGACCACAGCGCTTCGATCTCCTCCTGGAGCACCGCGGTGGCTCCCGGGTCATCGGTGTAGGTCGGGAACTGGAGCAGGATGGCGTCGATGCCGGCGGGATTGTTGGCCAGGACGTGGTCCAGGGCCGGATCCATCTCATCGAGCCTGTGCAGCAACAGTCGCATCATTAGCGGATCGAGTTGGACTCCGGCCGACGCCTCGGAGAAGATCGCGGCCAGTTCGGCGTCGTACTTGTCGCCGGGCTGCCCGCTGTCGTTGGTCCAGTCGTTCAGGAGCGACACGTAGGTTGTCTCCATGGGCCCCGTGGCCGCCTGGGGGCGCCGCTGCGGGTCCGCGAAGGCGTCGGTGAGCTCCTGCACGTTCAGCAGGGTGCGGGTCTCGGTGGCCTCGGCTCTCACCAGCACGCTGGCCAGCTCCGTGGACCCCCCGACGGCCGCGTCGAGGGTCTCCAGGTCGTCCATCACGGTCCCGCCGCGGGGAAGGATCTCGCGGATGCTGAATTCCGAGTGGAGGCCTGTGGCCGCGATCCCCATCCCGATGGTCACGGCCAGCACACCGATGAGGTAGGGCGCCGGCCGGCGGGCCACGCTCGCGCCGAGAACCCTCGCCACCCGCTCGATCCCGGGCAGCGCGCCCGAGACCGGCCGGGCCGGCCGCAGCTTGCCGCGGGCCTCGCGTCGCCGGTCGATGATCGTCCGTCCGGCCGGCACCAGCGTGAGCATCACGATCAGGCTCAGTCCGACTCCGAGGCCGGCGACGACGCCGAAGTCGCCGATCACGTCGATCGGGGAGAACAGGGTGGCCAGGAAGCTCGCGATGGTGGTGACGGCGGCCAGCGAGAGCGGCACGGCGACGTTGCGCAGTCCTGTCCGGACCGCCTGGATCACCGGCTCGCCCTCGACCAGCCGCTCGCGGTAGTGCGACACGGCCTGGATCGCGTAGTCGACCGTGAGGCTGATCACGATGATCGGCACCATCGCCGTCAGCGAGCTCGGAGGACCGATCCAGCCCAGCGCGTCCGGCCCGAGCCAGCCCTCCGCCCCGATGATCCAGACCAGCGAGAAGACGAGGCCCACCAGCGTGAGCAGCAGGTCGGACAGCCTTCTCAGGAAGAGCACGATCAGCGCCGCGATCAGCAGCAGGGCCACCCCGACCAGTTGCCCCATCCCTGTCTCGATGGCGTCGGAGTACTCGTCCTCGATCACGATGGTCGAGAGGCTGCTGACTCGCAGGGGGCCGGCCGAGCCGGTCGCCAACTCGTCGATCCTCCTCTCGACGTCCTGGACTCTGGTGTCGCCCGTGTCGGTCAGGCGGATGCTGGCGATGGTGATGGTCGTGCCGTCCGTGTCGCTCCCGCCCATGGCGGCCAGCGCGCCTCCGATTTCAGGGACGCCGAGGAGGGAGTCGATCTCGTCCTGGGTGGCCGACGCGGCGTCGACCCCGCCCAAGGCCTCGATCACCAATGTGGGCGCGATGATCGGATCGGCGGGTGCCAGCAGCTCCGCCACGCCCGGGCTGGCCAGGATGCTGTCGAGGAGGGCGTCCATCTGGGCGAGCCCTCCCGGGGTGAGCGCTTCGCCGCGGAACACCAGCGTCACCACGCTCACGTCGCCGGACTCCCCGAAGAACTCGTCCAGTTCCTCCACCGCGGTGGCGATGGCGCTCCCCGGGGGAAGGAACGCCACCGAGGCTCCCTCGACCGGGGGCAGGCGGCGGGTCGCCCCCGCGGCCAGCACGACAGTGACTAGCAGGAGGACGACGATCGTGATGTACGGGCGGGCCGTGACCAGCCGGCTGAACCGGTCGAGCGGGCGGCTCATGGCGCGTCACTGTACCTTCCGGTCGTCGCCCCCTAAGGCAGGGGGCTAGTTCCAGGTCACGTCCAGGGGGAGGTGCTCGTGGCGGCGCACGAACATGCTCTTCTCCCAGCGGGGCTGGTCGTCGTCGGCCAAACTGAACCATGAGGTGTCTTGCAGCAGACGCTCAAGCGAGCAGAGGGTCTCCAGGCGGGCCAGCGGAGCGCCTACGCAGTGGTGGATGCCCCGTCCAAAGGCCAGGTGGCTGCGGGGTATGCGGCGGTCCAGAACCACTTCGTCGGGCCGGTCGAACTCGGCCGGGTCGCGGTTGGCCGACGACCACAGCAAGAAAGCGGTGGTGCCAGCAGTGAGGGTGAAGCCCCCCAGTTCGCAGTCGCGCTTCACCTGGCGGTAGTGGCCTCGAAACGGCGATTCGAGCCGTACGGCTTCCTCGATGAAGCGCTCGATGAGGCCGTGGTCGGCCCGGACTTGCTCCTGAAGGGAGGGATCGTCGGCCAGCATCCGCACGGCGTTCCCGATCAGCGATGCAGTGGATTCTCCGCCGGCGCCGAGCAGCACGGTGAGGGTGCCGACGGCGTCGCGCACGTCCAGATCGCCGCTGGCCACCGCTTGGGCGCACACCCCTAAGAGGTCGTCGCCGGGATCGTTGCTGGCTTCACTCAGCTTGGTGTACAGAAACCTGTTCGCCCCGTTCGGCTCTTTGGTCAAGGCGATGAGGTCCTGCCGAGTGAACACGCCTGCCAGCACCCTGCCGCCGTCGAGGGCCCACTTCATCACCTGGGGCCAGTCTTCGTCGGGCAAGCCAATAAGCCGTCCGATGACCCGGGCGGGCACAGGATGGGCAACGGTGTTGGCCCACTCCACCCTGGTCCCCTGGGATCGGGCGACGGCCAGCCGCTCGTCGATGAAGACCTCGATCTCGGGCCGCATGGCCTCCATGCGGCGGGCGACCAACTCGGGGAATACCAGGCTGCGGTGAACGGTGTGCTCGGGCGGGTCGGCGGTGGCCAGGGTGGTGGTGCCCTCGCCGAACTCTTCGGTGTGGAACAAGTCGGGGTAGCCGTCGTCGCCGGTGATGACCAGCATGTCGAGGTGGCTGGAGAAATCGTCGATCCGGCGGACGGCGTCCACGATGAGATCGTGGGTGGCGACGTAGGCCAAATCGAGTCCCGGCACCAGCCACACGGGACGCTCCCGGCGGAGCCTCTCATAGAACGGATAGGGATCGGCCCAGACTGCCGGATCGATCACCGTTCGAGCCTCCAAGGCAACGGCGGCAGCGGCGACCTCCTCCATGCTAGACGGCGTGCCCGGCCACGAAACGGCCGACTGTCCCGTGGCGGGTCAGGCCCCGATAGCCGCTGTGTTCGCCGGTGCCGGCCATCGCGTCCGCCCCCGCGTGATTGGCGACGAACCCTCGCAGGGTCGCCTTGTCGATCTCGCCCACAACCATAGCTGCGATCCGGCCAGCCCGGCGCTGCTGTCAGCACCTGGCACCCTTGCGCCTAAGGCGTGGTGCTGCTGTGTCGCCCCGCCAGGACTAGCCGTGGGTTCGGCACAATCAGGATCCAGGGAGGGTTCGACCCCAAGAAGTGCCGATTGCCGAACCAGGAGCCGCCGGCGCTCAATGCCTTGTTCCAAGCTGTTGCCCGCAACCTCCAAACCACTCTGAACGACCAATTCACTCTTCCGAGCCCGACCCTGACGACGAGCCGAGCGCTGGAGCGCCAACACCACCTAGAGCGCCCCCATAGATCGCCCTCATGCGCCCGAGCGCGGGGAGCGCCAGCAGCCTTCGCCACTCATGTAGGGAAAGCCCCTCAGGTTCAACTGGTTCTGAGCAGAATCAGCCCCAGGACGCCGTCGGCGGGTTTGGTGTGAACCACAAATGGCCATTGGTGTGAACCATCCCGGTGGTGGAGCTGGGGAGAATCGAACTCCCGTCCGTCAGGCGGTTGCCGGGCTCGCTACGACCATTCCCGAGCTTGCGGCTTGCGGCTGCCGCCACGCCGGGTCGTGGGGATCCGAGGATCCGGCCGCCGGATCTTCCTCCGGTGCCAGCGGTCTTTGCCTGCCGTCAGCGGGTCTTTCCCTGCCGTCCACCGCTGCTTCTGGTGCCAGGCTGCAGCGGTCTGGCCCCGCGTGCCATTGCTGGTCGCGATGATTCTCGTAGCTAGATCAGTTCAGATCAGGCGACGAGAACGAGAGCGTCGTCATCGGCGTCTCTTTGGTTGCCCCGTTTAGGGAGTCTGAGCAACTCCGGTCGCACTCCGCGGCCTCCTGGTCCCGACGTCGAAACCGGTCAGCCCCTCGTGCAGTCTCTTTTCAAGCTGCTGTCCCCGAAGGGACCAACCATGATACTCGCCGCCACCGACACTCAGGCCCCGGGACTGAGCGCGGCGCGGATACGGTCGCGGGTCAGCCACAGCCGCAACAGCACCCCGACGGCCAGCAGGATCGCGGTCGACCCGTACACCACGATCGGCACCGCGGCCACCAACACTCCGTAGAGACCCCACTTGAAGCCCTCCAACACGGTCAGCCACCAAGTGCCGGGCGATATCCCGACCGGGGCGTAGGTGCGCCACGCCGCGATCAACGCGGGTCCCAGATACAGCCCGTTGGACAGGCCCAGCACCGTGCCCAGTACCGTCCAGCCCGCCGCCCGCTGGATAACCACGCTGGCCACTATCACGGCTGCGCCTACCAGCAGGGAGGCGCGCACACTCACACCGTTGCGGTACAGCAGGAACAGCGCCAGCCCGAAGCTGGAGATGGCGGCAAAGATCGACGGGATCGTCTCCCAGAACCCGTTCTCCACCACGTAGGTGAGCCAGCCCAGATTGATGGTCATGCCGGCCGCGGCCCAGATGGGTGACACACCCTCGGTGCGTCCCGTGCGGATCAGCCTGGCGATCTGGGGGATGATCTGCACGAAGGTCACCCCGTTGGCGACCACCGCCACCCAGAAGGCGAGCTGGTCGCGGCTCATGGCGGCGGGGGAGTGCGGCGCCGGCGGGCGGCGGCCATCGAGCGGGCCGCCTCGGCGTCGGCGGCGCGTTGCTGGATGTCGCGGCGGCGGTCGGACCGGGTGCGCCCCCGGGCCAGGGCCAGGGCCAGCTTGGCCTTCCCCTCGTTGAAGTAGAGGGCGAGCGGCACCAGCGCCAATCGCTCCTGGTCGACCCGGGACGCCAGGCGCTGTATCTCGCGCCGGTGGGCCAGCAGCTTGCGGACCCGGTCCGGCTCCGAGCGGAACGATGCCGCCGAATGCGAGTAGGGCGAGATGTGCAGGTTGTGCAGCCACAGCTCGCCCCGGTCGATGCGGGCCCAGCTCTCTGCGATCTGCACGTTGCCCTCCCGCAGGGACTTGACCTCGCTGCCCTGGAGCACCAGACCGACCTCCAGAGTCTCGATGACGTCGTAGTTCCGGCGGGCGCGGCGATTGGTCGACACCACCGACGCCCCTTCCGGGACATCCCGACGCTTCTGCGACTTCGCCATGGCTGCTCACGGTACCGGTGCCCGCAGCAGGGGAGAAGCGGACCGCCGGTATGGTGCGGGGCGGTGCTGGAGATGTCGGCGGAGATGCACACGGCGATGGTCGACCACGCCATCGCCGGACTTCCCCACGAGGCCTGCGGCCTGTTCGCCGGGCTGCCCGGCTCGAACCGCGTCGAGCGCTTCTTTCCGATGCGCAACGCGGCCGAGTCCCGCGAGATCTACGTGCTCGACGGCCTCGAGATGATGGACGTGGAGCGCACTGCCGACGACGCCGGCCTGACGGTCATGGGAGTGATGCACTCCCACACCCACACCACCAACTACCCGTCGCCCACCGACATCGCCGACGCGGCCCGCTTCGACCCGTTCGGGGCGTGGCGCTTCATCATCGTGTCGCTGCGCCACCCCGAGCCCTCGCTGCGGTCCTACCGCATCTTCGAAGGCGACGTCACCGAGGAGCCCGTGGCGATCAACGCCGGGAGCTAGTCGCCGAGCAGCTCCCGGACGGCCGCGGCGGCCACCACGCCGGGCGCCTCCAGCGGGCCGAAATGGCCCAGGTCCTCGAAGCTCAGGCACCGGCCCTGGGGCAGCGCCTCGGCGACCGCGGGCGCAAAGGCCCCGGGATTGGGAACCGCGCCGACCGTTCCCGCGGCCACCGTGGCCGGCACATCGATCCCGGCCGCCTCCTCCGTCGCCAGGCCCCCGCTGGCCTCGAACGTGCGGGCCTCGGTCTCGGCCGAGCACGCCAGGCGCACCCGGCCGTCCGGCAGGTCCACGAAGGCGCCCTCCACGTAGGCGGCCAGCGCATCGGCCCGCATCACCCCGAGAGGCGACCGGCTCGAGTACCGGGCCAGAGCCTCGGCGCGGGAGTTGAAGACCTCCCGGCGGTTGCGGGCCCCCGCCGCCAGCGGGTTGGCGTTCGGTGCGTCGAAGAAACCCCTCGGCAGCACGATCGGCTCGTACAGGAACAGCCCCGCGAACAGGCCCGGAGCGGACCGCTCGGCCAGCAGCAGGGCCGCGCCGCCCATCGAGTGGCCGAAGCCGTACAGCCGGTCGCCGCCGATCGCGGCCGCGCAGGCGGCCACGTCGGCGCCCATGCCGCGCCACGCGTAGTCGCCGTCGGGGGCCGGCCCCGACGAGCCATGGCCCCGGAAGTCCAGAGCCCAGACCCTGAAGTGCTCCTTCAGGCATTGCGCGAGCGGCCGGTAGGCCAACCCATGGAACCCGGTGGCGTGACACACCAGCAGGTCGGGGCCCGACCCTCCCATCATCCTCAAGTTCAGGGTCACGCCGTCGCCAGATCGGACGTCGAGAGTCTCAACGGCGCCGGAAGCAGCAGCGCCAGTGCTCTCGCCGGTCTCGGCGGCCGGGTGGCGCCGGCCGAAGAAGCCCCGACCGTGGGAGGTGAACACCACCCGGCCGTGCTGGTTGGTCATCGTGCAGCCGATGAACACCGTTCCCCGGTCGGCGTGGCGGGCCGACGGGCGGGTGTCGAGGATCTCCACCGTCGCGGTCAGCGAGTCGCCGGGCCGCACCGGCTCGTGCCAGCGCACCTCCTGCATCCCCGAGGAGCCCCGGCCGTCGGCCTTCGACATCACGGTGTCGATCCACAGCCGGGCCCACGCCGAGCAGGTGTGCCAGCCGCTGGCGATCAGGCCCCCGAAGGGCGAGTCCAGCGCCGCCTGGGGGTCGGTGTGGAAGTACTGGGGGTCGAAGCGCCGTCCGAAGTCGATGATCTCGGACTCGGTCATCTCGTAGGTGCCGAGCTCGATCATGTCACCGGGGGTGAAGTCCTCGAAGAACACGGTGGGCTCGCGCATCGGCCGTATTTCTATCGGCAGTAGTGCGCCGATAGCTTCGGGTGGTGACGCGCGCCGGGGCCCCCAGCCTGCTCGGCCCCGAGTACCGGGCCGCATCGCTGGCCCTGATGTCGGCGGTGGCCATGGCGTCCTACAACAACCTCTCGGTCACGGCCGCCCTCCCCGCCATCGGCGACGACCTCGGCCGGGTGGCGCTGCTTCCCTGGGTGGTCACGGTGGAGCTCGTGGCCGCCGCCGTGGCGGTGCTCGCCGTGGGCCCATACATCGACGGCGCCGGCGCCCGGAGGGCGTTCCGGCTGACGGTGGTGGCCTTCGTGGTTACCTCGGCGATGTGCGCGGCCGCGCCCACCATGGAGCTGCTGATCGTCGCCCGGGTGCTTCAGGGCCTGGCCACCGGGGCGTTCATAGGAACGGCGATCACCTGCATAGGTCTCGTGTTCGACGACGCCGTGCGCCCGTGGGCGTACGCGCTCATGTCCTCGGTCTGGGGGATCATGGGAATCGGCGGGCCCGCGGTGGCCGCGGTGCTGGTGAGCACGCTGGGATGGAGGTCCGTGTTCGCCGCGAACCTGCCGGTGTCGCTGGTAGCGGCCGCGGTCGGGTGGAGCCGGCTGCCGGCCGCGGCCCGGTCCGCCGCGGAGCGGACCGACCGGCGGGGCCTGCTGATTCTGAGCGCCTTCACCGTCGCCCTGCTGGTGGCGACGTCGTACGTGGAGTGGTTCAGCATCGTGATGGTCGTGACCGGGGTGGCACTGGCCGCCCTCTACGTCCGCCACGCCCGCAGCTGCCGCTCACCGGTCGTGCGGCTCTCGCATGTCGCCGCCGGCCGATGGCGCTATATCCACCTCGTCGGGTTGCTGGCGGTGTCGGGCGGCACCGGCGCCAGCGTCTTCCTGCCGCTGTACCTGAAGGCGGCCCGCGGCCACTCGGTCGCCTTCGCCGCCTTCGCGGTGGTATGGCCCACGCTGGGATGGTCGACCTCCGCCTGGGTGTCGGGCAAGCTCCAGCAGAACCTCCGGGCCCAGACGGTGACCGTGATCGGATCGGGGTTCATGGCGGTCGGATCGGTGGCAGTGACGGTGGCCGCCGGGATCGAGGCTCCCGTCGTCGTGCTGCTCGCGGCGTTCGTGTGCGCGGGCTGGGGCATCGGCACGATCACCACGTCCAGCCTGTCGCTGCTTCAGGGCCGCGCCGACCTCCAGGAGATGGGCAGGGTGAGCTCTGCTCACCACTTCATCCGCTCGCTGGGGTTCGCCTACGGCGCGGCGGTCGCCGGCCTGGTGATGTTCTGGATGGTGGAGCGCCGCACCGGTGACGCCGAGCTGGTGCGCGGCCTGCTCAGCGAGGCCGACGCCGTGGTGGACGCCACCGTGGCCGCCGCTCTGGCCTCGGCCTACACCTGGTCGCTGGCGGCCATGGCGGTGCTGTCGGTGCTGACCGTGCCCGCGGCCCTGGCCCTGGCGCGGGGCCGGGATCACGAGCCCTAGAGGCCACGCCGCCCGGTCACGGGTCCCGAGAGGGAGCGGGGTTAGCTTCGGAGGATGAGACGCCCGGCCCGCGGCCTGCTCGCGCCCGAGAACCGGGCGGTCTCGATGGCGGTGGCGGCCTCGATGGCGCTGGCCTTCTACAACGCCATCTCGGTCCCAGCGGCGCTCCCCGAGATCGGGGCGGACTTGGGCCGGGTCGCGCTGACGCAGTGGGTGATCACCGTCGAGCTGCTGGCCGCGGCCATCGCGGTGCTGGTCATCGGGCCGTTCATCGATGGGGCCGGGGTGAGGCGGGCCTACCGGCTGGCCATCGTCGGCTTCGCGGCCGCCTCCGCCCTGTGCGCCGCCGCGCCCACGATGGAGGTGCTGGTGGGGGCGCGGATGCTCCAGGGAGTGTTCACCGGATCGCTGATCGGCAGCGGGGTGACCTGCATCGGCCTGGCCTACGAGTCCACCCTCCGGCCCCGCGCCTACGCCCTGGTGGCGTCGGTGTGGGGAGTAGTCGGAGTGACCGGCCCGGCGGTCGCGGCGGTGCTGGTGAGCACGCTCGGCTGGAGGTCGGTCTTCGCGGTCAACCTGCCGGTGGCCGCGGCTGCGGCCGCGGCGGGCTGGAACCGGGTGCCCGCGGAGGCTATGGCCGAGGCCGAGCCGCTCGACCGGCGGGGCCTCGCGCTCGTGGGCGCGATCGCGGTGGCCCTGCTGCTGGCCACGTCGTCGTTGCAGTGGTCGAGCGTCGCCCTGATGGCGCTGGCCGCCCTGCTGTACGGGCTGTACGTGCGCCACGCCCGCCACCGCCCGGGTCCGATCGTGCACCTGGCCCACATCACCGGGCGTCAGTGGTGGCCGGTGCACGTCGTGGCGATCGCGTCCATCGCGGGCGGCACCGGGACCAGCGTCTTCCTGCCCCTGTACCTGAAGGGGGCCCGGGGCACGTCGCTGTCGTTCGCCGCCTTCGCGGTGCTGTGGCCGACGGTCGGATGGGCGATCGCGTCGTGGGTGGCCAGCAAGCTCCAGGAGCGCATGCGGGCCCAGAGCGTCGTGGTGATCGGATCCCTCATCCTCACCAGTGGGGCGGTGGCGGTCACGGCGGCGGCCGCCACGGAGGCTCCGTTCCCGCTGGTGTTCGCGGCCTTCGTGTGGGTGGGGTGGGGGATCGGGACCATCACCACCTCGAGCCTGGTGCAGTTGCAGGGCCAGGCCGACCCGGCCGAGATGGGCAGGGTCAGCGCGGCCCACCAGTTCATCCGCTCCCTCGGCTGGGCCTACGGCGCGGCCCTCGCCGGGATGGTCCTGTTCTGGGTCGTCGAGCGGAAGGCGGGCGACGTCGAGGCGGTCCGGGGCCTGCTCGACGACTCCGGCACCGTGGTGGACGCCGCGCTGGCGGACGCCCTCTCGTCGGCCTACGCGTGGTCGCTGGGCGCTCTGGCCGCCATCTCGGCGCTGACCGTGCCCGCCGCGATAGTGCTGTCCCGCAGTTATAATCCTGATCGGATTACTCGGGATTAGCGACCGCCACGGGACCACCCAGATGCCAGTCAGACGCGACGCATTAGACCTCATCGGCAACACGCCGGCGGTGGACGTCTCCCAGCTGAGCCCGAACCCCGACGTCCGCCTGGTGGCCAAGCTGGAGAGCGCCAACCCCACCGGCTCGGTCAAGGACCGCATCGCCAAGGCCATGGTGCTCGACGCCGAGGCCGACGGCACCCTCGGCCCCGGCAAGCGGATACTGGAGCCGTCCTCGGGCAACACCGGCATCGCCCTGGCCATGATCGCCCGGATCCGGGGCTACCCGATAACGGTCGTGATGCCCGAGAACACGTCGCCGGAGCGCCGCCAGATGCTGCAGGTGTTCGGAGCCGACATGGTGGCGTCGCCCGGCGCGGAGGGATCCAACGGCGCGGTGCGCCTGGCCCGCCGGATGGCTCTGGAACAGCCCGACTGGGTGTTCCTGTACCAGTACGCCAACGAGGCCAACCCCCGTGTCCACTACGAGACAACCGGGCCCGAGATCCTGCGCGACGTGCCCGACGTGACCCACCTCGTGGCCGGCCTGGGCACGAGCGGAACCCTCATGGGCGTCGGGACCTGCCTCAAGGAGGCCCACCCCGACATCGAGGTGTATGCCGTGGAGCCGCCCGCGGGCGAGATGGTCGACGGCCTGCGCAACCTCGACGACGGCTTCATACCGCCGGTCTACGAGAAGTGGGGCGGATCCGACCTGCTCAGCGGCAAGCGCATAGTGCGGCCCCGCGAGTCGGTGGAGTACACCCGGCGGCTGGCCGACGCCGGCATCTTCGCCGGCCTGTCGTCGGGCGCGGCCCTGGCCGGGGCGGTCCGGGTGGCCGAGCGGATCGACGCCGGCACGGTGGTGTTCATCGTGTGCGACGGCGGCTGGAAGTACCTTTCGAGCCGGGCCTGGACCGGCGACCTCGACGAGGTGGCCGAGCGGGCCTCGGAGATCATCTACTTCTAGCGGCGGCGGACCGTCGCAGGCCGCGGTCATCCGTCACATTCCAGTGGAGCGCGGGCGGAGCCTCGCTACCCTTTCTCGAATGTCCAAGATCTGCCAGGTGACCGGCAAGAAGCCGCAGTTCGGCAAGCAGCTGTCGCACTCGCACCGCCGCTCCAGCCGCCGCTGGGATCCCAACGTCCAGACCAAGCGCTACTACCTTCCCAGCGAGAAGCGCTGGATCAAGCTGCGCCTGAGCACCAAGGCCATCAAGACCATCGACAAGCGGGGCATCGAGAGCGTGGTGGCCGAGATGCGCCGCAACGGCCGCAAGGTCTAGAGCAAGGAGACGGCGATGGCCAGCGACAAGCGTCCCATCATCAAGCTGCGGTCCACCGCCGGCACCGGCTACACCTACGTGACCACCAAGAACAAGACCAACACCCGCCACCGGATCGAGCTCAAGAAATACGACCCGGTGATCCGCAAGCACGTGGTCTTCAAGGAGGAGCGCTAGGCCGTCAGCGCCCGCACCGCCCCGGATTGAGGGATCACCGGTGTCGCTCACTCTGACAGTCCTGGGTTGCAGCGGCTCCTACGCCGCACCGGGCAACCCCTGCACCGGGTATCTGGTGCAGAGCGAGGGCGCCTCGGTGGTGCTCGACTGCGGGCCCGGGACGCTGGGGCCTCTGCAGGAGGCGATCGACCTCAACGAGGTCACCGCCATCGTCACCACCCACTGCCATCCCGACCACTGGCTGGAGCTGCCGGTGATCCGCAACGTGTTCATCTGGTTCGTGCCCCGCAGCAACGTCCCCGTGTACGGCACCGCCGAGACCCGGGCCATGGACCAGGCCATCACCGTGATGCGCTCGGGCAAGACCGACCCGCTGGACTGGACGGTCATCGACCCGTCCTCGCAGTTGGCCGTCGGCGATCAGCGGTGGAGCTTCGCCCTGACCGACCATCCGGTGGAGACGCTGGCCGCGAGGGTGGACGCAGGCGGCCGCAGCCTCGCCTTCAGCTCCGACACCGGCCCCGGCTGGGACTTCCGCACGCTGGGGGAGGGCATCGATGTGGCCGTGTGCGACGCCAGCCACGGCTGCGAGCACGAGGGGGAGGGCATCCCCCACATGAGCGCCCGCGAGGCGGCCCGGGCCGCCGCGGTGGCCGGGGCGAACCGGCTGGTGCTCACCCACCTGGCGCCCGGATGCGATCCCGACGCCCAGCTGGCTGAGGCGAGCGCCACGTTCGACGGCGACGTCGCCGTGGCCCGGCCCGGGCTGGTGCTCACGGTATGAGTCGGGGGGTGGACGTCTAGATGAGCCCGATCGACGCCGCCGGTCGCCGGGGCGACGGCCGCCGGGTCGACGAGCTGCGGCCGCTGGAGTTCTGCCGCGACTACACCACGATGGCCCACGGCTCGGCGCTGGCCGTCTTCGGCAACACGCGGGTGCTGTGCACCGCTTCGGTCGACACCGACGTCCCCAGGTGGCTCCGCGATCGGGGCTCGGGCTGGCTCACGGCCGAGTACTCGATGCTGCCGGGATCCTCCCCCGAGCGGGTGAACCGCCGGGTGGGGGGCCGCACCAAGGAGATCCAGCGCCTGATCGGCCGGTCGCTGCGCACCGTGGTCGACCTCGAGGCCCTGGGGCCGCGCCAGGTGATCGTGGACTGCGACGTGCTCCAGGCCGACGGCGGCACCCGCACGGCGGCCATCTGCGGCGGGTTCCTGGCCCTGCACGACGCCATCACTCGGCTGGTGCAGACCGGCGAGATCGTCTCGTCGCCGATCATCGACGAGTGCGCCGCGGTGAGCGTCGGGCTGATCGACGGGGTGGCGCTGCTGGACCTGCCCTATACCGAGGACGCCGCAGCCGATGTGGACTTCAACGTGGTGATGACCGGCTCGGGCGGGCTGGTTGAGGTGCAGGGCACGGCCGAGGGCGAACCGTTCGACCGGCTCCAGCTCGACGAGCTGCTCGACCTCGCCACCAAGGGGATCACCGAGATCGTCGCCGCGCAGCGCGCTCTGCTGGCCGAACCGCCCGAAGCTCGATGATCGAGCTGGTCTGTGCCAGCGCCAATCCCGACAAAGTGGCCGAGATGGCCGAAGTGCTGGCCGGCCACGCGGTGCTGCTGCCCCGGCCCGAGGGCGTCGGCGATGTGGCCGAGGACGCCGACGACCTGACCGGCAACGCCCGTCTCAAGGCGCAGGCGGTGTGCCAGTTCGCCGGCGCGGCCGCGCTGGCCGACGACACCGGCCTGGAGGTGGACGCGCTCGGCGGGGCGCCCGGCGTCCACTCGGCCCGGTACGCGGGCCCTGACGCCGTCTACGCCGACAATCTGGCCCGGCTGATGGCCGACATGCAGGCCGTGCCGCCGCCGCAGCGCACCGCCCGGTTCCGGAGCGTGGTGATGGTGTGCTTCCCCGACGGCTCCGAGCTCGCCGCCGAGGGCGTGGTCGAGGGCGTGATCACCGTCGAGCCCCGGGGCACCGGCGGCTTCGGCTACGACCCGGTGTTCGCACCCGCCGAGGGGGGCGGCCGCACCTTCGCCGAGATGGGCGCAGCCGCCAAGAACTCTTTGAGCCACCGGGCCCGGGCCCTGCGAGCCCTGCTGGAGCTCCTGCGCGACCGCTGAGCCGGGGGCCGCGCCCGCGACCCACCCGGAGACGTCGCCAGGCGGCGTGATGTAGTGTCCCGAGCGTGCGGCCTGTGGCGCGCAGGCGAATAGGGGTCGGAGCGCTGCCTTGGCTGCTGCTGGCGGCGACGGTATGGCCGAACGCGGCCGCGGCTCAACCGGAGGAAGCGGCGGCGACCCGATTCGCTGACGCAGCGGGTCACTTCGCGGTGGACAGCATCGCCCTGCTCGACGGGCAGGGCGTGTTCGAGCGCACGCTGTGCGGCCAGCCGGACGAGGGCTCAGTGGCCGAGTTCTGTCCAGCGGAACCGGTGCTGCGCTGGGTGATGGCGGTGTGGATGGTGCGGCTGCTCGACGGCGTTGAGCCACCCCGCATCAGCAGTTCCCGTTTCGCTGATCTCGAGGACCTCAGGTGGTGGGCGCGATACGTGGAGCGCTTGGCCGAGCTGGGTGTCACTGCCGGCTATACGGACGGCACGTTCAGGCCCCGTCACGGTGTAACTCGGGGTCAAATGGCGACGTTCTTGGCGGTGGCCTTCAACCTTCCCGAGGCTGACGACGCCGGATTCACCGACACGGTCGACCACACCCACCGGGATGCGATCAACCGTCTGGCTGCCGCGGGGATCACCGGGGGCTGCGGTGATGGCACCCGGTTCTGCCCGGACCGGGTCACCACCCGCGGCGAGATGGCCGCG
The DNA here is from genome assembly GCA_009843735.1 of Acidimicrobiaceae bacterium. Lineage (GTDB taxonomy): Bacteria > Actinomycetota > Acidimicrobiia > Acidimicrobiales > Aldehydirespiratoraceae > Aldehydirespirator. The sequence goes on along the minus strand of VYCW01000122.1, from coordinate 23,483 downwards.
TTCCTGGCCAGCGCCCTGAGAGCCAGGTCCAACGGCCTGGTCGATGCGCGCCGGACATTCAGCGCGATCTCCGCCGGATTCCAGCATGCGTGTGCGGTTCGAAGCGACGAGACCGCTGTGTGCTGGGGAGCCAACGACTACGGGCAGGCAGAAGCGCCCGAGGGGAACTTCACATCGGTATCCGCGGGCACATGGCATTCGTGCGGCCTCAGCACCGACGCATCAATCGTCTGCTGGGGCGACAACACCAACGGAGAGCTGGACGCGCCGCCGGACAGCTTCACTGCGGTGTCGGTCGGTTGGGGATTCTCGTGCGGGCACAGAACCGACGGCACTGTTGTGTGCTGGGGCAGCAGCCATGCCGGGCAGTCGACAGCGCCCGCGGGCGGCTTCAGAGCCTTGTCGGCGGGTCTGACTCACTCGTGCGGGCTGCGAGACGATGGCTCCGTTGACTGCTGGGGAGACAACAGCCACGGACCGGCAACAGTGCCCGACGGCACTTATGGGGCTGTCTTTGCCGGCAGCCGCTTTACCTGCGGTCTGCGGGAGGATGGAACTGTCCTCTGCTGGGGGAACAACCAACTCGGTCAGACGACGCGGGTGCCGAGAGGCCGCTTCGAGACGTTGGCGGCCGGCGGGGACTATGCGTGTGGGATACGGGCCGACGCGTCCGTCGAGTGCTGGGACGAAGGCATCACTGGACCGTTGGAGCCGCCCGAGGGACGGTTCACTGCGGTGTCGGTCGGCGCCAGCTTTGCGTGCGGGCTGCGAGAGGACGCGTCAGTCGTGTGCTGGGGTCGGGTCCACGAGGGCCAGACGGTGGTGCCCGCAGGCCGGTTCGGAGGGGTGTCGGCGAGCGTGTTGCACGTCTGCGGGCTGCGAACCGACGGGTCGCTCGTCTGCTGGGGCGGCTACGGCCGGGTCGAGGCGCCGCAGGAGGGCAGCTACGTCGCGATCTCCACCGGACCGAAGCACGCCTGCGGGGTGAGGATCGACGGATCGATCACCTGCCAGGCCTCCGGCTTCGGCGAGGACCTCTCGCCGCCAGAGGGAAGCTTCACTGCGGTGTCGGTGGGGGACGGCTATGCGTGTGGGCTGAGATCGGACGAGACACTCGTCTGCTGGGGCGAGATCTCGGATGTGCCGGAGGGCCGTTTCCGATCGATTTCCTCCTATTCGCACACGTGCGGTGTGCGGGCCGACTGGACGATCGCCTGCTGGGGCCGCAACGACTTCGGAGAGTCCGTGCCGCCTCCGGGCATGTTCAGGGCGGTATCGGCTGGCGAACATCATTCGTGCGGGGTGCGAACCGACCGAACGGTCATCTGCTGGGGGAGGAACAATCAGGGGCAGTCGCTGGCTCCCGACGGCAGGTTCAGCGCGGTGTCGGCGGGCAATGGCCATTCATGCGGTCTGAGAGACAACGGCAGGATCGTCTGCTGGGGCGAGTATGAGCCCTGGGACCTTACGCCGCCTGACGGCGAGTTCAGTGCCGTCGACGTGGGATGGCTCCGCGCATGCGCGCTGCGCCGCGACGGGGCCGTCGTCTGCTGGGGCAGCAACAACTCGTTCAATCCCCCCTAGGAGCGCGGTCATGAGTGCCGATTCCAGTCGGGCTGCACCGAAGGCTGCCTCGACGGCCACGGTGGCGGCCAACCAGTCGGTGGTGTTGTCGTTCGATGATCCGGGCGACCACGAACGGGCCACCAGAGGGCTGATCGCGCAATTGGACGGCGGCCAAGTGACCGTTGGCGATCACGTGGTCTTCGACGTTGCCCGCCACGCGTTCGTTGGCGAGTCCGGGACCGCGCCCGACTCGGTGCATCCGGGCCTGTGGCGGCAGGCGCGGCTGAACGCCAACCACGGCCTGTTCGAGGTGGCCGAGGGAATCTGGCAGGTCCGCGGCTACGACATCTCCAACATCACGTTTCTGGCCGGCCGCGACGGCGGCTGGCTGGTGATCGACCCGCTCACCAACGAGCCGGCCGCGGCGGCGGCGCTCGACCTCGCCAACCGGACGCTGGGGGAGCGGCCGGTCACCTCGGTCATCTACACCCACTCCCACGTCGACCACTTCGGCGGGATCCTCGGCGTCACCGACCAGGAAGCGGTCGATCGGGGCGACGTTCGCATCGTGGCCCCGGAGGGGTTCCTGGAGGAGGTGGTGGGCGAGTTCGTGATCGCGGGGGCGATCATGGCCCGCCGGGCCGCCTACCAGTTCGGCCCCCTGCTGCCGCCGGGACCCCTCGGACACGTCGACTGCGGACTCGGCTCAGCTCTGGGTCTGTGGCCGTCGGCGCTGATCGCACCCACCGACACAATCTCCGAGACAGGCGCGGAGATGACGTTGAGCGGCATCCGGGTCGTGTTCCAGAACACTCCCGACGCCGAGGCGCCTGCCGAGATGAACTTCCACTTCCCGCAGCGGCGGGTGCTGTGCATGGCCGAGAACTGCACCCACACCCTGCACAACCTGTACCCGCTGCGGGGCGCCCAGATGCGCAACGCCCTCGCCTGGAGCAAGTACATCCAGGAGGCCATCGACCTGTGGGCCGACCACACCGACGTGATGTTCGCCAGCCATCACTGGCCCCGCTTCGGCGCCGGCGACGTGCACGGGTTCCTGGCCATGCAGCGCGACGTGTACCGGTGGATGCACGACCAGACGATGCGGCTCGCCAACCAGGGGTACGGCCCGACCGAGATCGCGGCCGAGCTGCGCCTGCCCGACGAGTTCGACCAGTCCCACGTCCACGGCTACTACGGCACGGTCTCGCACAACTGCCGCTCGGTCTACAACCGCTATCTCGGCTGGTACGACGGCAACCCGGCCAGCCTCGATCCGCTGCCGCCGGTCGAGGCCAGCGCCAACTACGTCGACTACATGGGCGGCGCCGACGCCGTGCTGTCGAGGGCCCGCTCGAGCTTCGAGCGCGGCGACTACCGGTGGGTGGCCCAGGTGGTGAACCATGTGGTCTTCGCGGATCCCTCCAACCAGCCGGCCCGCGAGCTCCAGGCCGACGCGCTGGAGCAGCTCGGCTACCAGTCCGAGTCGGCCACCTGGCGCAACGCCTACCTGATGGGGGCGAAGGAGCTTCGCGAGGGCAGCCCGCAGGGCGGCCGGATACTCACCCGCTCGATGAACCGGGCCATGGAGGCCGAGCATCTGTTCGACATCATCGGGGTGAGGTTCGATCCGTCACGGTTCACGAGAGGCCCGCTGGTGCTGAACTTCCATTTCACCGACCTCGGCGAGGACCATGTGCTGGGTGTCGGCCGGTCGGCCATCCACCATCGAGCCGGCGCCGTGGACGGCGAGGCGGTCGCCTCGATCCGGATCGATCGGGCCACGTTTTCCGAGGCGCTGGCCGACGCAGCCGCGCTCGACGGAGCCGCCATCGCCGGAGACCGCGACGTCGTGACCGAGCTCTTCGCGAGCCTCACCGTCTTCGACACCGCAGCCCTCATCGAGCCGCGCCCGACCGGCTGACGGCCTCTGCGGACCTCCATGCCCCGGGGGGCCTACTGGCAGAAGGCGCCCCCGTTGACGACGATGTTCTGGCCGGTGACGAAGTCGGAGCCGGGGCCGGCGAGGTAGAGGATGGTGCCGACCATGTCGTCGGGCACCTGGGTGCGCTTGAGAGGGCGTTCGGCCACCACGAACTGGTCGCTGACCTCGTCCGAGGGACGCAGCGACGGGTTGGGGATCAGGTCCGGCGACACCGTGTTGACCGTGATCCCGTCGGGACCGAGTTCGGCGGCCAGGCAGCGGGTCAGGCCGATGATCGCGGTCTTGCTGGTCACGTAGTGGGGGAACCCGACGGTGCCCTTGAAGCAGGTGGTGGAGGCGATGTTGATGATCTTCCCCGATCCCTGCTCCTTCATGTACGGGTAGACCGCGCAGCAGACGAGCCAGGTGCCGCGGACGTTGACTTCGAAGGTCTTGTCCCATTCGGCCTGCGAGACCTCGTGGAACGGGCCGCGCACGATCTGGGAGTAGAACGCGGCGTTGTTGATCAGCACGTCGATCGTGCCGAACTCCCCGGCTCCGGCGGCGGCCAGCGCCTCGGTGTCGGCGGCGGAGCTGATGTCGGTGCGGCACCCGATGGCCCGACCGCCGGCGGCCTCGATCTCCTCGACGGCCTCGCCGGTGTCGAGCAGGTCGGCCACGACGACGTCGAAGCCCGCACCGGCCAGCGCCAGGCAGTAGACCCGGCCCAGCCCTCTCGCTCCTCCGGTGACGATTGCTGTCGGCACTGAGCTGCCTCCCTGTCAGAACCCTGTGTCAGAACCCGTGCCAGCCGGGCAGGGCGGCTGACTGCCGGATCCACGTCTCCATCTGGTCCTCGTCGAATTCGCCCTCGTGGACGTTGATCCAACGGGCGTCCGGGTCCTTGCCCGATCCCGGCGGGACCGGTCGCAGCGACGCTCCGTTGAAGAACGTCACCTTGACGTAGCGGGTAAAAACGTGCGTGCTCGCGAACCACCCCTGACCCTCGACGCCGTAGAAGGGCGAGTTCCACCTCACCGCTTTGCGCACGCCGGGAACAGTGCGCTCGATCAGGTCGTCAAGCTGGCGCCCGAAGTCGCTCTTCCAGCCCGGCATGGCCGCGATGTAGGCCTGCACCGGGGCGTCACCGTCCGCCTTCGCGATCTGAGGGTTGCCACCCGCCAGCAGCACCGGCTCGTCGCCGGCCCGCCCGGCCTCCGCCTTCCGGGAGGCCCGCTTCGACTTCTTGGACGTCTCCCCAGCCACGAGCCAGCCACTGTATTCAGCGAGCAGGAGTGGGTCCTAAGTGCGGACGGGGGGATTCGAACCCCCACACCCAATGTGGGTACTGGGACCTAAACCCAGCGCGTCTGCCTGATTCCGCCACGTCCGCGAACCCAGTCAGGCTAGCCCGCGGCCCTGGCCGGGGATCGCCGGGGAGGCGGCGGTAGCCTGCGCGCCATGAGCTCGCAATCGCTGCCGCCCCAGCTCCGACCCGGTGCCGCCGAAGTCGGATTCGACACGCCGAACTCGGCCTCCAACCGCCAGAGCGAGGTGTACAACCGGCTGCTCCAGGACCGCATCGTCGTGCTCGGCTCCGACGTCAACGACGAGATCGCCAACTTCATCATGGCCCAGCTGCTGTACCTGGAGGGCCAGGACGCCAGCCGGCCCGTCTGGCTCTACATCAACAGCCCCGGCGGCTCGGTCACCTCAGGCATGGCCATCTACGACACCATGCAGTTCATCCAGCCCGAGGTGGGCACGATCTGCATCGGCCTGGGCGCCTCGATGGGGCAGTTCCTGCTGTGCGCGGGGGCTCCCGGCAAGCGCTACGCCCTGCCCCACGCCCGGATCATGATGCACCAGCCCCTCGGAGGGGTTCGGGGCCAGGCCACCGACATCGCCATCCAGGCCGAGCAGATGGCCTACACCAAGAAGCTGCTCCAGGAGCGCATCGCCCACCACACCGGGCAGACCGTCGAGCAGATCGAGGCCGACTCCGACCGCGACCGCTGGTTCACCGCGGAGGAGGCCATGGAGTACGGCATCATCGACCACGTCATCGTCAAGCGCGGCGAGATGCTCTAGGGCGGAGGACGCTTCCACGAAGCTCCGACTGGCCTCAGCGGGCTTCGCTCTATCGTTCGGCCAGGTCGGACTTCGTGCGCCCCCTCCGCCGGCCACAGCCCGGCAGTTCGACTGGCGGGCGGGCTTAGACGCTCGAGACCAGTTCTTTGATGGCGATGGCTGGGCCCTCGGAGTGACCGAAGACCGCTGAACCCGCGACCAGGACGTTGGCGCCGGCGGCGACCGCGGCGGGAGCCGTGGCCGCGGTGATGCCGCCGTCGACCTCCAGGTCGATGTCGCGCCCGGAGGCGTCGATCATGGCCCGCACCGCCGCGATCTTCGACTCGACCGAGGCGATGTAGCGCTGGCCCCCGAAGCCCGGGTTGACCGTCATCACCAGCACCTCGTCGATCATCCCGATCACCTCGGAGATGCTCGACGCCGGCGTGTGGGGGTTGATCACCACGCCGCAGCGGGCGCCGGTCTCGGAGATGGCGTCCAGCGAGCGGTGCAGGTGCGGGCACGTCTCGGCGTGGATCAGCACCGTCTCGCAGCCGGCCTCGACGTAGAGGGGAGCGAGCTCGTCGGGTTTCACCACCATCAGGTGGGCCTCGAAGGGCAGGTCGACCAGCGGCCGGCAGGCGGCCACCACGTCGGGGCCGAAGGTCAGGTTGGGTACGAACACGCCGTCCATCACGTCCCAGTGGACCCGGTGGGCGCCGGCCTCGGCGATCGACCGGCACTCGTCGCCCAGGCGGGAGCAGTCGGCCGCCAGCATCGAGGGAGCGATCTCCACAACCACGTTCGCACCCTAGACGCGCCCGGACCCCACGGCGCGGCAAGGACCGAGAGGCCGAGCGGGCGGTCCGGCGGCCGCGGACACATGTGTTGGGGAGGTTGGTCGCTATCGCCGGTGGCGCCGATACCGTCGCCTCGTGGAGTTGCGGGTGACGGCCACGGCGCGCGACGGCGTCGGGGTGGCGAGGGGCTCCGACGGGCGGGTCGTGTTCGTCGAGGGCGCCCTGCCGGGCGAGCTGGTCACCGCCGAGGTCCACACCGTCGACCGGCGCTGGGCTCGAGCCAGGCTGATCGACGTGATCGAGGCGTCGCCGGACCGGGTTCCAGTGGCCTGCGAGCATCATCTCGAAGGCTGCGGCGGCTGCGACATGCTCCACGTGGACGCCCGGGCCCAGATGCGCATGAAGGCGTCGATCGTGGTGGATCAGCTGACCCGGCACGGCGTGGACGCCCCCGCGCCCCAGTTGCGAATGCTCGACGTCGACCGGGGCCGCACCACGGTCCGGGCCAAGGTCGTGGACGGCCGGGCCGGGTTCATGGCCCGCGCCAGCCACGAGGTGGTGATCCCCGATGACTGCGGGGCGGTGGACGACGCCGCCGAGGAGCTGCTGGTGGAGGGCCGCTACGGGGACGCCGACGGGGTGTTCATCAGGGTGGGGTCCCGCACCGGCGAGCGGATGGTGGTGGTGAACCCCACGGTGGGCGAGGTGTCGGTGCCCGACGATGTGATGGTGGTCGGCACCGACGAACTCGACTCCGACCGCCGGGCCTGGATCCATGAGGAGGTGTCGGGCCGCCGCTGGAGGATCTCGGCCCGGTCGTTCTTCCAGAACCGGCCCGCGGGCGCGGAGGCCCTGGTGGCTGAGGTGGACGAGATTGTGGAGGCCCTGGCCACCGACGGCCCGATGGTCGACGCCTACGCCGGGGTCGGGCTGTTCGGGGGCACGGTGGGCAACGGCCGCAGAGTCACCGCCATCGAGCGCAGCGCCGACGCGGCGGCCGACGCCCGGGTCAATCTGGGCGGCGGGGCCAAGGTGCTGAAGATCCCGGTGGAGAAGTGGCGGGCATCACCGGCCAGTGTCGTGGTGGCCGACCCCTCCCGCTCCGGGCTGGGAGACACCGCGGTGCGGCCCCTGCTGTCGAGCAGGCCGCATCTGGTGGTGCTGGTCAGCTGCGACCCGTCGTCGTTCGCCAAGGACGCCCGCAGCCTGGTCGACTCCGGCTACGCGCTGGACCGCTGGACCGTCGTCGACCTCTTCCCCCTGACGTCGCACATCGAGACCGTCGCCGCCTTCGTCAACATCGCTGTCGACTGATCCAAGCCCGCTCATGAGCCTCGACTTCGCCATGCGGCCCGAGTGGGAGCAGCTGCGGGCTCGGGCCCGCGCCGTCGCCGCGCAAGGCGTCGCCGAGTACGGCCAGTGGCACGACTCGTGGATCAACGGCCACTCCAAGGAGTTCTCCAAGATCCTCGCGGCCGAGGGGTGGATCGGCATGACGTGGCCGGTCGCCTACGGCGGGGGCGGTCGGCCCGGGATCGAGCGCATCATCATGGCTGAGGAGATGATCAGCGCGGGCGCACCGATCGCGGCGAGCTGGTTCGCGGACCGCCAGATGGGCCCGTCCATCTACCTCTACGGCACCGACAGCCAGAAGGCGGAGCTCCTGCCCGGGATGCTGTCGGGCGAGACCACATGGTGCATCGGGATGAGCGAGCCCGACGCGGGGTCGGACCTGGCCTCGCTGAAGACGACCGCGGTCCGTGACGGCGGCCACTACGTCGTCAACGGGCAGAAGATCTGGACCAGCGGCGCGGCCAGCGCCGAGTTCTGCTACGTGATCTGCCGGACCAGCACCGAGGGTCCGCCGCATCGGGGCCTCAGCGAGCTGATCGTGCCCATGGATCTCGACGGCATCGAGGTGCGGCCGGTGCGCGACATGGTGGGCACGTCGCACTTCTGCGAGATCTTCCTGACCGACGTGCGGGTGCCGGCATCCAACCTCGTCGGCACCGAGGGCGGGGCGTTCAAGCAGACCATGGTTCAGCTCGGCTACGAGAGGGGAGGCATCGACCGGCTGGTGTCCAACCGGCCGCTGTACGACCTCGCCCTCGAGCACGCCGACCTCTCCGATCCGCAGACCCGCCAGGAGATTGCGGCCATCGAGACCGGCTACCGGCTCGGGCGGCTCATGGTGTACCGGGGCGCGCTGGGCCAGGGAGGCGCCGATTTCAGCGCGGGCACCAAGGCGTACTGCACCGAGCACGAGCAGCGGGTGGCCCAGTTCGCGGCCCGGGTGCTGGGCCCGGCCGCCACCGTCGGGGAGGCGGTGCCGAACTCGATCTGCTACGCGCCGGCCTACACCATCCAGGGCGGCACGTCCGCCATCCTGCGGAACATCCTCGGCGAGCGAGTCCTCCAACTTCCCCGCGAACCCCGCTAGACGGGGCGCCCGGCGGGTGGCTGCCGGTACTCGGTTGCTCGCACGGGCTTCGCCCTACTCGCTCGCAAGCCGAGCACCGGCGTCTCCCGCCTATCGGGTGGCAGCCGGGCCTGCCCGGCGGGTGGCCACCGATACTCGCACCGGCGTCTCCCGCCTATCGGGTCGAGCGAGTCCTCCAACTTCCCCGCGAACCCCGCTAGACGGGGCGGGCGCCTGTGCCGCCGGCACCGCCTCCGGCATCGCCGTTTGCACCGTGCACTGGGCGGCGGCGGCGCCAGGCGCGATCATGGGCGGGTACGCAGAGGCTCTTCCCCGCGGCAGGAAGGGGTGAGCGAGGCGTGGACGACGACACCCGCGACCCACAGCTGCTGACCGAGGAGACGGTCGAGCGCGTCGGCCGCTGGCTGGAGGCCGGCGCAGCCCGGGGATCGGGGCGGGACCGGACTGCGGCCCGGCGCCTGGCCGGCGTGGTGACCGACCGGCCCGGAACCGAGTTCGCGATGCGGTTCGTGGACCGGGTCATCCGCCCCGAGGACCCCGCCGTGTCGGCCCGGCAGCTGGCGTCGCTGGTGGAGGAGGCTGAGCTGCCCTCGTTCCTGTCGCCGCTCGACCGGCTGCTCGTGCGGGCCGGCGCCCGCCTCGGCCCCCGGCTGCCCCGGCTGGTGATGCCGCTGGCCCGCCGGCGCATGAGAGCGCTGGTGGGCCACCTCGTGGTCGACTCAGAGCCCGGCCGGCTGAGCGCCCACCTGCGGACCCGGGCCGAGGCGGGCTACTCGCTCAACGTGAACATACTGGGCGAGGCGGTGCTGGGCGAGGCCGAGGCCCGCCGGCGGCACACCGAGGTGCTCGACACCCTGGCCCAGCCCGATGTGGACTACGTGTCGGTGAAGGTCTCCGCGGTGGTGTCGCAGCTGAGCCCCTGGGACTTCGAGGGGTCGCTGGCCCGCGTGACCGGGGCGCTCCGGCCGCTGCTGCGAGCCGCGGCCCGCACCGACCCGCCGACGTTCATCAACCTCGACATGGAGGAGTACCACGACCTGGCGCTGACCACCGCGGCGTTCCAAGCCCTGCTCGAGGAGACCGAGTTCGCCGCGGTGGACGCCGGCATCGCGGTGCAGGCCTACCTGCCCGACTCCTTCGCAGTCCTGCAGTCGCTGGTGGACTGGCACAACGGCCTGACCGCGGCCGGGCGCCGCTCGGGCTCGATCAAGATCCGGCTGGTGAAGGGCGCCAACCTGGCCATGGAGCGGGTCGAGTCAGCCCTGCGGGGGTGGCCGCAGGCGCCGTACGCCACCAAGGCCGGGACCGACGCCAACTACAAGCGCTGCCTCGACTGGGTGCTCACCGCCGAGCGCACCGCGTCGGTGCGCATCGGCGTGGCCAGCCACAACCTGTTCGACGTGGCCTGGGCCGACCTGCTCAGCGCCCGGCGCGGGGTCCGCCACCGGGTGGAGTTCGAGATGCTCGAGGGCATGGCCCCCACCCAGGCAGAGCTGCTGCGGGCCGACGGCAGGGGAGTGCTGCTCTACACCCCCGCGGTCGCCGCCGAGGACTTCGACGTGGCCATCGCCTACCTGTTCCGTCGCCTGGAGGAGAACGCGTCACCCCAGAACTTCATCCACCATCTGTTCGGCCTTGAACCTGCCAGCGCCGCCTTCGAGGCCGAGGCGGCCAAGTTCCGGGCCGCGGTCGCGGACCGGTGGTCCGTCGGGCGGACCCCGCGCCGAGGCCAGGACCGCAGGCGGGCAACCCGGCCGGCCGATCCCGCCGGCGGGTTCTTCAACGAGCCCGACACCGACCCGGTGCTGGCCCCCAACCGGGCGTGGGCCCGCCGGATCGTCTCCCGGCAGTGGCGGGGACCCGGCACTTCTGTCACCACCACCGTCGACGGGATCGACCGGGTGGTGGCGGCCGCCGCCGAGGCCCAGCCGGAGTGGGCGGCCCGCCCGCCCGTCGAGCGCCGGGACCTGCTGTGGCGGGTGGCCGACGAGCTGGGCCGCCGGCGCGACGACCTGGTGGCCGCCATGGTGCACGAGGGCCGCAAGACCGTCGCCGAGGCCGACCCCGAGGTGTCCGAGGCCATCGACTTCGCCCGCTGGTACGGCCAGCGGGCCCTGGATCTCGACGGCACCGCCCTCGCCGGCTCGGGCCTGGCCCGGTTCGAGCCGTTCGGGACGGTGCTGGTGGTGCCGCCGTGGAACTTCCCGGTGGCCATCCCGTCGGGCGGGACCCTGGCGGCCCTGGCCGCGGGCAACGCCGCCATCCTCAAGCCGGCGCCCGAGACGCCCGGATGCGCCGAGATCGTGGCCGAGTGCTGCTGGGCCGCGGGCGTGCCCCGCGGTGCGGTCTCCTACATCCGCACCGCCGACGACGAGGTCGGCCGGCACCTGGTCACCCACCGGGACGTGCATGCCGTGATCCTTACCGGGGCCTACGACACCGCTGAGATGTTCCTGGGCTGGAAGCCGGAGATGAGACTGCTGGCGGAGACCTCGGGCAAGAACGCCCTCGTCATCACGCCCAACGCCGACATCGACCAGGCGGTGGCCGACCTGGTGTCGTCCGCGTTCGGACACTCGGGCCAGAAGTGCTCGGCGGCCAGCCTGGCCATCTGCGTGGGGGAGGCCTACCGCTCACCGCGGCTGCGCCGCCAGCTCGTCGACGCGGTGACCAGCCTCACGGTCGGCCCCAGCACCGATCTGGCCACCACCATGGGACCGACCATCAGCGAGCCCGCCGGCAAGCTGCTGCGGGCCCTGACCCGCCTCGACTACGGCGAGGAGTGGCTGGTCGAGCCCCGCCGCCTCGACGCCGGGACGTGGACCCCGGGCGTGCGCCTGGGAGTGCGGCCGGGCTCGTGGTTCCATCGAACGGAGTGCTTCGGCCCGGTGCTGGGCCTGATGAGCGCCGAGACCCTCGACGAGGCCATCGCCGTCCAGAACGCCACCCCCTACGGTCTCACCGGCGGCATCCACACCCTGGACCCCGCCGAGATCGACCGGTGGACCGACGCGGTGGAGGTGGGCAACGCCTACGTCAACCGGGGCACGACCGGCGCCATCGTGCGCCGCCAGCCCTTCGGCGGATGGAAGTGGTCGTCGGTCGGACCCGGCACCAAGGCGGGCGGACCCAACTACGTGGCCCGGCTAGGGACCTGGCACCCGGTCGACACCGGCCTCAGCGACGGCGAGTGGCTGGCCGCGGCCCGCGCCAGCGACGAGGCGGCCTGGCAACACGAGTTCGGCGTCGAGCGCGACCCGTCCGGGCTGTTCTGCGAGTCGAACGTGCTGCGCTACCGGCCGCTGGCCCGGGTCGCGCTGAGGGCCGAAAGCGACGCCGTGCCCCGCGACGTCACCCGGGTCCGGGCCGCCGCCGGCTGCTGCGGTGTCTCGCTCGTCGAGTCCCACTCCACCGACGAGACCGGCGAACAGCTCGCGGCCCGGCTCGGCTCCCTCGGGGTCGAACGTGTGCGGGTGTTGGGAACCTGCCGCGACGACCTGCGGGTTGCGGCCAACGAGGCCGGCGTTCACCTCGCCGATGACCCGGTCACCGCCGAGGGCCGGGTCGAACTGCTCCACTACCTGCGCGAGCAGGCCATCAGCCGCACCACCCACCGCCACGGCAACGTCCTGTGATGCCGCCAGGCCTGTCGAGCACCGGCGTCTCAGCTCTCCCCGGCGGGTGGCCACCGGTACTCGCTTGCTCGCACGGGCTTCGCCCTACTCGCTCGCAAGCCGAGCACCGGCGTCTCCCGCCTATCGGGTGGCAGCGGCGCCTTCCCGGCGGGTGGCCACCGGTACTCGCTTGCTCGCACGGGCTTCGCCCTACTCGCTCGCAAGCGAGCACCGGCGTCTCCCGCCTATCGGGTCAGTAGTGCCAGCCGAAGGGTGACCAGTCCGGGGGGCGCTTGTTGAGGAAGGCGTCCCGCCCTTCGGCGGCCTCGTCGGTCATGTAGGCCAACCGGGTGGCCTCGCCCGCGAACACCTGCTGGCCGATCAGGCCGTCGTCGGCCAGGTTGAGGGCGAACTTGACCATCCGCTGCGCGGTGGGGCTCTTGGCGTTTATCTCCCGAGCCCACTCCAGCGCCGCTGCCTCCAGCTCGGCGTGGGGGACCACCGCGTTGACCATGCCCATCTCGTGGGCCTCCTGCGCCGAGTAGGTGCGCCCCAGGAAGAAGATCTCCCGGGCCCGCTTCTGGCCGATCAGCTTGGCCAGGTAGGCAGAGCCGAAGCCGCCGTCGAAGCTGGCCACGTCGGTGTCGGTCTGCTTGAACAGGGCGTGCTCGTCGCTGGCCAGGGTCAGGTCGGCCACCGCGTGGAGGCTGTGGCCGCCGCCTACGGCCCAGCCCGGCACCACTGCGATCACCACCTTGGGCATCATGCGGACCAGGCGCTGCACCTCGAGGATGTGCAACCGGCCCGAGCGGCCGGGATCGATGGTGTCGCCGGTCTCGCCGGTGGCGTACCGGTAGCCGTCGCGGCCCCGGATGCGCTGGTCGCCGCCCGAGCAGAAGGCCCAGCCCCCGTCGCGGGGCGACGGCCCGTTGCCGGTCAGCAGCACGCAGCCCACGTCGCTGGTCATTCGGGCGTGGTCCAGGCACCGGTACAGCTCGTCCACGGTGTGGGGCCGGAAGGCGTTGCGGACCTCGGGACGGTCGAAGGCCACCCGCACCGTGCCCTGGTCGACAGCCCGGTGGTAGGTGACGTCGGTGAGGTCGTCGAAGCCGTCGATAGTGCGCCAGGCCTCGGGATCGAAGAGCTCTGAGACCACGACGGCACACTACAGCCGTGACCGGCAGCGACTGCACCCAGCGACAGACGGCTCTAGGGTGAGCGGCTCGGAGAGCAATGCTGCTGACTATCGGTGACTTGGTCGAGGAGCTCACGGTCGAGCTTGCCGACGGGATGCGTCGGGGCCGCGTCGCGGAGGCCCGCACCATCAGGGTGCGCGGCGGGTCCGCGGCCAACGTGGCCGCCATCACCTGCGAGAGGGGAGGGGCGGCCCGCTTCGTGGGCCAGGCAGGCGCCGATGCGATGGGTGCGTCGCTGGTCGCCGACCTTCGCCGGCGTGGGGTGGACGCCCGGGTGAGCACCCACGGCGTGACCGGTGTGGTGATCAACCTGCTGCAGGCGGGGTACCGCACCACGCTGGTCGACCGGGGCGCCTCGGCCAACCTCAACTCCGCCGACGACGACGTGCTGCACGGGGTGGTGCAGCTGTTCGTGCCCGCCCGATCACTGCTGGCCGATCCGCTCGCAACGGTGGTTGAGGGCATCGTCGCGACCGCCCAGCAACGCCGCGTTCCCATGACCCTGACCGGGCTGTCCGCCGACGAGGTCGCCTATTTCGGGGCGGCTGCATTCCTGGATCTGGTCGCGACCCTGAGGCCCGACGCCGTCATCTTCACGGCCCGCGATCACGCCCGCCTGGAACTCGGCCCCGATGAGCCGGTCGAGGGCAGCGGGAGCACCGTGGTGCTGGGTTCCGAGCGCACCGCGGTCATCACCGCGGACGGGCTCCAGCACCGCCGGTCGAGCCCTCCGACGACGGTGATGGACCGCACCGGGGCCACCGACGGGTTCGTGGCCGGCTACCTGATGTCGCGCCGGGCGGGGGCCACTCACGTTGCCGCCGTCGACGCCGCCCACCGGGTGATGTCGCTGGTGATGGCCAGGCCGGGTCCCACCACAGTCGGCGATCCCTTGGGGGCCTGAGAGCGACCGACGCAGGCGCCAGTAAGGTTGGCGCCGCTGTGAGAGCCGCCCTGCTGTCCGATCCGTCGTCCCCGCTGGAGCTGGTCGACGACGTTGATCTGGCCGACCCCCGCCCCGGCGAGGTGTGCGTGGCCGTGAGCCACAGCGGTATCTGCCACAGCGACCTCACCATCATCGAGGGCGGCTACATGTTCCCGGCGGTGCTGGGTCACGAGGCGGCCGGGGTGGTGGCCGGCGTGGGCGACGGGGTCTCCCACGTGTCCGAGGGCGACAAGGTGTTGCTCACGCCGCTGGCGCCGTGCGGGCACTGCGACGGCTGTGCCCGCCAGCAGGCCAGCCGGTGCGCGCAGGCCATGAGCTTCGTGGCCGGCACCCGGCCCGACGCCTCATCGCCGCTCTCGCGCCGCGGCCGGCTGGTGCACCGCGGCCTGGGTGTGGGCGCCTTCGCGGAGCACACGGTGGTGCCGGCCTCCGGCGTGGTCCGCCTGGATGACGACGTGCCCCTAGAGGTGGCCTGCCTGATCGGCTGCGCGGTGCAGACCGGAGTGGGGGCGGTGCTCAACACAGCGTCGGTGGAGCGCGGCGCCACCGTGGTGGTCACCGGATTGGGTGGCGTGGGGATCTCAGCGGTGCAGGGAGCCCGCATCGCGGGCGCGTCCCGCATTATCGTCTCCGATCCGGTCGAGTCCCGCCGGCAGGCTGCGCTGCGCCTAGGAGCCACCGATGCGGTGGGCGCAGACCCGGCCGAGCTGAAGGCCGCGGTGGCCGGAGCCACCGGGGGCCGGGGAGCCGACTACGCCTTCGAGACGGCCGGCGTGCCCGGCCTGGCGAGCCTGGGGGTGGAGGTCACCGGAGCCGGTGGCACGACAGTGGTGGTGGGCGCGCCACCGCCCGAGCACACCACCGACATCGGCTCGACCACGGTGTTCATGATCCAGCAGAAGCGGCTGGTAGGCAGCCTGCTAGGTGACTGCTGGCCCAGCCGCGACATCCCGCTCTTGGTAGCCCTATGGCAGCGAGGCGACCTAGACCTCGAATCCATGATCTCGCACAGGGTTCCCCTGTCCGATGTCAACGACGGCTTTGACCGCCTCCGAGCCGCCCAAGGCCTAAGAACCGTCGTAGAAGTAGCCCCGCAGTAGCGAAAACGCGGGCAGCCGCGACCGGCCAGGCCGGGGGGAGCCCGACGACAGGACCCGCCGGCCGGAAGTGCCTTGCTGTCAGACGAACGCCGAGGCAAACACCAGCGAAACGATCGTCATCACCTTGATGAGGATGTTCATCGAGGGCCCAGCAGTGTCCTTGAACGGGTCACCGACGGTGTCGCCCACCACTGCAGCCTTGTGCGGATCAGAGCCCTTGCCGCCATGTGCACCGGCCTCGATGTACTTCTTGGCGTTGTCCCACGCCCCACCGGCGTTGGCCATGAAGATCGCCAGCGCGAAGCCGCTCACCAGTGCTCCCGCCAGGAAGCCGCCCAGGGCGTCGACATCGATGAATCCGATGACGAGCGGCACCACCACGGCCAGCGCACCCGGTGCCAGCATCTCCCGCAGCGATCCCCGGGTGGAGATGGCCACGCACGCTGCGGAGTCCGGCTCCACGCCGGGCGTGCCCTCGCGCAGCCCGGGTATCTCGCGGAACTGGCGGCGCACCTCCTCGATCATCTTGTTGGCGGCCCTGCCCACCGCATCGATGGTGAGCGCGGCGAACAGGAACGGGACCATCGCGCCGAGGAACAGCCCGATGAACACGTCGACCGAGCCGACGTCGAGGCTCAACACGAAGAGCTCGCCCTTCTCGGCGGCTGCGCTGGTCAGGGCCACCTCGAACGATTTGAACAGCGCCAGCGCGGTAAGGGCGGCCGAGCCGACCGCGAAGCCCTTGGCTATGGCGGCGGTGGTGTTGCCCAGCGAGTCGAGCGCGTCGGTCACCTCCCGCACGCTGGGGTCGAGTTCGGCCATCTCGGCGATGCCGCCGGCGTTGTCGGCGATGGGTCCGTAGGCGTCGACCGAAACCACCACACCCGTGGTGGCCAGCATCCCGACGGCGGCAACCGCGATGCCGTATACGCCGCCGAAGGTCGTGTCGCCCAGGGTCTGCTGCCCGCCCCAGTAGGCGATCAGGACGCCGACGGCGATGAGCCCGACCGAGGCGGCCACCGACACCATCCCGGCCGAGACCCCGGACAGCACGGTGGTGGCCGGGCCGGTCTCGGCCTGAGAGGCGATCCGGCGCACCGGCGGGAAGTGGTCGCTGGTCCAGATCTCGGCGACCTTGCCGATGCCCCAGCCCACGATCAGCCCGCCGATGACCGACAGCGGCAGCCCGTACCACGCCTCGAAGAGGTCCGCGTCGCCGAAGAAGACCCGGCCCATGATCAGGGTGCCGATGACGGTGAGGATCATGGCCACCGTGGTGCCCCGGTGGAGCTGCTTGGCGAGTGCCTTGACCTCGGTGCTGGTCCCGCCGCGCACCGCGAACGAGCCGATGATGGCCCCGATCATTCCGACGAAGGCCACCGCCATCGGGAACACCAGCAGTTGGACGATGGGCTCCTGGTCGGCCGCGTCTGCGGCGAGGCCGAAACTGAAGGCGGTGAGGGCCACCGGCGCGATGATCGAACCGGAGTAGCTCTCGAACAGATCGGCGCCCATTCCGGCGACGTCGCCCACGTTGTCGCCCACGGCGTCGGCGATGGTGGCCGGGTTGCGGGGGTCGTCCTCGGGGATCCCGGCCTCGACCTTGCCCACCAGGTCGCCGCCCACGTCGGCGGCCTTGGTGTAGATGCCCCCGCCCACCCTGGAGAACAGGGCGATGGAGCTGGCGCCCAGGCCGAAGGCGGTGAAGATCTCGAATGCGTCGTCGGTGCCGATCCACTCGACGAACAGAAGGTACGTGAACGTGAGTCCCAGCAGCGACAGCCCGGCCACCGAGAAGCCCATGACCGCGCCGCCCCGGAAGGCGAGCGGCAGCGCCTTGGCCGGTCCGTCGATGGCCGCGTTGGTGGTGCGAGCGTTGGCCCTGGTGGCCACGGTCATGCCCGCGTACCCGGCGCCAGCCGACAGCACCGCGCCCAGCAGGTAGCTCAGGAACGACAGGGCCACGCCGGTGATCACCGGTATCAGCACCGCCATGATCACCACGAAGCCCGCCACCCAGGTGTACTCCTGGCGCAGGAAGGCCCGGGCGCCGGCCTGTATCTGCTTCATGATCGCGACCATCCGCTCGTTGCCGGGCGGGGCCGAGGACACGTCCTTGAAGAAGAAGGCTGCGAGTGCGAGGGCCGCCAGGGCCGACACCAGCGCGATATACGGAATGGCTTGCAAGAGTCTGCTCCCTTTAGTGAAGGCGTAGAACTTAGCGAGCCTACTCTTGGGCGATGGATTCAGTGGCGGAGGCCAAGGCCCGGCTCCGGGCCGACATGCGGGCCCGGCGGGCCGGGCTGAGGCCGGCCGATGTGGCTGCGGCCTCCGCGGCGGTGGTGCGCCGGCTCGAGTCGCTGCCGGCGATGGCCGAGGCCCGCCGGGTGGCCGCCTACCGGGCGGTAAGGGGCGAGACTCCCCTCGACGGGCTCCTGGACGGCGAGCGCCGCGAGGTGTTCACCCTTCCCCGCGTGGTGGGGGAGGATCTGGAGTTCGTGGCCTGGCACGACGGCCAGACGTTCGAGCCGGGGGCGTTCGGGATTCCCGAGCCGGTCGGCGGCGAGTTGGTGGCCTTCGCCGACCACGACGTCGTCCTGGTGCCCCTCACCGCCTTCGACGGGGGCTGTCACCGGCTGGGGCAGGGCGGAGGCTTCTACGACCGTGCCCTGGCTGGCGTGGCCCCCGGCGCAGCCCGGCCGGTGACCGTGGGGGTCGCGTACTCGTTCCAGCAGGTCGGCGAGGTTCCCCGGGACGCATGGGACGTCCCTCTCGATGCGGTCGTCACCGACGGCGGCGTCGTCGTGGCGGCGGGCGGACTGCTCGCCTGATCGCCGCGGTAGCGGCCCGAGGCGCTAGAAAATAGGCGTGCATGTCATCGTCGTGGGGGCCGGCGAGGTCGGTTCCTACGTCGCCGCCCGCCTCAGCCACGAGCGCCACAACGTGTCGGTGGTCGACATCGACGCCAACCGCCTCCGCCAGGTCGCAGCCGACTTGGACGTGCTCACGGTGGAGGGCAGCGGCACCCATCCCAGCGTGCTCGCCGATGCCGGGATCGACAACTGCGACTTGGTGGTGTCGGTTACGAGCAAGGACGAGGTGAACCTGGTGGCGTCGCTCATCGCCAAGCAGCACGGCGTGGAGCGGACCATCGTGCGCATCGAGTCGGCGGAACTGCGGAGCAGAGCCTCATCCGAGTTGCTCCAAGCGTTCCGCGCCGACCTCGTGATAGATCCCGACCGCCAGACGGCGGAGCGGATCCTCAACCTGCTCGACTACCCGGGGGCATCGGAGATCCTGGTCATGGCCCAGGGGGAGGCCATCGTGATCGGGGCCCGCCTCGAGGCCGGCGCCCCAATCGTGGGCCGGCGCCTGTCGGACCTCGCGGCCGAGTACGAGCCCGACTGGGAGTTCATGGTCGGATCGATCTCCAGGGGTGACGCCACCTACATTCCCCGCACCGACTACCGGTTGATGGAGGGCGACCTGGTGAGGGTGGTGTGCAAGCGGGGGGCCCGCCGCCGGGTGGCCAGCCTCCTCGGGCTGGGAACCGGCACGGCCCGCCATGTGCTGCTGCTGGGCGGGGGCCACACGGCCGAGATCCTGGCGGCCGGGCTGGTGGCGAGGGGAGTGGAGGTGGTGATCGTCGAGCGCGACGCCGAGCGGGCCCTGGAGCTGGCCGAGGACCTGACCGATGTGCAGGTGTTTGAGGGCGACATCACCGATGCCGACCTGCTGGAGGAGGCCGACCTGGGCCGGTTCGACGCGGTAGCCGCGCTCACCGGCGAGGACGAGGACAACATTCTGGCCTGCCTCTACGCCAAGTCCGTGGGCGTGACCGAGACCATCGCGGTGGTGCACAAGCTGGCCCTGTTGTCGCTGCTGGACTCGGCCGGCGTCGATGTGGCCCTTTCGCCCCGAACCGCCACCGCCGACGGCGTCATGCGCTTCGTGCGCGGCGATGTGGCCGCGGTGGCGACCTTCCTGCAGTCCGACGCCGAGGTGGTCGAGCTCGAGGTCGAGAAGGGAAGCCCGGCCGACAACTCTCTAGTGAGGGATCTGAAGCTGCCGAAGGGCATCCTGATCGGGGCCATCGTGCGCGACGGGAAACCGCATATCGCCCGGGGCAGGAGCCGCCTGCGGGGCCGCGACCATGTGGTCGCCTTCGCCACTCCGGACTCGGTGCGGGAGGTCCACCAGCTGTTGACGTGCGACGAGTAGCCGGTGCGGGCGGCCGCCTGGCTGCTGGCAGGCTGCGTCTGGGCCGTTTCAGCCGTGCTCGTCCGCTTCTCGCCGGCAGGACCGAGAAGGCGCCGGCCCGGGTCGTCTCCTGGGCGCTCGCATCGGTTGTCGATGCCGGGCTCGTCGTCGGTGTGGGGACCATGCTCTGCGGCCTGGCCGGCATCGGCGACGACAACGCCGACGCGGTCGCCTTCGCCTGCGTGGGGGCCGCTTGCGCGATCGTCGCCGCAGTCGCGAGACGGCGGGTGGCGGCGCCGGCGCGGGCCAGCGCGGGCCGGGTCTTCGCCGGCATCGGCCTGCTGTGGACGCTGCTGGTGCTGTTCGGCGCGGCCCTCTACGCGGGCACCGGCTCTCTGAGGAGCTTCGACGACGCCCTGGTGGAGTCCGCGGCCGGATTCACGACGACCGCGGTGACGCTGCTCGACGCCGACGAGGCGTCGCGCACCGTGCTGCTGTTCAGGGGCGTCACCAGCTGGGTGGGAGGCCTGATCGCGATCCTGATCGCGGTCGTGACCCTGCCCGTGGTGCTGCGCTCCACCGCGCTCATCGGCTACACCACCGGACGCCGCGGCCTCGACCTCGTGCCCAACGCCTCCGTTGGGACCCGCCGGGTGCTGGTGCTGTACGGCGGCTTCACCGCGGCCTGCGTGGTCGCCTACCTGCTAACCGGCCTCCCGCTGACCGAGGCCCTCGTCCTCGGGCTGGGCACGGCCTCCACCGGCGGGTTCACCGGCCAAGCCGATTCCCTGGCCGGCTACGGCGCCGCCACCCAGGCGGTCGCCGCGGCCGGGATGCTCGTTGCGGGCGCAGGGATCTTCGTGATCTGGTGGATCGCCCGCGGCAGGCTCCGACCGCTGTGGCGCTCCCAAGAGCTCAGGACCTTCGTGCTGCTGCTCGCGGTGGCCATCGCTGCCATGGCCGTGCACCGGGGCATCGGATGGGGAGAGGCCGGCTTCATGGCGGTGTCGATGATGAGCACTACGGGATTCGCGATCGCCGACTGGACCGGGTGGGGGACTTCGGCGACGGTGATAATGCTGGTAGCGGCCGGGATCGGGACGATGATGGGCTCGCCGGGAGGCGGGATGAAGGTCATGCGGGCCCGCCTGCTGATGGGCTCCGCCGGGGGAGAGCTGCGCCGCCAACTCGATCCGTACGCCCTGATCCTGGTGCGGCGCGACGGCGAGACCCTGTCGCGGCGCACCCTCGACCGCCTGGGCGGGCATCAGATCGCCTGGGTGGTGCTGGTCGGGATCGGGGTGCTGCTGCTGGGCGTCTCGGGCGTGTCGCTGCTCGGCAGCGTGTGGGGCTCGGTGAGCGCGGTCAGCACAGTCGGCCCCGGTATGGGCGAGATCGGTGCCTTCGGCCGCCTGGAGGGTCTGGGCCGGCCGGGCCGGCTGGCGCTGGTGCCGCTGATGATGGGGGGCCGGATGTCGATCCCGCCCCTCATGGCCGGCGTGGGCCTGGTGCTGCACTGGTACCGGGCGGCTGTCCGGCGGTCCCGGTTCCTGGTCGTGCGGGCCGAGCAGCGCCGCCATCCGCGTCCAGAACCCACCAACGGCGATGGCTAGGCGCCCGCACCTCGCCGCGACGGACCCTGGGGGAGCCCCCCTGCGCGACCGGGTCGCCTCGACGACGCTGCATGTCATCGGCATCGCTTTGGCTGCGGTGTCGGTCGGGATGCTGGCCTGCGGGCTGCTGGAGGCGCTCACCACCGGACGCGACACCGCCGCGCTGGCGGTCTCCGCGCTGGTGACCGGCACGGCCGGCGGCGTGCTGTGGTATCTCACCCGTCCCGGCGAGATCCGCAAGCGCCACGTCTTTAGCACAGTCGCGTCGACGTGGGTGTCCATCACCTGCGTGGGAGCGTTGCCCTTCGTTCTGGCTGGCACGTTCGCCGCTGGTGGCGCCGGCTTCGTCGAGCAGATTGTTAACAGCGTGTTCGAGTCGGCGTCGGGCTACTCGGCGAGCGGCTCCACCGTCCTGTCCGACTTCGAGACTCCTGGCCGCGGCCTGATGATGTACCGCCAGCTCACCCATTGGTACGGCGGCATGGGCGTGGTGGTGCTGGCGGTAGCGGTGCTCCCGTTCCTCGGTGTCGGCGGTCTGGAGTTGATCACCGCCGAGGCGCCCGGGCCGTCGTCCGATCGCCTCACCCCCAGGGTGAGCGAGACCGCCAGGCGGCTGTGGATGGTCTACATCGGCTTCACGCTCTGCGCCGCGGTGGCGTTCTTCGTTGCCGACGGCTTCTCCTCGGTTTACGACGCGGTGGCCCACGCCTTCACGGTCGCGGCCACCGGCGGCTTCTCACCGTACGCGGACTCGATCGGCCACTTCGACAGCGTGGCCGTCGAGACGGTGGTGATCGTGTGCATGGTCCTGGGCGGCACCAGCTTCACGCTGCACTGGAGGGCGGTGGCCGAACGCACGGTGCCGTATCACCGAAACAGCGAGTTCCGCTCGTACCTGGCGATGCTGGGCCTGGCCGCGACCGTCATCGTGATCCTGCTATGGCTGGAGAACCACCTGTCGCTGGGCTCGTCGATCCGGGCCGCAGTGTTCACCGTGGTGTCGCTGGGAACCAGCACCGGCTTGTCCAACGCCACCGGACCGGGCTCGCCCGGCGACTACGTGACGTGGGTTGCCGGGGCCCAGCTGGTGCTGCTGTTCCTGATGGTGGTGGGCGGCTGCACCGGCTCGACGTCGGGCGGCATCAAGGTGATGCGGATGCGGGTGCTCGGGCTGACGATGCTGCGCAGTGTGCAACACACCCAGACGCCCCGGGCGGTGATCCCGATCCGTCTCGGGCGCGACGTCGTCAGCGAGGGGGTGGTGTCGCGGGTGGCCGGCTTCTTCCTGCTCCACTTCCTGCTGGTGCTCTGCGGGATGCTGGCCGTGACCGCGCTCGAGGGAGATCTCGAGTCCGCGCTGGGGGCGGTCGTGTCGGCGCTGGGGAACATGGGCCCGGCGCTGGGCGAGGCCGGCCCGACGTCCAACTATGCGGTGGCCTTCAGCCAGCCGGCCAGGCTCGTGCTGGCTCTGCTGATGGTCATCGGCCGCCTGGAGATCTTCCCGATCTTGCTGGCGGCCCTGACCCTGGCCGACCGGGGCCGGGCGGCGGTGCGCCGCGGCCGCTTCTCCCTCCAGAGCCTGTCGCGCCGTCTCGACGACATCAGCGGGGCCGGATCCGACGGCGAGTAGAGCGCGGCTCGACTTGCCGGCCGCGTCTTGACTTTGCGGAATGGCAGGGTTTCGGTAGGTTGGTGCAAGCGTTTCGAGCGGTGATGGGCCAATGACGTCCCTGCCGCTGCCGTGCTAGCCGCGGTTCGGGCACCAAAATCGGCCCGGGGAACGCCACCTACGACGATCCAGCCTCCGCGAGGAGACCGATGGCTGCCGACCCCGCCCAGCGCCAGGGCCTCTACGACCCGCAGAACGAGCACGACTCGTGCGGCGTCAGCTTCGTGTGCAACATCGGCGGCAAGGCGTCCCACGACGTGGTGACCCTCGGGGTCAAGGCGCTGTGCAACCTCGAGCACCGGGGGGCGCTGGGCGCCGACCCGCTCACCGGCGACGGCGCCGGCA
>VYCW01000063.1 GCA_009843735.1 Acidimicrobiaceae bacterium | reverse complement strand
TGATCCACACCGGCGTCTCCACCAGCGGCTGCGTCCGGGCCACCGCGCTCGACGCCTGCCAGCACGGCTTCGTTCCCATCGTCGTGCGCGACGCCTGCGGGGACCGGGACCCGCAGATCCACGAGTCCAACCTGTTCGACCTAGACGCAAAGTACGCCGACGTGGTCTCCGAACAGGAAACGCTCAACTACCTAGCGACCCTGACTACCGGGAACTGACCGCCAACGATCGTTGGGCGGTGAGGATCACGGCTGGTCTTGGACGATGACTGTGTCGGTGCCGGAGCGGCCGAACACTTCGGGGGCGTAGATCTCCTCGGCCTTGGCTGGGGGCACGACGAAGGTGCCAGGTGTGGTGGCCCGGGCGACGTAGCTGTACTCATGGGTGCCGGCCCACAGGTACGACGAGAAGGCCTCGGCCCGGTCGTCGCGGAGGTTCTGGTGCTCGTACCAGGTCCACCACCACCATGAATCGGCGGCCCCGCCGCCGCGGGCGTCGATCTCGCCGGTCACCGCCAGTGCCGGGTTGAGCGACTCGAAGCCTGCGGGCATGGGATCGACCAGCGCCATGTTGGTGCGCCGGCTGTCGTTGACCATGGTCACGTTGACCCGCACCTGGGCCCCGGCCAGCACATGCCAGACACCGTCGTCGTCGAGCCACACGTCGCCGGGATCGTCGACCGCCTCGTAGCTGCGCTGCACCACGAAGCCCCGGTCGAGGGGATCCAGGTGGAGGTCGTCGGGGGCGTAGCGAAGCCCGAGACGGTAGTAGAGGCGGCCCTCCCCGTCCTTCTGCACGATGAGATCGGAGTCGCCCGTCGCCAGCAGTTCCGCCATCGGGACCAGCGTCAGGGCCCGATCCGTGGTGCGCCCAGAGAACTGGTGCTCGGCGGCGTAGAGGTCGGCAAGCCACACCCGGGCCACGAAGTCGGGATCGGTGGCCTCGAACGCGGCGAAGTAGCGGTTCAGAGCCAGCAGGATGAACGAGTTCTCCTGGACGTTGTTCCAGCGTCCCCTGATCCGGCTGGCCAGCAGTCCGGCCACGACCTTGGGAATCAGATCCGACTCGGGAGCCATCGTGATCAGGGCATCGAGCACGATGGCGTCCGTGCGGCGGCTCGAGTGCAGCAGCAGGTAGGCGTCCTCGCCGTAGTCGGTGACGAATGCGGCCGCCCCGGCCGTCTCGACGACCCGGTTGTTGAGGATCCGCTCGATGCTGGCCTCCACGGTGTCGTCGTCCACTACCGGCCAGATCCAGGCCAGGGCGTCCACCCCCAGATTCGTGCCCCGGCGTTGCCATAGGGCGCGGGCGGCGCGGGTGTCTCGATCCCCGCCCAGCGATCGGACATGCAGCGCGTAGGCCAGCAGCATGTCTTTGCTTCGCTGGCTGTAGTAGTCCGGGATCCGGTCCTCGATGGTCTCCAGGTACCAGTACCCGCTGGACATGACCCTGTCCGGCACGGCGAAGCCCTCGTTGCGGGCGACGATCAGAGCATGCATCGCCTGGATCGACTGGTACGGGCTCGAAGGACGGTTGCGCGACCACCACCCGAAGCCGCCGTCGCTGTTCTGGAGGGCCGATAGTTCGGTGATGTCGCTGCGCACAGTGGCGTCGAGCTCGGCCGGGCTGGCGAGACCCTCGGCCTCGAACGCCCCGAGCACGTCGCGCAGTGCGGAGATGGCCAGGATGCGGCTGGCGTAGGCGTCGGAGCTGGCGTACCGGTATTCGGAGAGGTACAGCACGGCGTCGGTCAGGGCCTGGAGCGCAGTCGATGAGGTGTTGATCTCGAGCCCGCCGAACTGAGGAATCACGTCTCGCGGCGCGGCTAGAGACTGGATGACCGCGCCCTCGTCGACCACCCCGTAGGTGGCGAATGCCTCGCTGGTGGCCGGGGTGTACACGGGCAGGGCGACGATCTGAGCGTCGGCGTGGTCGCCCGACACCGCCGCCGCCCGGAAGCGGGCTGTCCCCGGCGAGTTCGCTCGGGCCGGGAACCGGACTTCGACCCGGTCGTTGGCGGGCACCGTCACACGCCGTCCCGGCGACCCGTCCAGCTCGAGGTTGGAGGTCTGCACGACCACATCCACCACCATGGGGGAGTCGGTCTGGTTCTGGACGACGATCGGCAGCTCGAACTCGTCGCCGTAGTTCAGGAACCGGGGGGCCGAGGGCCGTACCTGGAGGGGCAGCCGTGCGGTGATGGCCGACTCGGCCGTGCCGAAGCGCTCTGCGCCGTGCACCGCGACCGCCATCACCCGGTAGCGGGTGAGGTTGTCGGGCAGGTCGAACTCCACGGTTGTCCGGCCGGCCGAGTCGGTGGCTGCGTCGGGGTCGAACAGTGCCAGCGCGTCGAGGTTCTCGCGGACGTCGACCTGTAGTCCCGCCGATGCGGACCGGCCGTCCCCGGAGTCAGCGGCCGCCTCGGCCATCGCTTCTTCTTCTTCGGCGACTGCGAAGTCCTCCTCGATCAGGCGCAGGAGTTCCTCGGGGCTCTCGAGCAGGATGGTGCTCCTGCCTCGCGCCGTGCGCAGGTAAGCCGTCCAGGGGCGGTAGAAGACATCGATGGGATCGAGCAACTCGTAGCCCGACACGGCCAGCACCGCCTCGTCCACCACGATGAGAAGCACGTTGGCCCCCTGGACGGGAGCGCCGCCGGCGTCGTTGACCTGCACCGCAATGCTGGTGGCCGCGCCGGGCTTCACCACCGTCGACGCGGGCTCGGCGGTGACGTCGAGGGTCCGCAGCAGGGGCGGGACCCGCAGCAACACCTGCCCGGACGCGTAGGCGGGGCGAGGGGGCGCACCTTCAAGGGTGGTCCCGTCGTCGGCGGTTCGCTCGGTGGTGGAGACGATCTCGACATGCACCAAGAGCTCGGGGACGTGATCGTCGGTGATCGGCACTTCGAGAACCGCAGCATGGTCGGCGATCTCGAAGGTGCGGAGCTCGATGATCCGGTTGTGGGAGATCGTCAGGAGGCCGGTCGCCGAGGCGAACGGCGAGTCGACGAGGATCTCCGCGGTGTCGCCCGAGGCATAGGTCTCGGCATCGGGAATCAGGTTGGCGGCTTCGAGATCGATCCTGCGGCTCGGCACACCGCTTCTTGAGCCGGCAACCCAGCGGGTCAACTCGCTGCGGTTGGTCCGCCCGGCGTCGTCGACGACGTGGGCGGAGATGCGGTAGCGGCCTCCGATGCCCGGCGCGAACTCGCACTCGACCGGCGTCTGCCCGGAGACGGCCTCACACGTCTCCACGTCGGTCGGGACCTCGGTCCACCGGCCGTCGACGTACTGGTGGACGATGCGGGCCGCGGTGATCTCGAAGGATCGGCCGGGAACCGGGTTGCCGTCGATGTCGGTCACCACCGCGTCGATGTCGAGGGTGTCTCCGGACCTCACGAAGGTGCGGGCGGAGCGGATGCCGACATACAGGTTGGCGGCATGGACCAGGACGTCGGCCGCCGATGCCCATTCCTGGCGGTTCACATCGAGCACTCGAGCCTCGGCGGTCACCGTGGTGGGGAGATGGTCGCCGTCGCCCTCGAACTCCATGTGCAGGTAGTGGCGGCCGCTGGAGTCGGTCCTGCCCGAGAAGGTCTTGCGCTGCGACTCGGCCCAGGGGTCGATCCACGGCTCGTCGAAGTAGCCGAAGTACCACCACGGACGCCACACGCCGAACGTGAAGCCGCTCCAGTTGGGCGGGGAGTACGAGCCCTGCCGGGTGGTGACCGTCCAGGTGACCTCGGCGTTGGCGAGAGGACCGCCGGAGAAGTACGTGGCGTCGACCGCGGCCACCGCCGGCTCGTCCACCAGATGCGGGCCGGCTGACTCGACGCGTGCCTCCACTTCGAACTCGGGACGGCGGAACTCCTGGACCTGGAAGTAGTGATAGTGCGGGCCCGGACGCTCAAAGACGATGCTGCTCCAGCCGAGGTTCGCCCCTTCCGGCAATTCGACGGTGAGATCGAAGCCGCCGTGGTCGTCCAGGCGGACCTCGCCCCGGCCGAGATCGTTGCCGAACGGGCCGGAGACGCTGTAGGTGACTAGCTCTCCGCGGGGAAACAACCGGAGGTCGCCGTCGTCGCTCAGATCGAGATTCCGGACCCAGCCCTTCAGGTGCAGCGTCTCGCCGGGGCGGTAGATGCCGCGATCGTCCGTCGTGTACCAGATGGTCTGATCGCCCTGCGGCCACAGCTCGAATCTCGCCGGGTGGAGGGCCCGGTCGGAGCCGAGCGACGCAACGACCCACTCATGCCCTTCGAAGCTGAGCGAGGCCCGGGCGAGGCCGTCGTCATCGGTGGTGAGCGTCACGCTCCGGCCCTCCAGCTCGATCGTCACGCCGGCCAGCGGATCGCCTGAACGCAGGTCGGTGGTCCACACCACCACATCGCGGTAGTCGGAGATCATGTCGACGCCGATGTCGGTGTCCTGCACCCAGGTCATCGTCGAGCGGACCGTCCTCTGGCCGGCCTCGGTCTCTGCGAGCGGGCCAGCCCCGTCGACGATCATGACCACGTGACCGTGCTCTCCGTTGAGGGCCCCGGAGAGGTCTATGGGAATCTCGGTGAGGCCGTCATCGTCGATGCCGGTCTCGACGATCTCGTCGACGGCCGCAGGCCACGGCACCTCCGCCACAGTCCGGTCCCGGCGCCGCCAACTCGACACGAGATCCAGGAACGACTCGTAGTCGCTCGGCTCCACCGGATAGAGCCGCACCCGGAGTTGCTCCCATTGTCGCACCATGACGGGGATCGTCTGTCGCGCCCCGAGCGGGTCGACGGTGGCGAGCAGCCCTCCCATGGAGCTGAGGTGGGGGCGGGCCTCCTCGATGCTGAACCTGATGGTCTCGGGCTCTCCCAGCCTCTGACCGAACACGTCGCCCAGCGCTGCGGGGATCACCACCTCATAGACGGTGCCGCCGGCGGTGGGCCCGGCGATGGTGATGGTGCGGCCGTGCACCGAGATCGTGGCGCCGGGGAGCGCCGGCGTTATGGAGACGTCGGCCGCGTCGAGCGTCTCAGCATCCAGCGTGTTGTTGAACCAGGCGTCGAGCGCACGCCCCGGCCGGCACCCGTAGACCGAACAACTGGTGTCCTCGAGCTGCAGCGGCGCGTAGGTGCGGGCCTCCACAACCGACGAGTCGTCGCTGGTGTTGGGGCCCTCGGCCGACGGCACGTGGGGGCCGACCTCGATCCTGATCGATGAGTCGGGCTCAAGCGGCGACACTGGGCGGAAGGCGACCCAGGTGCCGTCGAGTGCGTATCCGAGCAGGGAGCTGATGTCGTCGTCGCCTTCGATCTCGGCCTCCGTGGCGAGGCGGATCGGATGCTGGTCGCCACCGGCCGAGAACGTGATGGCTTCGAGCGCGGCGGCGGGTTCGATCCGCTGGTCGAAGATGGCGACGAACACCGGTTGGAGATCGAGCGAGTCGTGCTGGGGCAGGAGCCACGCCAGGTTGGGCGTGGGGGTCTCGAACTCGAAGCGAACGGTCTCGGCCAGCTCGCCGCCGGACTGCGATGTCGTGCCCGAGGGGACTTCGACCACATAGGAGGTCGCCATCGGCAGGCGGTCGAACACCTCCGGGTCGTGCTCGAAGCGCAAAGTGCGGGTGCCGATCCACTGCCAGCGCCCCGGCAACGTCGGAGTGATCGTGGCCGGAACGTCGAGGTCGTCGAGTTCGCCGACGGTGGCGAGCGGCACCATGGGCTGGTTGAAGGTGATGCTGACGAAGGGGGCGATCCCCACATCACCCTCGGGCTGTACCCGCAGCACGGCCAGGGGTCCGGGATCGACATCCGGTGCGTCGATGTCGGTCCCGGCCGGGAACGGCCGATCAACGGTCTCGCCGGTGCGGGGCGGCGGCAGCGTCTCGGGTGGGCGGTTGAAGTCGACCGTGTCGCTCCCGTCGTCGTAGTGCCATGGCGGGAGCCGGTCGGTCACGGCTCGGATCTCCGCAGCATCGAGCGGCCTGCCGTCCACCCGGCTCACCGCGGGCGCGCTCGTACCGCCGATCGCATCGCCCTCGCTAAGACGAACGGTCAGTGCTGTTCCCCGCGTCGAACCGCCCAAGCCGCCGGCCGAGGTAGCGGCAGCAAGTGTGGGCGCGTTGCCGGACCCGCCGCCATCACCGCCCGAACCAGACGCAGCCGCACCGCCGGACCCGCCGCCATCACCGCCCGAACCAGACGCAGCCGCACCGCCGGACCCG
>VYCW01000037.1 GCA_009843735.1 Acidimicrobiaceae bacterium | reverse complement strand
ACTACACCGGGGAGCCCGACGGTCCCCCGGCCCGGGTGGGCACGCCGCTGGCCGATCTGGCCGGCGGCATCTATGCGTGCATCTCAGTCCTGGGGGCGCTGCTGGGCCGCGAGCTGCACGGCGGGGGTCGTCACGCCGATGTGTCGATGCTCGACTCGCTGGTGTCGCTGCTGGCCTACGACGGCCTCGACCATCTGAACTCCGGCAGGCTGGCCACCCGCCAGGGCACCGCCCACAGCCACATGGTCCCCTGGCAGGCGTTCGCAACCCGCGACGGCCACGTGGTGGTGGTGGCCCGCGACGAGAAGTTCTGGCGCAACCTATGCGAGGGGATCGACCGCCGGGACTTGATCGACGATCCCCGCAGCCGCGACAACACCGCCCGGGTGGCCAACCGGGAGTTCGTAGTGGGCGAACTCGAGGCCGTGTTCTCCACCATGACCACCGCCGAGCTGACCGGGTTGCTCGACCGCTTCGACATACCGTCGGCACCGGTGAACGACATGGCGGGGGTGCTGGCCGACGATCACGTCATTGAGCGGGGGATGGTCCGCACCTACCGCCACCCCACCCTCGGCGAGGTCCGCTACCAGCCGAGCCCGATGAAGCTCAGCGGCTGGCAGCAGCCCGACCGGCACGCCCCCATGCTGGGCGAGGACACCGCCACGGTGCTCTCGGAGCGCCTCGGCCTAAGTGCCGACGAGATCGACGTTCTGGCTGCCGAAGGTGCGATCGGGGTACCTGACACCGTCTCAGACGGCTAGACCCCCGCGCGAGCCGGGATGCCGCCTGCGTCCACGAGCTTGAGGCGCTCGTGCAGCGGCGGCGCCACCGGACGGCGCCGCTCGGGCGGGTAGGAGATCCACAGCCGCAGGAGGTGGCGCTTGCGGTCCGGCTCGGGATAGTCCTCGAAGGCGTCGCGGGCGTGCAGGGTGACGTGGTTGTTCAGCAGTTGGATGTCACCCTCCTCGAAGTCCATGGCGAGTTGCATCTCGGGCCGGTTGGCCACCTCCTGGGCGTAATGCAGGGCCTCGTCCTGCTCGGGCGTGATGGCGTGCTCGGCACCGTGGCGGGCGGCGCTGTGGAAGTAGGCGATGGTGGTGAAGCGCGAGGTCACCTTGCCGTCGCACTCGCTGAACATGGGCAGCCGGTACCAAGGCGCCGCGCCGACGGGTTCCTCGTCGCGCCAGTCGAGGGTGAACGGCTCATACAGCACCTGGAGCAGGTCGGGGCGCTCGTGGAGGATCACGTCGTGGATGGCGGTGGCACTGACGATCCGGCTGGTGCCGCCGGCGCGGGCGGTGCGCAGGCACAACAGCCCCAGCACATCGACCGGCAGCTTGTCGGCGTGGAAGTCCAGCTTTCCCCGGGTCTGGTAGGAGCGTACTGAGGGGTCCTCGATCGACTTGCCCTCGTCGCGCACATGGCCGATCAGGTCGCCGCGTGCGTTCTGCGACACCGGCCGGCCGAGTTGCACGCCGAGCCCCCAGTAGACGAGTTCGCACTCGGAGTAGGTCAGGTCCCGGCGAGGCAGGCCGCGAATCAGCTGGACGCCGCAGCCGTGGTCCAACTCGGACGCGGCCTCTTGCAGCAACGCGGCCACCGCCGGGACCTCGAAGTCCTCCCGGCTGAACGGGACTCGCAGCTTGCGGTCCACGGCCCGGGCCAGCGCAGTCTCGATCTCATCCAGCTCGGCCGCGCCCAGGTGACGGATCCAGCGGGGATCGTCAGCGAGGTCGGCGCTCCGCCAAGCGCTGGCGTCGGCCACCGGCGACCGCCGCGGCACGCCGGCCGGTTCCCGGGTTGTGCAAGTGGCGTCGCTCACGTGGGTTGACCCTTCGCTCACCGTCGAGCCGCCCGTAGACCGCCCGCAGTAGCCATCAATCCTATATTTTGCACGATAGGTGCGGGCTGGGAGGTAGCGGAGCTTGCGGATCGAACGCCTCGAGGCGATACCAGTCGAGCTGCCGCTCAAACGACCGCTGCAGATGGCAGTGGCCACCGTCGACGTCCGGACCTGCATCATCGCCCGGGTGACCACCGACGACGGCGTCGTCGGCATCGGCGAGAGCGTGGTGGCCCGGTACTTCACCGGCGAGAGCCTGGCCTCGGCCAGTGACCTCATCGGTGGCGTGCTGGCCGGGGCGCTGGCAGGCCGCGATCCCTGCGATCTCATCGGGCTGAGGACCCTGATGGCCCGGATCATCGTCGGCAACAACGCCGCCCGGGCCGCAGTGGAGATGGCCCTGCACGATGTCGTGGCCCAGGCCGCGGGCGTTCCCCTCTACGAGTTCTACGGCGGCCGCCGCCGCCCTTCGGTGCCCACCATCTGGCATGTGAGCGGGGGCACGCCCGCCTCGCTGGCGAACGAGGCGGGCGAGGCGGCCTCGGAGGGCTTCCCCCTGGTGAAGATCAAGGTCGGCTCCGCCGACGTGGAACACGACATTGCCGCCACCCTCGCGGTGCGGGACGCGGTGGGTCCCGGCGTCGAGTTGCTGCCCGACGCCAACCAGGGATGGGACCACAGCCAAGCCATGCGGTACCTGAAGGCCGTGGCGGAGGCCGACCCGGGCTTCGTGGAGCAGCCCCTGCCCCGGTGGGACCTGCTGGGAATGGCCCGCCTGAACGCGGCGAGCCCGGTGACGGTGGCCGCCGACGAGGGGATCTTCGACGCCAACGGACTGCGCACCGCCCTGGCCGTGGGCGCGGTCGGCGCGGTGGTGGCCAAGCTCATGAAGGCGGCCGGACCGCTCGGAGTGCGCGAGATGTTCTCGGTGGCCGACGAAGCCGGGATCGGAGTGCACTTCGCCGGCATGGCCGGACAGACCAGCATCGGCGCGGCCCACGCCGCCCACCTGGCCCTCGCCGTGCCCAACCTGCGCTTCGGATCGGGCATCTCGCCCCACTACATCACCGACGACGTGGTCACCGAGCGGTTCCTTCCCGTCGCCGGCCATCTGCATCCCTCCGATGAGCCGGGCCTGGGCGTACGGATCGACGAGGAGTCCCTCAGCCGCTACCGGACCGACCGGTAACCGCCTCCAAGGGCCGTAGGGCCGCGGGGGACCACTCGCCGACTCAGTCCCCGATCCCGAACAGGCGGGCTGCGTTGGCTCCCAGGATCCGGGTTCGGGACTGATCTGTAAGCCGGGCCTCGGCCAGGAAGGCCATGGGGTCGGTGGGGCCCATGTCGAACGGGTAGTCGGTCCCGAGCAGGACCTGAGTGTCGCCGAAGGTCTCCACCAGGTACTCGACCATTCCCGGCTCGAACACCGTGGTGTCGAAGTGCAGCTTGCGCAGGTACTCGCTGGGCTTGCGGTCGATGTGGCGGC
This sequence comes from Acidimicrobiaceae bacterium, assembly GCA_009843735.1. Lineage (GTDB taxonomy): Bacteria > Actinomycetota > Acidimicrobiia > Acidimicrobiales > Aldehydirespiratoraceae > Aldehydirespirator. Next base: position 35,659 of record VYCW01000037.1, on the reverse strand, counting down.
GCAGTTCGGGGCGCACGCCGTAGGCGTGGTCGGTGCGGGCGAAGTAGTAGGGCAGGTAGCCGCCGCCATGGACCACCACCATCTGGAGTTCGGGGTGGCGGTGCCACACCCCGCCCAGGATCATGCGGGATACCGCCAGCGTGGACGCCAGCGGCATGCACACCACGTTGACCAGGTAGTAGTCGTCCATCCGCTGGCCGTGGGTGAACCCCTGGGGATGCATGATCACGGTCATGCCCAGCTCGACGGCCTTCTCCCACACCGGGTCGTAGCGGCGGTTGTCGAGGTCGCCGCCGTTGACGTCGGCGTTGATCTCGAAGCCGCCCATGCCGAAGTCCCGGCGGGCCTCGACCATCACCTCGACGGCCAGTTCGGGATGGTCCATGGGCAGGTTGGCCACCGCCGCGAACCTCTCCGGGTGCTGGGCCACCACCTCGGCGAGCCGCTCATGCTGGAGGCGGCAGGCCTTGACCGCGTGCTCGGCGTCGAGCCAGTAGAAGTACTCGCCGGGCGACACCGACAGGATCTGCATGTCGATGCCCTGCTTGTCCATGTCCTCGATTCGGGCCTCGGCCTGCTCGAACTTGGCCACCATCTCGGGCTGGCTGCGCAGCTCCCGGTTGTAGCGGAGGCTCTCGGGCGGCGAGAAGAACGAGCGCGGGTCCATCTCGGGCGAGAAGTGCGGCTTGGCCAGTGCCGAGGCCGCCGGCACGGACAGGTGGGAGTGCACATCGATGCACAGGCACGGCGGCTTGGGCGCGGCCGACCGCTCCCATCTGGGCCCCAGCTCGGGCCACCACTCGGCCGGCGCTTCGGATTCGGCTGCGGTCATGGCGACTCCTTGATGGTCGTGGTCGCCCGCGGCTGCGGGCCGGCGTCGGTCGGGCTCTGGGAACTCACTCGACGGTGGTGACCCCGGCGGCCACCAGCTCCGAGATCGTGGCAGCGTCGAGCCCCAACTCGCTCGCCAGCACCTCGCGACTGTGCTGGCCCAGCGTGGGGGGCGGTCGGCGTATGGCGGCGGGCGTGCCGAACATCCTGAATGGCACTCCGGTGAGGGCCACCTCGCCTGCTGTGGGGTGCGCGACGGTGGTCACCATGCCCCGAGCCGTCGTCTGCGGCGAAGCCAGCGCCTCGGCGACCGAGTTGATCGGCACGCAGGGAATGCCGTTGGCCTCGAGGTCGGCGCTCCACTCGGTCCGGGTGCGGGTGACCATGCGGTCGCGGATCAGGCCGTCGAGCAGGTCGCGGTTGGCGACCCGGTCGGCGTTGCGGGCGAAGCGAGGGTCCGAGGACCACCCGTCGCAGCCCAGGACTTGGGCGAACCGGGCGAACTGGGTGTCGTTGCCCACCGTCACCACTAACTCGCCGTCGGCGGTGGGGTAGGTCCGGTAGGGCACGATGTTGGGATGGCCGTTGCCGTAGCGGACTGCCTCGGCCCCGCTCACCAGGTGGTTGGCGGCCACGTTGGCCAGCATCTGGAGTCCGGTGTCGTGCAGCGACAGCTCGATCCGCTGTCCCTTGCCGGTGCGCCCGCGGGCCGCCAGCCCGCCCAGCACCGACATGGCGGCCAGCATCCCGGTGCAGACGTCCACGATGGCCACCCCCAGCTTCATCGACTCGCCGTCGGGCTCGCCCGTGATGGCCATGAGACCGGTCTCGGCCTGCAGGATGAAGTCGTAGCCCGGCATGGCCGCCTTGGGACCGGTGGATCCGTAGCCAGAGATGGTGGCTCGCACCGCGGCCGGCGCCTCCTCGGCGTACCACTCGTCGGTGAAGCCCCACCGGTCGAGGGTGCCGATCTTGAAGTTGTCCAGCACAACGTCCGCGCCCCGGATCAGCTCGGCCAGGATCTCCAGGCCCCGGGGTTGACCCAGGTCCAGCGTGAGACTCCGCTTGTTGCGGTTGACTCCTAGGAAGTAGGCGGCTTCGGTTCCCGCGAACGGCGGGCCCCAGGCCCGGGTGTCGTCGCCGGAGCCGGGCCGCTCGACCTTGATGACGTCGGCTCCCATGTCGCCGAGCCACATGGCGCACAGCGGGCCGGCCAGCACCCGGGTGAGGTCCACCACCCGGACCCCGTCCAGCGCACCCTCTGGCACGCTCTCAGCCGTCCTGCACTGGGCCGCGGCGACGCGGGTACCGGCGGGCCCGCGCCGGCATCGCGGTCATCCCTCCCGGGCCCGGCGGGAGGACTCGCTCTGGTTGCGGCCCTCGGAGAAGTCGTCCATGTAGGCGTCGAGCGCGGCCCGGTTTCGCTTCCGGAACTGGTGGAAGTCGGCCGGGCGCTTCTCCAGGAAGGCGTTCATGCCCTCCAGGGACTCCTCGGTGCCCCAGATGTTGGCCAGCAGCTCCATTCCATGCTGCCACGACGGGTACAGCGCGTCGCTGTCGAAGTTGAGCGAGACCTTGGTGGACCGGATCGTCTGGGAGCTGTAGCCCTTGATCTGGGCCACCACCTCCTCGACACGGGCGAGCAGCTCGGCCGCGGGAACGGCCTCGTTGGCCAGCCCGATGTCGGCCGCTTCCGCGCCCGAGTACCGCTTGCACAGAAAGATCATCTCCTTGGCCCTGCGCTCGCCGATGAGCTTGCCGATGTACTGGGTCGCCCCGACGGTGGGACAGGCGCCGACCCGGGCGCCAGTCTGACCGAAGATGGAGTCCTCCGCCGCGACGACGAGGTCGCACCAGAGCATCAGCTCGTGGCCGCCTCCCACGCAGGCGCCCTCGACCATGGCGATCACCGGGATGGGAAGGTTGCGGCAGGTCATGGCCACCTTCTGCATCCGGTCGTTCCACATGTACGAGTTGGCCTTGTTGAGCTTCATCATGGCGTGGAAGTCGCCGCCGGCCGAGAAGTGGCCGCCGACCCCGTACACCACCGCGGCGACGATAGTGGGGTCCTCCCGGGTGGAGTTGAGCGCGTCGGCTATCTCATCGAGGGTCTGCTCACGGAAGGCGTTGCGGACCTCGGGGCGGTTGATACCGATCCAGGCCGCGTCGTCGCGGACTTCGAAGACGATCTCTTGGTACGGCATGGTGTTGAGAACCTCCAAGTGCTCCGAGGTGGCGCGGCCAGCCTGCCGAGGCATCGCGGAGCACGCCGACGGGATGTGGACATATATTATATATGATCCCTGTGAGCCTGACCGCCCGTCTGAGCCGACCCTTCGGCACGGCCACCAGACCCTACGAGCGCCTGTCCATCGCCATCGCAGTAGGCGCCATGGGTACCCTCGGCTTCTCGGTCACCGCACCCATCCTGCCCGACCTGGCCGACGCCTTCGGCGTGTCCCGCGGCTCCATCGGACTGGTGCAGGGCTCCATCTCCTTCGCCGGGGTGATGTTCTCGGCCATCATCGGGTATCTGGCCGACCGCGTCGGTCGGCGCCGGGTGGTGCTGAGCGCGCTGGCGCTCTTCTCGGCGTTCGGCGTGGCCGGGTTCTTCGCCCGCTCCTTCTGGGCGCTGGTAGCGGTGCGCTTCCTTCAGGGGGTGGGCACCTCCGGGATCCTGGGCGTCGGCATCGTGCTGATCGCCGACTCCTTCGAGGGTGACGCCCGCACCAGAGCCATGGGCATCAACATGACCGGGCTGCAGATGACATCGCTGCTGGGCCCGGTGGTCGCCGGACTGCTGGCCATCGGTGGCATCTTCCGGCCGTTCCTCATCTTCCTAATCGGGATTCCCCTGGCCGCTTGGGCCAGCCGCATGCCGGGCGACCGGCCCGAGATTGCTGCCGAACGGCCCCTGCGCCACTTGCGTGCCGCGCTGACCACCATGCGCCGCGAGCGCACCCTCGCCGACTACGCCGGAGTGCTGGCAGCCACGTTCGTGGCCACATACCTGCTGCACGGCCTAGGCCTCACCGTGGTACCGCTATTGCTCGACGACGAGTTCGGTATCGAGGTGGCCGCCCGAGGAGTGTTCATCGCCTCGTTCCAGTTGGGGATTGTGCTGGCCGCGGTCCGGATCGGCATGCTCATCGACTGGATCGGCAAGGCCAACCTGGTCACCGCCTCCTTCGCCTTGATGGCGGTCGGTTCAGCAATCACAGCACTGGCCGCCTCAGCCGGGTCAGTGGTAGCCGGGCTGGCAGTGTGCGGCTTCGGGTTCGGGGCTTTCGTGCCCCAGGCTCAAGCCTTCGCGGCCACCGTGGGCGGGCAGGCCTACCGTGGTCTGACCGTTCTGTTCTGGGTGACGATCATCCGGCTGAGCCAGGTGAGCGGACCCCCGGCCGGTTCGATGATCTACGACACCTTCGGCCCCTCAGTGCCGTTCTGGTCGGCTGCGGCCATCACAGGCGTTCTGGCCCTGGCCTGGATCCCGGTGCGGCGGGCGGTGTCGAACCCCGCAGGCGCAGCCGGCTAGTCCTCTCCCTAGGGCGCCGGTGGTCGTCAGAAGCCGTAGAACTGCTCGGGAGTGTCGACGAGGATGCGTCTCAGTAGGTCGGGATCGCTGACCCACGACCCGAGGGTGTCGACCAGGTCGCCCTCGTCGGGCACCAGCCCGGCGTCGTACTTGTTGGGATGGGGCCAATCGGTGCCCCACATGATCCGCTCGGGGTTGGCCTCAAGGGCGGCCTCCGCCAGCGGGGCGACATCGTCGTAGCCGGGCCCACCGGCTGCGCTGACCCGGTCGGCGCCGGAGATCTTCAGCCAGGTGTTCCCGCCCCGTAGCAGGGCCAGCAGGGCCTGGAAGCCGTCGGCCTCCACTCCGTCGGCTGCGGGCTGGTAGGCGAAATGGCCGATGCAGGCGGGAACCGGCAGCGAGGCGATCAGCGGCGCGAGCTCGACCATGTCGCGCCCCGGGAACAGGAACTCCACGTGCCAGCCCATTCCAGCGATGCGCCTGCACAGTTCGGGCAGATCGTCCCAGTCGATGGGCATGCCGCCCACGTTGTCGGTGTTGAGGCGCACGCCGCGCGCACCCCGGGCGTGCATGGCAGCCAGATCCCGGTCGCTCACGTCGCTTCCGACCGCCACCACGCTGCGGGCCCGGCCCGGCGTTGCCTCGTTGAGCGCATCGGAACCATCGAGAATGGCGCCGTTGTCGGTGCCGTAGATGGAGGGCTGGGTGAACACGACCCGTTCGATGCCGATGGCCTTGTGCATGGCCACCATGTGCTCCAACCTCGAATCGGGCGGGTCGTAGCCTCGCTGGGGCGACAGCCGGTAACGGCCGTCGAACACGTGCACATGGGTGTCGACGCTGCCGGCGGGAAGCATGGTGTCGGGCCGGCGGGGCGCACGGGTCGGCGCCAGGCATTGGGGCAGGGACGTGGTCAATGGATCGCCGTCACGGGTGGTTGGGGGAGGTTGCTCAGACTTCGGCGCCTAGTCGGCCACCTGGTTGGCGGCCCGAAAGCAGCATCATATATGATGCATCATCCGCGCCACCAACTGGGCTCGGCGGATAAGCGAATGCGGCCATCCGGGCCGGCCGGGAGTAGTGAATGAGAGCGCAGCGAAGCGACGGGCCGGTCATCGACATCCACTGCCACCGCGAGTGCGGGCCCGCCACCGAGATGATGAAGGTCGAGGAGGAGCGGGTCGGGCGGGTGAGGCTGCAGTACGGCAGCGCCATCACCCGAGACGTCAACCGGCGCCAGCTTGAATTCCTCCGGCCCAAGATGGACTCCCTGGAGGTCCGGCTGGCCGACATGGACCGGATGGGCGTGGACATCCAGGCGGTCGCGGTGGCGGTGTACCAGTACTACTACTGGGCCGAGCCTGAGGTGGGCGCCCGGGTGTGCCGGATCATCAACGAGGAGCTGGCCGAGGCCACCTCCAGGTACCCGGGCCGCTTCTCCCCGCTGGGGACCGTGCCCCTGCAGGACACCGGCGCGGCCGTGGCCGAGCTGCGCCACTGCGTGAACGAGCTGGGCATGCGGGGCCTGGAAATCGGCAGCCATGTTGAGGGCAGCGAGATCGCAGACTCCCGCCTCGAGGACTTCTGGGCCGAGGTCGAGCGGCTCGGCGCGGTAGTGGTGGTCCACACCGAGGGGCACACCCACAAGGACCGGCTTCAGGGCCACAACTTCGTCAACATCATCGGCCATGCCTTCGAGGCGACCCTGGCCACGGCCCACCTCATCTTCAACGGGGTGATGGAGCGCCGGCCACAGCTGAAGATCGTGGTGGTGCACGGCGGCGGCTACCTGCCGGCCTACGCCGGCCGCATCGACCACGCCTGGCGGGCCCGGGCCGACGTGAGCGAGGGGGTGCCCGACCTGCCCTCGAGCTACCTGAAGCGCTTCTTCTTCGACACCATGGTGTTCGAGCCCGACCAGGTCAAGTTCCTGGTCGACAAGTACGGCGCCGACCATGTGCTGCTGGGCACCGACTACCCCTACGACATGGGCGATGACGACCCGCTGGAGCTGATCGGCTCGGTGCCGGGCCTGGAGCAGTCCCAGATCGATCTGATCGCAGGCGGCAACGCCGCCCGCCTGCTGGGATACGCCTGACCCTCCGACAGACTTCGGGAGACCCGATCGGTCTCGGGCAACCAACCGGACTACCAAGAACCCTCAAGGAGCGAACATGGCCAACGGGATCGGACTGGCCGTCATCGGCTGCGGCACCATCGGGCGTATCCGGGCCGGGCTCGCCCGGGAGTATTCCGGAATCGGATGGCTGGGCCTGTGCGACATCCATGAGCCCACCGCCAAGCAGCTCGCGGTCGACACCCAGGCCGACTTCGTGACCACCGACGCGTCCGCTCTGCTGGCCCGCGGCGAGGTGACCGCTGTGATCGTGGCCACCGACGAGCGCGAGCACGTCGACCCCATCATGCAGTCGGCGGCCTACGGGTTCCCGATGTTCATCGAGAAGCCCCTGGCCACTGACCCAGTGGAGTCGGCCCACGTCCTGGAGGCCATCGAGAGCCGCGGCATCGACGCCGTCATCGGCTACACCCAGAGGTTCCGGCGCCGCTTCCTCACCGTCAAGCAACGGATCCGCGACGGCCAACTGGGCGAGGTCACCAGCGTGATCACCCGGGCGCTCATGAACCGGATGGTGGTCGAAGCCACCCTCTCGAAGGCCGTCGACCGCACCAACCTCACCCCCATGGTGGTGTCGGGAACCCACAGCCTCGACATGAGCATGTGGCTCATGGAGGGCAAGGAGCCGGTGGAGGTCTACGCCCGATCCGTAGACAAGGTGCTCGGGTCCTGGGACACCTTCGACGCCACATTCGGCCTGTTCACCATGGACGACGGCACCCTGTTCTCGATGAACATCAGCTGGGCGCTGCCCGTGGTGTGGCCGGGAGCGGTGTACGGACTCGAGATCGGCGTCGTGGGCACCAAGGGAGTGATCGACATCGAGGACACCCACCGAGACGTCATCGTGGCCTCCGAGGTGCCGCAGCCCGCCGGCTATCGCAGCCGGGGCTTCGAGGCTCCAGCCGACCGCCATGTGGACTTCGTCGGCAGCTACCCACCGGGAGACCTCTCCGACGGGCTGCTGTGGGGACCGATGCGAGAGGAGACGGCCACCTGGTTCAACCGCCTCGCACAGGGCGTGACCACCCCCCATGCCACCGCCGCGGAGGGCCATCGCAACCTTCTGCTCACCATGGCGATGGACCACTCGGCCCGCCTGGGCCGGCCGGTGAGCCTGCCGGCGGATCCCACCGAACTCAGAAGCGGCCTCAAGCGGAAAGGATCCAACTGATGGTCAAGAACCTCAACGTCGGAGTCATCGGCACCGGATGGTGCGGCGGCATCAGAGCGGTGGCCTGCGCCCGGCACGCGCTGGTCGAACGTCTCCACATTGCGGAGACCGACCCGGTCCGCCGTGCCGAGGTGGAGCAGCTGGTGGACCCGTCGACCAGCACCGAGCACTGGGAGGCGCTGCTGGAGATCGACGGCCTCCACGCGGTGATGATCTCGGCCACACCGGAGACCACCCACTACCCGATGGCCCGAGCCGCGCTGGAGGCCGGCCTGCACGTTCTGCTGGAGAAGCCGATCGCGCTGGCGCTGGAGGAGGCCGACGAGCTGATCGACCTCGCCGAGGGCCAGGGGCTGAAGTTCACCATCGGCTATTCGCAGCGCTTCAACCCCAAGCAGTCCTTCGCCCGGCGCAGCGTGCGCGACGGCAGCATCGGCGATCTGCGCCATGTGCTGATCACCCGCCACATCGGCCGCCAGCTCGGAGCCAAGATCGGCAATCGCATCAAGCTGTCGCCGGCCGCGATGGAGGCCACCCACGACATCGACTTCGCCTTCTGGTGCCTCCAGCCCCGCCGGCCGGTAAGGGTGTACTCGCAGATGGCCTGGGGGGTTCGCGCCGAGACGGTGGGGCTGGCCGACTCCCAGGTGATGATCATCACCATGGACGACGGAGCAGTGGTGACGGTTAACGCTGGCATGGCCCTGCCCGCAGGCGGCTATCCCAACGCGGCCACCACCTGGATCGAGCTGGTGGGCACGGCCGGGACGGTCATGATCGACGACACCCACAAGGACATCGTCCACAACACCTCGGACGACGGGGTGCGCTTCCCGCTGTCGACGATGCCCGGCGAGTACGTCGAGTCCACCTACGCCGGGCCGATGGAGCGCGAGACCACTCACTTCCTGGAGGCGATCGCCAACGACACCGAGGTCATGGTCGAGGCCCGCGACGCCCGGCTGGTGATGGAGGTCTACATGGCGGCCGACCTGTCCGCAGACCTCAACGAGGTGGTCGAGCTCCCCCTCAGCGCGGAGGCGCAGGGCCTGGCCCTGGCCGCCTCTATCAAGCAGTAGCGGCCCGCTCGGCCTCTAGGGCCGCGGGTCGTCCACGGGGCCGGATACCGCGTGCGGGCCCAACCGGGCGACCACGGCCGACTCCATCCCGTCGATCAGGGCATCGGCGGCCGCCTCGGTCGCGGCTTTGGCCGAGATCCGGATCCTGGTCCGGCCCTCCGACAGCATGTAGGCCACAGAAGGGTTGGCGGAGTCGTTCAGCTCGCCGAGCATCTCGGCCACTTGGGACTCGCCCAGGCCGACCGTGGCCAGCAGCCGGCTTCGCAGCACCGCGGGCTCGCCGGCGAGCGCGGCTAGGCGGGGCATGACCTGCTCGTCGAGCATGGCCACCATCTCGGACGGAACCCCGGGCAGGGCGAAGAGGTGGACCCCGTCGTGCTCCATGGCCGTGCCCAACGCCACCCCAACCGAGTTGGGAAGCGGGTCGGCCCCCTCGGGATAGTCGGCCATGCGCAGGGCACTGGCGGTGACCGTGCCCCTCGCCTGGTTCACCCGCTCGCGGATCCTCTGCTCCTGGGCCGCGTCGCGCGCCAGGCCGACGCCCGCGAGCGCGCACAGCGCGTCGCGAGTCAGGTCGTCGGGGGTCGGGCCCATGCCGCCGGTCAGCACCACCGCGTCGGCTCGGGCCGCGGCATCAGCGATGGCGCCGGTCAGGCGTTGCAGGTTGTCCCCCACGGTCGTCTGGTGGTGGGCGTCGAGCCCGGCCGCGGCCAGTCGCTGGGCGATGGTGGCCGCGTTGGAGTTCACGATCTGGCCGAGCAGCAACTCGGTCCCCACCGAGATCACCTCGACGATCACGGGGCCTGTCTCACACGACGGGGTTCGTGAGGGCGCCGATGCCGTCGATCGACACCTCGACCACGTCGTCGGGCTGGAGGTACACCGGGGGGTCGAATCCGATGCCCACCCCCGACGGCGTGCCCGTGGCGATCACGTCTCCGGGCAGGAGCAGGACCGCGGCCGAGATGGCCTCGATGAGGGTGGGTATGTCGAAGATCAGGTCGCGGATGGGGGCGTCCTGGCGGGGCTCGCCGTTGACCGTGGTGCGCAGGCGGGCGGCGCCGATGTCGCCTATCTCGTCGGCGGTGACGATGCACGGACCCATGGGGCAGAACGTGGCCGCGCTCTTGCCGATGAAGAACTGCACGTGCTGGGCCTGGAGAGCCCGGGCCGTGACGTCATTGATGACGGTGTAGCCGAAGACGTGGGCCATGGCGCCGGCTGCGGCGATGCGGTGCCCGCCGGTGCCGATCACCACCCCCAGCTCGCCCTCGTAGTCGCTGGTGCCACTGGGATCCATCGACGCGTCGATGGCGTCGCTCGGTCCCACAATCGACGACAGAGCCTTGGTGAAGATGATCGGATGGTCGGGAATCATCTTCTTCTCGGAGGCGTCGAAGCCGCTGGCCGAGAACTCCTTGGCGTGGTCGTGGTAGTTGCGGCCCACCGCCATCACGTTGTTGCGGGGCATGATCGGCGCCAGCAGCCGGATCGAGCGCTCCGGCAGCACCGGGCTCGATGTGAGCGCCGCCCGAGCCGCGTCGAGTCCAGCCTCGCCGACCTCCACCACTTCGAGCATGGTCTCACCCACACCCGCCGCTCCAGACACGTCCACAACGGCCCCGCCGACGTCCAGCACCCCGACCCGCGGCCCGGTCCCGTCGTCGAATGTCACCAGCTTCATGGATGCGCCACCTCTCCCGTTCGTCCAGTCGCCAAATCATTCGGCCAGTTCGTCGACGCCCAGCCTGCGGGCGAGCGCGTTGAGTTCATCCAGCAGCGGCGGCGGGACCGCGATCCCGAGGGCCAGGCTCTCAGCCTCGAGCCGGGCCGCCTCGTCGCCGGGGAGTCTCAGCGGCCCGGGACGGTTCGAGCCCGAGCCGCGAAGTTCGGCCAGGTGCTCGGCGACCGCCCCGCCCGCGTCGTCGGGCCGGAACAGGTCGGGCCGCATGGCGAGCATGGCCTGCCCGGTGTTGGTGGGCGAGCCCAAGTCCGCGTTCTGATCGACGACCGAGCGGCCGAAGGCGGCGCCGTTGAGCACACCGGCCAGCAGGCCGATGGCAATGTTGAGCCCCGAGCCCTTGTAGCCGCCGATCGGCATCAGGAACCCTTCGTGAGCCCGGCCCGGATCGGTGATGGGCTCTCCGTCGGCATCGATCACCCAGCCGACCGGCATCAGCTCACCGGCTTGGGCCGCGACCTTGATGGTGCCGTGGGACGCGACGGTTGTGGCGATGTCGAGCTGGTAGGGCGGACCGGTCCCCGCGGGCACGGCGATGGCAATCGGGTTAGTGCTCAGCAGCTTCTCGTTTCCTCCCCACGGCGGCATCGAGTTGGCGTTGCCCACTGCCATGTAGATCGAGATCAGGCCCTGGCGTGCGGCCATGGCCGGGTAGATCCCGGCGGCACCTGCGTGGTTGGAGTTGACGGTGCCCACCCAAGCCATGCCCATCTCGGTGGCCTTGGCGATGGCAATCTCGGCCGCGGTGGTCATCACCACCTGGCCCAGGCCGTTGTCCCCGTCCACCAGCGCGGACGTCGGCCCCTCGGACACAACCGACACCCGCGGCTCCAGATTGACGCTGCCGGCCTCGATGCGCCTGACGTAGAGCGGGACACGGATGAGGCCGTGGCCGGTGCGACCCCTCAGGTCGGCTTCCAGCAGGCGGTCCGCGGTTACTCGGGCGTGGTCCTCAACGACTCCGGTGGCTTGGAGGATCCCGGCCGCGAACGCCCTGAGGGCATCGTGCTTGAACCGGCGCGGCTCAGTCATCGCGGCCCGACACCCGGCAGCGGCCAGCCCTTGATCAAGCGGGCCGGGTCGGGGCGGCCATCTGGGAGACGGTCTCGCCGCATGCACACCTCCGTTTCGAGGTGCTGATCATATATGTTGCAGGATGGTCCGATTGCGTCCGTCTGGCGGCCGGGCGAGGCTGCCGGCTGAAAGCCCGGTCACGTCGACCAGAAGGGAGACCCGCATGCGGATCGTCAGCGTGGAGGCGGTACCCATCACCGTTGGGTTGGCCAAGCCGGTGGTAATGGCCCAGATCACCGTGGAGCGCTCCCACAACGTGCTGGCAAAGATCACCGCCGACAACGGCCTCGTCGGATGGGGCGAGGGCGTGGAGGCCGTCAACCTGACCGGCGACACCCAGGGGGCCATCGCGTCCGCCATCGACTTCCTCGGCCCCCGCCTGGTGGGAGAAGACCCGCTCCGCCGCACCGCCCTGTGGTGGGCCATGCGTCAGATGATCCAGTCGAACGACACCGCCATCGGCGCGATCGACATGGCCCTCCACGACCTTGCCGGCAAGCACCTCGGGGTTCCCGTCGTGGAGCTGCTCGGGGGCCGCGTCAGGGGATCGGTCCCCGCCCTCACCATCTTCGGCAGCGGCGACCCCGACGCGGACGTTGCCACGGCCCGGGCCAAGCACGACTCCGGGTTCCGATGGTTCAAGTTGAAGCTCGGCCTTGCGCCCGTCGACGCCGAACTCGAGACGATGCGGCGGGTCCGCGAGGCCCTGCCCGCGGACTGCGTGCTCAGCGGCGACGCCAACCAGGGCTGGTCCGAGCCCGAGGCGGTCCGGTTCCTGCGAGCACTCGACAGCCTCGACGTCGGCTTCATCGAGCAGCCCGTTGCCCAGGGCGACCACGCCGCGATGGTGAGGGTGGCCCGGGCCTCGCCTGTCCCGATCTGCGCCGACGAGAGCATCCACTCCCACAACGACATCCTCGGCTTCGGGCGCACCGGCGTGGCAGGGGTGAGCCTCAAGCTGATCAAGCTGGGCGGCATCACCGGCGTGATGAGGGGCGCCACGTTGTGCGAGTCGCTGGGACTGGAGGTGAACCTCGCCGGCAAGGTCGCCGAGTCGAGCGTGGCCGCCGCGGCCAACGTCCACTGCGCGGCGGCACTGCGGAACCTGGGCTTCGGATGCAGCCCCGGCAACCAGGGGGCGAGCTCCGACGTGGCCTCGGCGCCGCTGGTCGCCGTCAACGGCGAATACCGGGTCCCCTCCGGGCCCGGTCTCGGCATTGAGGTCGACCAGGTGTGAGGGCCGCGCCATGAGAGTCGGGTTCGTGGGTCTGGGCCGGATGGGCCTGCCCATGGCCCGCCGGGTGGCGGACGCCGGGCACGACGTGAGCGGATTCGACGCCTCGACGGAAGCTCTGCGATGGGCCGCCGCCGCAGGGCTGCCCACCGTCGGGGATCTCCACGAGCTGTCCGGGTGCGAGTTGGTGTGCTCGTCGCTGCCCGACAGCGGCGATGTGGAGGAGGTGTACTGCTCGGCCGGTGGGCTGCTCGACATGCTCGAGGCGCCCGCGGTGGCCGCGGACCTGTCGACGGTGTCGGTGGCGACCAGCCGCCGCGTGGCCGTCGAGGCGCGGCGACGTTCCATCGACTTTCTCGACGCGCCGGTCAGCGGCACGTCCATCCATGCCGAGGCCGGAACGTTGACAGTGATGGTCGGTGGTCCGGCCCGAGCGCTGGAGGTGGCCCGGGGCGTGTTGGAGGCATTCTCGGGCCGGGTCGAGCGGGTCGGCGACAACGGGTCCGGCCTGCTGCTCAAGCTCATCAGCAACCGGCTGCTAACCGCCTACCTGGGCGCCATAGCGGAGGCGGTGGTGGCCATGGAGCAGACGGGACTCGATGTGGCCCAGGGCATCGAGCTGCTCCGCGCCGGCGCCGCGCCCCGCCAGCTCGACTACAAGGCCGAGCCCATGGCCGCCCGCGACTTCACCCCCATGTTCACCGTCGACCTGATGCGCAAGGATCTGCGCCTGGCCTCCGAGGCTCTCGGTGGGGCACGACTCGCCGAGGCCGCCCGGGCCATCCTCGACGAGACCGCAGCCTCGGGCCGCGGCGACCAGGACCTGGGTGCGCTGATAGCCACGGTCGAGGGATACATGGCGGGGCCGTGAACGACCCGAGCCGCTTGGGACTGGCCGACCCGGCCCTGCTCCGCGCCGACGGCTACATCGACGGCCATTGGACCGCGCCCGCCGGCGGGACCCGCTTCGACGTGGTCGACCCGGCGAGCGGCGAGACCATCGCCGAGGTGGCCGACATGGGAGCGGGCGAGACCGCTCGGGCCGTCGCCGCGGCCGCCGCGGCCCTCCCGGCGTGGAGGGCGCTCACCGCCAAGCAGCGGTCCGCCCTCCTGCGGCGCTGGTACGAGCTGATGGTCGACAACTCAGCCGATCTGGGAGCCATCGTCACCGCCGAGATGGGAAAGCCGCTGGCCGAAGGGCGGGGCGAGATCCTGGCCGGGGCCGCCTACGTGGAATGGTTCGCCGAGGAGGCCAAGCGGGCCTACGGCGAGACCATCCCGACCCACGACCCGGCCATGCGCCTGGTGGTGATCAAGCAGCCGGTCGGGGTGGTGGCCGCCATCACACCGTGGAACTTCCCCTTCGCCACCATCGCCCGCAAGGCCGCTCCCGCGCTGGCCGCGGGCTGCACGGTGGTGGCCAAGCCGGCCGAGGATACGCCGCTGGCGGCGCTCGCCCTCGCCGAGCTGGCCGGACGGGCCGGGGTGCCCGCCGGGGTGTTCAACGTGGTGACCGCCTCGGATCCCGCTCCGGTCGGCGCCGAGCTGACCACCAACCCGGCAGTGAAGAAGATCTCGTTCACGGGCAGCACCGAGGTCGGCAAGCTGCTGATGGGCCAGGCTGCCGGGACCGTCAAGAAGGTCGCTCTCGAGCTCGGGGGGAACGCCCCGCTGATCGTCTTCGACGACGCCGACTTGGAAGCGGCGGTGGCCCACGCCATCGTCTCCAAGTTCCGCAACGGCGGGCAGACCTGCATCTGCGCCAACCGGATCCTGGTCCAGGCCGGCGTCTACGACGAGTTCGTGGATCGCTTCTGCGCGGCCGCGTCCGCCCTGGTCGTCGGGCGGGGCGCCGACATCGGCACCGACATCGGCCCGCTGATCAACGGCGAGGCGCTGGCCAAGGTGCAGCGTCTGGTGGACGCGGCGGTGACCGGCGGCGCCACGGCACGCCTAGGGGCCGCGGCCCATGCGCTCGGCGGCACCTTCTACGAGACCACGGTCCTGACCGGCGTGACCGGCGACATGGACATCGCGGCCGAGGAGGTGTTCGGCCCGGTGGCGTCGATCCTGCGGTTCGACACCGACGACGAGGCGGTGGCCGCGGCCAACGACACCCCCTACGGTCTGGCCGCCTACTTCTTCACCCGAGACCTGGCCCGGGCCTGGCAGGTGGGCGAGGCCCTCGAGTACGGCATGGTGGCCGTCAACTCCGGCCTGCTGATGACCGAGCTGGCCCCGTTCGGCGGGGTCAAGGAGTCCGGCATCGGCCGCGAGGGCGCCCGCGAGGGCCTCGATGAGTTCCTGGAGACCAAGTACCTGGCCATGGGCGGCCTGGACGGAGCCGGCAGTTAGGCCAGTAGGAAGCGGGTCAGGCCATGAAGCGGCCGCCGTTCACGGTGACCGTCTGGCCGGTCATGTAGGCGGCCTCGTCGGAGGCCAGGAACATCATCCAGTTGGCTATCTCGCCGGTCGTGCCGTAGCGGCCGAGCGGGATGGAGGCCTCGGTGCGGGCCCGCTCGTCGGGGCCCCGGACCTCGCGGATCCGGTCGGTCATCACCGCGCTCGGCGCGATCGCGTTGGACGTGACGCCGTCGGGAGCCAGCTCGTAGGCGAACACCCGGCTGAGGGCCAGCACCCCGGCCTTGGCGGCGGCGTAGGCGGGGGAGGACCGGTAGACCGCGGTCTGGCCCGCCAGCGAGGACAGCGTGATGATGCGGCCCGCCGGTGACCGGCGCAGCAGGGGCATGGCCCGCCGGGTGCACAGGAACACGCCCTTGAGGTTCAGGTCGACGACCGCGTCCCACTCGCTGGTGGGCAGCGACTCGGTGGTGTGCTGATGCCAGAACCCGCCCGCGTTGTTGATCAGGACGTCGAGTCGGCCTGCGTCCTGCTCGATCCGGTCGAAGGCGGCCTCCACCGCCGCGGCATCGGTGACGTCGCAGCGCAGGAAGCGGGCCCCGGCGCCGGCTGCGACCTCTGAGCCCCGCTCCTCGTCGATGTCGAGCCCGTACACCTCGGCGCCGGCCGCAGCGAAGGCCCTCACCGCATCCGCCCCCATGCCCGATGCCGAGCCGGTGACGGCCACAACCCGTCCCGAGAAGTCCCAGGCGACGTTGCTCACCGGTTCGGGCCGCTCAGTTGAGCCGGGTGTTGTCGCCCCGGTACCAGTCGACGGGGTCGGGCGCGGTGCGCACCGTCACCGAGCGGACGTGGGTGAACTCGTGGAACGACTCCCAGCCTCCCTCGCGGCCGGTTCCGCTGTCGCGTACCCCTCCCCACGGCAGCGACGGGTCGAGGCGGTGGTGGTCGTTGACCCAGACGATCCCGTGCTCCAGACCGTCGGCCACCCGGTGGGCCCGGGCCACGTCGGAGGTCCACACCGACGATCCGAGCCCGTACACCGAGTCGTTGGCCATAGCCAGCGCCTCGGCCTCGTCCCGGAACGGGATCACCACCACCACCGGCCCGAAGATCTCGTCCCGGGCGCAGGCCATGTCGTTGGTCACCCCGGTGAGCACGGTCGGCTCAACGTAGAAGCCGCTGCTCAGGGCGGGATCGGCCGGCACTCCCCCACCGCACACGATCTTCGCACCGTCGCTGACCGCTCCCGCGATGCAGCCGAGCACACGCTGCCGAGCCTTCTCGCTGATGACCGGGCCGAGCTGGGTGGCCTCCTCGGCCGGGTCCCCGATCCGGATCGAGCGGGCTATGGATGCGAGCGCCTCGACGAACTCGTCGTGGATGGAGGCCTCCACCAGCACCCGGCTGCCGCAGATGCAGGTCTGGCCCGCGGCGATGAACCCGCCGAAGGCCACCCCGGGGGCGGACACGGCCACCGGCTGGTCGGCGAACACCAGCACGGGCGTCTTGCCGCCCAGTTCGACGGTGACTTTGGCGAAGCGACTGGAGGCCGCAGCCGACACCGAACGGCCCGCCTCGGTGCCTCCCGTGAACACCACCTTGCCCACGTCGGGATGCTCGGCCAGGCGGGCGCCGGCCACCGAGCCGATCCCGGTGACCACGTTCAGCACGCCCGGTGGCACCCCGGCGTCGGCGGCCAGGTCGGCCAGGCGCAGCGGCGTGAACGGGGTCAGCTCCGACGGCTTCACGACCACCGAGTTCCCGGTGGCCAGCGCGGGGGCGAGGCTCTTGGAGGTGATCATCAGCGGGTGGTTGAACGAGCTGAGGATGCCGACGGCGCCGATCGGGAAGCGGCTGGTGTAGGCGTGGTAGGGGCCCGGCATGGGCGCGACCGACGTGCGGTCGGCCACCAGCAGCGAGGCGTTGTAGCGGTACCAGCCCGACAGCCTCGAGACCTGGGCCCGGGTCTCGGCGATCGGCCGCCCGTTGTTGAGGGTCTCCAGGCGGAACAGGTCGTCGAGGTCGGCGTCGATGGCGTCGGCGAGACGGTGCAGCACCGCGGCCCGCTCCGCGATCGGCATGCGCCGCCACTGGCCGCGCTCGAAGGCCGCCTTGGCCGCAGCCACCGCCCGATCCACATCGGCGGGCCCCGCCGCCGCCGCGGTGCCGATGGGCTGGCCGTTGGAGGGATTGACGATGTCGAGGGTCGACCCGTCGGCTGCGGCCACCTCCTGGCCGCCGATCAGCAACCCCCGACTCAGACGATCAGTCATCCATCAGGCCGTTCCGTCATCGCTTGATCCTATAACATATATTTTTCGGCGTCCCGCGGGGCTTGGCCACTAGCTTCTGTTCGCGTGAGGAGCCGGGTGGGGACGTGAACAGATTGCGAGTGGGGGTCGTGGGTGGCTCGATCGGGGGGCTGACCGCGGCGGTACTGCTGCACGAGATGGGCTGCGACGTCCAGGTGTTCGAGCGGTCGACCGCGGCTCTGCAGGGCCGGGGCGCCGGCATCGTGGTGCTGCCCATGACCGAGCGGTACTTCACCGAGTCGGGCACAGGACTGCACGCCGGCCGGGACAAGGACCGCCAAGTCGCCCTCACGCTCACGTACTGGAGCTACATCGACCGGTCCGGCGCCATCATCGACGCGGCCGCCACCAACAACCGCTTCACGTCGTGGAACACGCTCTACCGGGCGTTGCTGGAGCGCCTGCCCCCGGAGCGATACCACCTCGGTCGCGGCGCGACCGGCGTGTCGCCGGCAGTCGACTCCGCGACGGTGCGCTTCGCCGACGGCCGCGCCGACACGTTCGACCTCGTGGTCGGCGCCGACGGGATCGGCTCGACGGTGAGGGAGGCCGTGGCGCCCGGTACGCCCACCACCTACGCCGGCTACGTGGCCTGGCGGGGCACCGTGCTCGAGCGTGACCTCTCGCCGGCCAGCGCAGGCGTCTTCGCCGACGCCATGGTCTACCAGGTGCTGGATCACTCCCATGTGCTGGTGTACGCCATCCCGGGGCCCGGCGACTCGGCCGAGGCGGGCCGCAGGGCCCTCAACTTCGTCTGGTACCGCAACGCTCGGGGCAACGGCTACGACGAGTTGATGACGGACCGGCACGGTGTGCACCGGCCGGCCACCATGCCGCCCGGACTGGTGCAGCATCGTTTCGTTCAGGAACTGCACTCCGACGCCTCCGCACAGCTGGCACCTCAGCTGGCCGAGCTGGTGCAGGCCTGCGACCAGCCCTTCATACAGGCGATATTCGACATGACCGCGGATCGGTTCCGTCGGGGCCGAGTCATCCTCATCGGCGATGCCGCCGCCGCGCTGCGGCCTCATGTCGCCGCGGGAACGGCCAAGGCCTGCGCCGACGGATGGGCGCTGCGGGACTTCCTGGCCAGTGCTGGCGACCTCGACGAGGCGCTGGCGGGCTGGGAGGCTCAGCAGCTGGCGCTGGCCCGGCGCGTCGCGGCCAAGTCCCGAGCGATGGGCGAGGCGGCCCAGACGACCGGCACGATGGTGCCGGGCGACCCCGACTGGCGATTCGGCCTATTCGGCCCCGGAAACTGAGCCAAGCTCGCCCTCAGTCCGCAACGGCGGCGCCTTGAGCGATCAACTCCTCGATCTCGGCGTCGGCGGCACCGATCTCGCGGAGTACTTCGCGGGTGTGCTCGCCCAGTTCGGGAGGGGGACGGCCGGCCACCGCCGGCTCGCGATCGACCTGCACCGGCGAACCGGTCACCGGTATCGGCCCGCGCTGGGGATGGGCGAGTTCCACTCTCATCCGGTTGTGGCGCACCTGGGGGTCCTCGAACACCTCAGGCAGATCGAGGATCCGCCCGGCCGGCAGTCCCCGCGCGTGCATCCGCTCCAGCCAGGCCTCAGTGGTGTCGCCGGCCAGCGCATCAGACACCGCCGCCTCCAACTCCGACCGGTGCTGCACCCGCAGTTCGTTGGTGGCGTACTCGGGACGCTCGAACAGGTCGAGGCTCAACTCGTCGCACAGGATCTCGAAGTGCCGATCGCTGACGATGGCCAGGTTCAGATGCCCGTCGGAGGTGGCGAAGGTGGCGGTCGGGGCGGTGAACCAGGATCCGGTACCCACCCTGGCGGGCTGGAGGCCGTCGGCGAAGAACATCGCGTTCCAGCTCGACTGGATGGCCACCAACCCGTCGCGCAGCGAGATGTCCACCCGCCCGCCCTCGCCGGTCGACTGTCGACGGAACAGCGCCGCGCACACGGCAAGGGCCGCGTTGGTTCCGGCCAGATAGTCGCCCACCGTGGTCGCGGTCTTGGCGGGTGGTCCGCCCTCGTCACCGGTGATGCTCATCATGCCCGACTCGCCCTGGAACAGGATGTCGATCCCGGCTCTCGCCTTGTCGGGGCCGGTGGACCCGAACGCGCTCACCTCGGTGTAGACCAGGCGGGGATTCTCGGCGAGCAGGTCGTCATAACCCAGCCCCATGCGCTCCATGGCGCCGTGGCGGAGGTTGTGCAGCACGACGTCGGCGGTCACGCAGAGCCGTCGTAAGAAGGGCGCGGCCAGTGGCGAGCGCGGGTCCACGGCAAGGCTGCGCTTGCCCCGGTTGATGGCCGCGAAGTAGTAGCTCACCCCGTCGACGAACGGACCGAAGCCCCGGGCCAGGTCCCCGCCGGGCGGCTCCACCTTCACCACGTCGGCCCCCATGTCGGCCAGCAGCATCCCGGCGTAGGGCCCGCCGATGATGTTGCCCAACTCGACCACCCGCACTCCTGCCAGGGGTGGACCTGGTGCCGCAGCCATGGTGCGCCTCCTCCCAAACGCCGATATTGCATTTTGCGTCCACATTGAATCTTGCGCCGATATTGCATTTTGCACGATCCGGGGCCAACCTTGCGATCTGAGCGACTCGGGAGGACGGCTTGCCCGCAGTGCACATCGATTCGTCGGGCGAGGGTCCGCCGCTGGTGCTGATCCATTCGCTGCTGACCGACGCCCGCGCCTACGACGCCGTCGCGGCGACGCTGTCCGGCCGTTACCGGTTGCACCGCGCCTGGCTCCCGGGGTTCGGCCCCTCGCCGCCTCTCACTCCAGATGGCTCCCCCGACCTCTTCCACTTGGCCGGAATGGTGTCCGAGGCGATGGCGGAAACCGGAGCGGGGTCGGACACAGCCGTGCTGGGCAACGGGCTGGGTGCCTTCGTCGCGGTTGCCATGGCCATCGCAGGTGGCTCCGACTCCGGGCCGTTGATCGTCGCCAACGGAGGCGCGGTCTTCTCCGAGGATCGCCGGGGAGCCTTCGAGACCATGAGCCGCCTGGTATCGGAGGCGGGCATGGCTGCAGTGGTCGAGACCGCGGTGCAGCGCATCTTCCCCGAGGACTACCTGGCCGCCCATCCCGAAGTGATCGACGAGAGGCGCCAGGTGCTCCTGGAGATCGATCCCGCCTCATTCGCGTCCTGCTGCCGGGCCCTGCACGCCATGGACCTGCGCCCCGACCTTGGTCGGATCACCACCCCCAGCCTGGTCATCGGAGGATCCGCGGACGCCACCACCCCACCGGAGATGTCCGCCGAACTGGCCTCATCCATAGCCGGAGCCGAGCTGGTGATCCTCGACGACTGCGGTCACTGCCCGCCCCTACAGCAGCCGGCGGCCCTCGCGACCGCGGTCGACGCCTTCCTGACCCGTCACCTCCAACGGTGAGGAGACGACCCGTTCACCAACGATCGGAGACCTGCCATGGACATCAACACCGACCTGCTCGACGATTACTGCGCCCGCTACCGCAACTGGGGGCGCTGGGGGGACGACGACGAGCTCGGCACCCTCAACTTCATCACGCCCGCCAAGGTCGCCGAGTCGGCCCGGCTGGTGAAGCAGGGCAAGGTGTTCTCGCTGGAACTTCCCCTCGACGGCAACGGCCCCCAGACCGGGGCCTTCGGCCGGGTCAACGCGGTTCACCAGATGGTGGCCACCGGCACCGACCATGTCGCCGGCACGCAGGGCTGGCCCATGGGGTGGGGAGTCGCCGACGACACCCTGTTCCTGTTCCTGCAGGGTGGCACGCAGTGGGACGCCCTGGCCCACATCTTCCACGACGGCAAGATGTACAACGGCTACGACGCCGGCCTGGTCGACAGCCGCGGCGCGGCCCGCAACGGCATCGAGAACGTCAAGACGGTGGTGAGCCGGGGTGTGCTGCTGGACATCCCCAGGGTCGTCGGCGTCGACCATCTGGAGCCCGGCTTCGCCATCGGCGCCGACCTTCTTGACGAAGCCTGCGAGGCCCACGGCGTGGAGGTAGGCACCGGTGACATGGTGCTGGTCCGCACCGGCGACATGGCCCGCCGGCGGGAACTGCCCGGCTGGGATGGCTACTCGGCCGGCGACTCGCCCGGACTGTCGCTGCTGGCCGCACCCTGGTTGGCGGAGCGGGAGATCGCCGCGCTGGCCACCGACACCTGGGGCGCGGAGGTCAGGCCCAACGAGATCGAGGGGAGCTTCCAGCCGCTGCACCTGGTGATGGTGGTGAGCATGGGCCTGCTGGTCGGTGAGATCTGGTACCTCGACGAGTTGGCCGCCGACTGCGCAGCCGACGGTGTCTACGAGTTCCAGCTGGTGGCGCCGGGCCTGGTGATCCCGGGCGCGGTGGGCTCGCCCCTGAACCCGCAGGCCATCAAGTAGGCCCGCCGAGCGAAGGCCGCCGGAAGGTGATCCTGGCTCCCCGAACTGCGGTCAAGACCATGTATGGTGCACGATTCTTCGGCTGTGCAGGAGGCTGAACAGTGGCCCGCCCCAAGGTGATCATCCAGATCTACCCGATGCTTCCGGCGGACGGGATGGAGGGGCGCATCGCCGCCGCACCCCTGGGCCGCGACCGCGACCTCTACCACCAGGTGCTGCACGACTGGACCGACCTCGTGCACCTCGCCGACGACCTGGGAGTGTGGGGAATCAGCACCATCGAGCACCACCTGCACTCGGAGGGCTACGAGGTCGGCCCGAACCCCGGTGTTCTCAACGGCTACTGGGCCTCGATGGTCAAGAACGCCTACATCGGCTCACTCGGTTATGTGATGGCCACCCAGGACCCCATACGGGTGGCCGAGGAGACCGCCATCCTCGACCACCTCACCCGGGGCAGGTTCTTCGTGGGCCTGGCCCGCGGCTACCAGTCGCGCTGGACCAACATCCTGGGCCAGCACGGCGGTGCAGTGGCCGCGCTCGGCGACAAGAGCGACGAGGACTGGCGCAACCGCGACCTCTTCGAGGAGCGCACCGAGATGCTCCTGAAGTGCTGGACCGAGGAGTCGCTCGAGTTCAAGGGCAACAGCTACGAGGTGCCCTTCCCCTACGAGACCGGGGTGCTGGACTATCCGGCCCGCCGCATCGCGTCGCGGGCCGGCACGTCCGGGGAGGTGGACGCGGCCGGGGCCGTGAGGCGGGTGTCGGTGGTGCCCAAGCCCTACACGCTGCCCCACCCTCCGGTGTTCGTGGCCACCAGTAAGAGCCCCGAGACCATCGTCTATTGCGCTGAGCGGGGCTTCATCCCCACCTACTTCATGCCCATCAAGGCCATCGCCGAGCACTCGCATCTGTATGTGGAGGCCGCGGCCGCCGCCGGGATCGACCGCCGTCACGGGGAGCGCCAGAACGTGGTGCGCTGGCCCCACATCACCCCGACCGCGGCCGAGTACGACCGCAGGCTCCACGACTACGACCTCGACATCTACCAGAACTTCTACGGGCCGTTCTTCCCGCAGTTCCCCAACGAGCCGGGCACCGACCACATCGCCGCCATGAAGGAGTCCGACATCTTCATCGGCGGCACCGTGGAACAGTCCGTCGAGGCCTGGCAGCAACTGGTGGAGCAGGTGCCGGCGGAGTACATCACCCTGATCTGGCACTACGCGCAGATACCCAAGGACGAGGTGGCCGAGGAGCTGACCCTGTTCATGGAAGAGGTTCTTCCCTGCCTCGACGTCCCCGACTTCGACGCGGCTCCCTCCCCGGCCACTGCGCCAAACGCACCCTGACGATGGCCACCAACCCGATCGACGGCTTCGAGGTCGACCCGGCCGGCATCGGCTACGTCGGTGAGGGCCTGCAGCGGCCCGAGTGCATACTCGCCGAGCGCGACGGCACCCTGTGGTCCGCCGACGCCAGGGGCGGCGTCGTGCGCATGGACACCGCCACCGGAGCGCAGGAGCTGATCCTCCAGGAAGCCGACACCCGGTTCTCCGACGCGGTCGACGACGCCGAACGGTTCACCACCGGCACCCTCCCCAACGGGCTGGCGTTCGCGTCCAACGGCGACATCCTGATATCGAACTTCGGCACCGACCGGCTTGAGCGCATGACCCGGACCGGCGAGTCCACAGTCGTGCACGACTCGGTTGACGGCCAGGCGATCGGCAAGGTCAATTTCGTGATCCGGGACTCCAGGGACCGGATCTACATGACGGTCTCCACGATGATCACCAACTGGATGGAGGCGATCAGCCCCAACGTCGCCGACGGCCGGATCGTGCTGGTCGACGAGCAGGGCATCCGCGTGGTGGCCGACGGGCTGGCGTTCACGAACGAGATACGCCTCGACGCCAACGAGGAGTGGATGTACATCGCCGAGACCTGCGGCAAGCGGGTCAGCCGCATGCGGGTGCTGCCCGACGGCTCCCTCGCCGGCTACGAGGTGTTCGGTCCGTCCGACACCGGTGCCCTGATCGACGGCATCGCCTTCGACTCGTTCGGCAACCTGTGGGGCACGCATGTATTCAACGACCACATCTTCGCGATCACGCCGGACGGGGACCTCCGCATCCTCCTCGACGACGACCGGGGCTCTGAGGCGGGACAGGCGTTCCTCGACGCATTCCACCGCGACGAGGCCACTTCCGAGTTGATGCTGGCCGCGGGCGGCACTATCGCCCCGTGGACCGCCAGCGTCACTTTCGGGGGTCATGACCTACGCACGGTCTATGTGGGCAGCCTGCGAGGCACCCGGATTCCCTATTTCCGCAGCCCGGTGGCGGGACTGCCGATGGTCCACTGGTAGACCACCTCAAGACGGGCTATAGGTTCGACGCTGATCCCGACGGCAAGGAGATGACAATGGCGATCAGGCTGTACCAGTTCCTGGATGTGTCGGCCGGCTTGCAGGCCGGCCAGTTCGGGATCGGGGGACGAAGCGAGATCGAGAGTCTCGAAGAGCTCGACCCCATCTACAAGCGGCTGCTCGACGAGCAGGTCACCGCGGTGGTGTCGGTGATCGGTGCCGACGGCCGGCCCAGCCTCACCCCGATGTGGTTCGACTACGCCGGGGACAAGGTGCTGGTCAACGTGGCCGCGCATCGCAAGAAGACGGCGTGGATCCGCAGCAGCCCGGAGATCTCGCTGATCCTCATCAACCCGCAGAACCCGTACCACTGGGTGTCGATGAAGATCACCGTGGAGCGGGAGATCTCCGAGGACGACCCCTCCGAGGGCGCCCGGGTCACCGAGCAGCTCGACGGGATCTGGACGAAGTACACCGGCGCGGAGCCGCCCTACGGCCTGCGCGATCCGTCCATCGACGAGCGCCGGGTGCTGTTCGAGTGCCGGGTGGACAAGGTCTCCACGTTCGGCCAGCCCTGATCGCCGGGCCCTGCGTCCCGCCCGAAGCGCTCTGCCGCTAGTACTCGACTGAGAATTCTCGGCGCGCCTCGGGCGTGAACTCCGCCCCGTGCCCCGGCGCGTTCGGGATCTCGATGGCGCCGTCGACCACGTCGAATGACCGGGTCAGCGCGCCGTCTGGGATGAACTCGGCGTACTCGCATGCCCAGCCCGACGAGAATGCCCCCACCAGGCTGATCGACAGCTCGTGCCACAGGTGGCTGCTCAACGCCAGGCCGGCGGCGTCGGCGAGCGCGCCGATCTTGCGGAACTCGGTGACTCCACCGCAGCGGCCGATGTCGGGCTGCAGGAACGCCGCGGCGCGCCGCTCCACGATCTCGCGGAAGCCCCAGCGGAAGTAGGCGTTCTCGCCGGCGGCGGTGGGAGTGGGACTGCGCTTTGCGACTTCGGCGAGGTCGTCAACGGAATCGGCCACGACCGGCTCCTCCAGCCAGACCACGCCGTAGTCGGCAAGCATCTCGCCCACCGCCACCGCCTCGCGCACGCTGTAGCACTGGTTGGCGTCGGCGAGCAGTGCGAAGCTGTCGCCCATAGCGTTACGCAGCCGGGCCGTGCGGGCCTCGTCACGGGTTGTGCCGATCTTGTACTTGTAGGCCTTGATTCCTTGGGCCGCGAACCGCTGGCACTCCTGCACCAACTCGTCATCGGTGAGGGTGTGCCAGCCGCCGCTGCCGTAGACGGGCACGCGGTCGCGGTAGCCGCCGAGCATTGTGCACAGCGGCAGTCCGGCGTGGCGGGCCAGGGCGTCCCACACGGCCGTGTCGAGCGCCGAGAGCCCCCACGCCCCGATGCCGCCACGCTGGCGGGCCTTGTTGGGTCCCCAGGCCCTGTGCCAGAGCGCCTCCGGGGCCAGGACGCTCCCGCCGACGACCGCTGGCGCGAGTTCGTCCCGGATGTAGAGGGCGACGGCGGCGCCGGCCGAGCCGCCGAGGCAGGCCGTGAAGCCTTGGCCGCTGGGACCGTTGCGGGTGTGGACGTCCACGACGGTGCAGTCGACGTGCGAGTATCGGCCCAGCGCGCTGGCGATGGGCCTGGCCAGCGGCAGCCTCAGCGCCGTCGCGTCCACGCCGGAGATCGTCAGGTCCTCCAAAGCGCTTCGATCCGTCAGTGCGAGGCTTCGACGAAGTGCGAGCGGCTCAAGCCGCGCTGGATCTCGTACAGGCCGAGGGCAGGCGCCACCGGCAGCGGCACCTTCACCGGGCACGGCGCCAGCCGGGCCTCCACCGAGGGCCGTCCCCGCAGGATCCGGTCGTCCCAGGCGGGCCAGTCCGACGGCTGATGCTGGGCCATCAGAGGCCATGCGTCCACCGCGGCGTAGCCCTGAAGGAGCAGCCTGCGCTGGCACCGGCTGCGGTTCGGGCCCGAGCCGTGGAGCAGGCGGACGTGATGGATGGAGATGTCTCCGGGCTCGAGCTCCAGGCTCACCGCGGCCTGCGGGTCGAAGCTGCCCGGCGCCACCGCGCCCACGAACCGGCCGTTCTCGGTGTGGCTGAGGGCCGGGCCCCAGTGCGAGCCGGGAACCACCCTGAGGCAGCCGCTGGACTCGGTGGAGGCGTCGAGCGCGATGCTGATCTCCAGCAGGTCGTCGTTGGTGTGGGGGTAGTAGCCCCAGTCGGTGTGCCACTCCACATGACCAGATCCGCACGGCTGCTTGGCGTTGAGCTTGGTGTGGTGCCAGCGGATGTCAGGGCCGATGAGCGCCTCCACCATGTCCAGCAGCGGCGGGTGGGCCAGCATGGCCGCGAAGGACTCGTGGTGGAGGTGAGGGCTCTTGATCCGGCGGATCCGGGCCAGCCCACCGTCGAGAGCAGCCGCGTCGTCAAGCTCGATCGCGTCCGTGTCGCCGCTCAGCCGCGACGCCTGCTCTGCGAAGCTGTCGGCGGCCTCCCGGAGCAGAAAGACACTCCGCTTCGGTAGCGCGCTGCGCACCACGACGTAGCCGTCGTTGCGGTAGGCCTCCACCTGGCCGGGAGTCAGGGTCATTCACACCTCTCGGTTGCCTCTGCCGTGGCTGCCCGGCCACGGCAGATCATATATTCTGCATGATTCGAGTCGGACCGGCTAGCCGGGCGGCGGCGCCGTCCGCTACGAAGGGGGACGATGGGAGAGATGTCAACACGCACCGGAGCTGAGGCGCTCGCCGTGATGCTCTCGGAGTACGGCGTCACCCACGTCTTCCAGGTGCCGGCGGTGCTGCGGCGCACGATGGTGGAGATCGAGAGGCTCACCGGCATCAAGCGGATCCGCCCCCACGGCGAGAAGCCGGCCGCGTATATGGCCGACGGCTACGCCCGGGCGTCGCGGCGGCCCGGCGTGTGCATGGCCCAGGTGGTGGGCGCCCTCAACCTGTGTGCCGGCTTGCGGGACGCCGCTCTGGCCCATTCGCCGGTGATCGCGCTCACCGGCGGCCGCGAGCCGGCCACGAAGTTCCGCAAGGTCTACCAAGAGGTCGACGACGTGCCCGCCTTCGAGACGGTCACCAAGTGGAACGCCACCATCGACGACCCCGAACGCATCCCGGACATGGTGCGCCAAGCCTTCCGGGTAGCGACCTCCGGCTCGCCCGGGCCGGTGCACCTCCAGTTCGCGGGCAATGAGGGCCAGCTCGACGCCGGCGCCATCGAGGCCGCGGCCCACACCGAGGCGCGCTATGCGTCGGTGCCGCCCCACCGGCCGGTCCCGTCGGCGGCAACCGATGTGGACCGCGCCGTCCAGATGCTGCGGGCCGCCGAGCGCCCGGTGCTGGTGGCCGGCGGGGGCGCCAGATGGTCGGGTGCGGGCCGCCTGCTGGTCGAGCTGGCCGAACGGCTCGACATTCCGGTGGCCACCAGCCTCAACGGCAAGGACTCGATCCCAGGGGGGCACCGGCTGGCGGTGGGGGTGGTCGGCACCTACTCGCGGGCCTCGGCCAACCGCATCGTCTCGCAGGCCGACCTCGTCTGCTACGTGGGCAGCGAGACGGGCAGCATGTCGACCCACTTCTGGCAGGTGCCGCCGCCGGGCCCGGACACCATCCATATCGATATCGACCCCGAGGCCATAGGGCGCCACTACGCCGGGTCAATCGGCATCTGCGGCGATGCAGCCGCGGTGCTCGGCTTGATGCTGGCCCGGGCGGGCGAGCCCGTATCCAGGCCCGAATGGACTGCCGCAGCCAGAGAGGCGGTTGCGCAGTGGCGGGCCGAGCACGGGGCGGAGCTGCTCTCCGACGCCGTGCCGGTGCGCCCCGAGCGGGTCTGCGCCGAGCTCACAGAGCACACCCCGTCCGACGCCATCGTGGTGGTCGACACCGGCCACGCGGGGATGTGGATGGGCGGAATGTTCGACGTGGCCGACGGCCAGGACTACATGCGCTCGGCCGGCCACCTCGGGTGGGCCTTCCCGGCCGCACTGGGGGCCAAGTGCGCCCAGCCTGACCGCCCGGTGGTCTGCTTCACCGGAGACTCAGGATTCTGGTACCACGTGGCCGAGATCGAGACCGCGGTCCGGTGGAACATCGCCGCCGTCACCGTTGTGAACAACAACGCCTCGGGAAACCAGTCCAAGCGGGGCTTCGACCGGGCTTACGGCGGCGTCCAGACGGAGCGGGGCGCCTCCGACCTGTGGAAGTTCACGATGGTCGACTTCGCCGCGCTGGCCACCCACATCGGAGCACTCGGCCTGCGTGTCACCAAACCCCGCGACTTCGCACCGGCTCTGGCTCAGGCCGTGGAGTCGGGGCGGCCCAGCGTGATCGACGTGGTCACCGACATCGACGCACTGGCGCCTCTCGCCGTGGTGGACTGACCCGGCTGTCGGCTACGCCCCTTGGAATGATTCTATTGTTCTTCATGTTGCGCGGTGATGTGCCAGTGCTATCCTGGTCGTCCGAGTGGGGTGGCCCCGTGGTGGCCGAGTCCGGTTGAAACCCAAGTTCACGGGGTCACCCCACCCGTACTATACAGCTATATAAGTATGTTTCAATCAGTTCTATTGTCTGACACAGGCCAGCGCCCTCGTAGAGAGGGCGACACGGCGGCGGGCTGAGGCGAGGTCGTTGCGGTCCAGGCCGTTGGTGAGGTAGGCGAACGAGATCCCGCTGGCCGGATCGGCCCAGGCGATCTGGCCGGCGGCACCGCCGTGGCCGAAGGCCTCGGCGGGGGCTCCATGCCCGTGTCCGCGCATGCCGGCCTTGCCGTCGTTGCCGGCCAGGACGAACGCGTGTGAGCGATTGGCGGGCGTCCCCGTCCAGTCGGGTTGGTCCTGGCGGACGGCCATAGCGTCGTGGCGTACCTCGGGGTGCAGAAAGCAGTCGGGGTTGTGGAGCACCGCTTGGTACCACCGGGCCATCTCGGTGGCCCGAGCGATCCCGCCACCCCCGGGAACCCCGGCAGCCCGCAGCCAGGGCCGGTTGAAGGCCGCCAGCACCTCGGTGCCGATCCGGCCGGGCAGCTCTTCAAGACCGATTGCGGCCAGCTCCTCCGCGGACGGCTCCGAGCCCACGCCGGCGACATCGGCCACATCGTCCTGGTCGTCGGTGCTGATGCCCAGCCACCGGGAGCAGCCCGAGGGCTCCATCACCCGCTCGGCGATCACGTCGGCGTAGGGGCGTCCGGTCACCTCGGTGACGATGTCGGCCAGCACCCAGTGAGCCGACAGGGCGTGGTACTCGAACCGGGTGCCAGGCTCCCAGTCGGTGCGCCAGGAGGCGTAGGCCGCCAGCCGGGCGGCGCGGTCGGTGGTTTCGGTGCGCCCTAGGGGCGCGTACGGGAAGCCGGCGGCGTGGAGCATCACCTGCGACACGGTGATGGCTTTCTTGCCGTTGGCCCCGAAGGACGGCAGCACGTAACTCACCGGCGCGAACTTGTCGAAGAGGCCATCAGCGGCCAGTTCCATGGCGGTGAGGGCCACCGTCGGCTTCACCGCGGAGTAGGTGTGGAACCGGGTGTCGGTCGTGCAGCCGCCCAGCGCCTCCGACACCACGATCTCGCCCTCGAGAGCCAGAGCCAGCTGGGCGGCCGGCAGCAGCCCGGAGTCCACCTCCCGCCGGGCCCGCTCCACGAGCGCGCCGACGGCCTTGCCGTCGATGCCAGTCACGGTGCAACCGTACGGAACTGGCAGCGCAATGCGCGGCATGCGTGCATTGCGTTGTCAATCCCAGTGCTGGTGGTGTGTCGCGGATTTGATGATCCGGGCCATCTACGGGTCCAAGTAGGTCGAAGCGTTCGCCATGCGGGTCACCGCTTCTCCGACATACCACTAGTTGACGGCTTTGGTCATGCCCTCCCAGTAGGGGGCCCGCAGCTTGAACTTCTGGAGCTTGCCGGTGGCGGTCCGGGCCAGCTCGTCGCGCATCTCCACCGAGGTGGGGCACTTGTAGTGGGCGATGCGCTCCCGGCAGTGGGCGATCAGCTCCTCGGGCGTGGCGTCGGACCCGGGAGCCAGCACCACCAGCGCCTTCGGTGTCTCGCCCCACTTCTCGTGGGGCACGCCGATCACAGCCACCTCAGCCACTGCCGGATGCGAGAACAGCGCGTCCTCCACCTCGATCGACGACACGTTCTCGCCCCCGGAGATGATCACGTCCTTCTTGCGGTCGGTGATCATGTAGTGGCCGTCGTCGTCGAGGTACCCGCCGTCGCCGGTGTGGAACCAGCCGTCGCGAATGGCGTCCGCGGTGGCGTCGGGCTGCTCCCAGTAGCCCTCCAGCACATGGTTGCAGCGGGCCAGGAACTCGCCGGAGGCGCTCACCTGCATGCGCACTCCCAGCGCGGGCACGCCCTGGCGCGACAGTTTGCGGGCCCGCTCGGCCGGCGAGAGATCGTCCCACTCGTGGAGACTGCGGTTGATGGTCAGCACCGGGGCCGTCTCGGTGAGGCCGTAGAGTTGGATGAACTCCCAGCCCAGGTCGGTCTCCACCCGCTCGATGGTGCGGGTCGGCGGGGGCGCGCCGGCCACCACCATGCGGGTGCGCCCCGCACCCGGGATCGGGCCGTCCCAGTCGGCGGCCGCGTCGAGGATGGCGGCCACCACCGCCGGCGCGCCGCACAGCAGGGTGATGCCGTGGGCGTCCACCCGGCGCAGGATCTCGGCCCCGTCCACCTTGCGCAGCACCACCTGCTTGGCGCCCGTGCCGACCAGCACGTAGGGCATCCCCCAGCCGTTGCAGTGGAACATGGGCAGGGTGTGCAGGTATCTGTCGCGGTCGGTGACGGAGGTGTGCAGGCCGAACACGGCCGCGTTGATCCACAGGCTCCGGTGGGTCTGCTCCACGCCCTTGGGCCGGGCGGTGGTGCCCGAGGTGTAGTTGATGACCGCGGTCTCGTCCTCGTCGGGCTCCCACGGCCGCGGGGTCTCGCCGAACCGGAACAGGGCCTGGTCGGACTCGACGCCGAGCACGAACTTGTGGCGGCACGG
The DNA here is from genome assembly GCA_009843735.1 of Acidimicrobiaceae bacterium. Lineage (GTDB taxonomy): Bacteria > Actinomycetota > Acidimicrobiia > Acidimicrobiales > Aldehydirespiratoraceae > Aldehydirespirator. Next base: position 4,436 of record VYCW01000037.1, on the reverse strand, counting down.
CACCGGACCCAGGGCGCCGGCCAGCTCGGGATCGACGAGCAGCACGTCGGCGCCGCAGTGGTCCACGATGTAGGTCACCTCGTCGAGGCTGAGACGGAAGTTGATGGGCACGAAGATGCGCCCGTTGCCGCTGACGCCCCAGAAGCAGGTGAGCAGGCGCCCGGCGTTGTGCGACACCATGGCCACCCGGCCTCCCATGGGCACGCCGAGAGCGTCGAGGCCTGCGCCGGTGGCGTCGACCAGTTCGCCCATGCGCGCGAAGGTGACCTCGCCCAACGAGGGCGCGGGCTGGTCGGGCTCGTCGACGAAGGCGACCCGGTCTGGGTACACGGACAGGGCCCGGTCGATGTGGTCGCGGACTGTGAGCGGAACCTTCATGGCGTCATCATGGCAGGATCAGCAGGCACCGCGCACCCTGAACGCAACTCCCGATGGCGGCACGCGCGGGCGAACGGGCTAGCACGGCCCCGCCCGGAGTCTGACTAGCCTCCGAAGCGCACGTCGGGCAGATTGGAGTTCACCCATGCGACGAGCAGGACTTCTTGCCGGGATCACGGTGCTCGTCTGGCTGCCGCTGCTGGCTGCCTGCAGCGGCGAGGCCGCCGGCCCGGGCAGCTCGGACCCCTTCGACGGCACCGTCCGGATCGGGGCCACGGTCAGCGAGACCGGCAAGTTCTCGATGGAGGGCAAGGACACCCGGCAGGGTTACGACACCTGGCTGACGTGGGTGAACGAGGTCTACGGCGGCATTCGCGTCGGAGATCAGCGCTAGCGGGCCGAGATCGTGTACCACGACGACGAGTCCGACGCCGACACCGCCGGCAGGCTCACGCAGCGCCTGATCGACGAAGATGGGGTCGACTTCCTGCTGGGCCCCTACTCGAGCGGCCTCACCACCGGCACCAGCGCCATCGCCGAGGCCAGCGACGTGCTGATGGTGGAGGGCAGCGGCGCCTCCGACGCCCTGTTCGAGCGGGGCTTCCAGAACCTGTTCCTGGTGGCCACCATCGCCAGCGACTACACCCGCTCCAGCATCGAGGCCCTGGCGGCCCAGGGGGCCCGCACCGCGGTCGTCGCCCACGAGGACACGTTGTTCGCCACTGCGGTGGCCCAGGGGGCGGTCCGCCACCTGGAGGCCAACGGCATCGAGGTGCTGGCCACCGAGGCCTACCCGGAGGGCATCCAGGACGTGTCGGCCATCATGACGAAGTTCCGCGACCTCGACCCCGACCTGTTCGTCGGGGGCGGCCACTACAACGACGCGGTGCTGTTCGTGAACTCAGCCCGGGAGATCGGCTTCGAGCCCGCCGGCATGCTGATCACCGTCGGCCCGTCCAATCCCAGGCTGGTCGCCGAGCTGGGCCGCGACGTCGACGGCGTGCTCGGTCCGACCCAGTGGGAGCCGTCCATGGCCTACTCCGGTCCGTACTTCGGGACGGCCGCCGACTATGCCGGCTACTACGAGAGCCTCTGGGGCGAGCCGCCCGTCTACCAGGCCGCCAGCGCCACCGCCGCCGCGCTAGCCCTGCACCTCGCCATCGAGGCAGCCGGATCGACCGACACCGCCGCGGTCCGGGCCGCGCTGCGACAGCTCTCGGCGGACACCTTCTACGGCCCGATCAGCTTCGACGACCGGGGCGTCAACGTCGGCAAGCCGATGGGCACGGTCCAGATACTCGACGGCAACATCGTGGTCGTGGCCCCCAATGAGGCAGCCACGGCCCAGATCCAGTACCCCTTCGGCTAAGCGGCCGACATCAGCTTCACCGAGGACGACCGGTTCGCCGGCGTCATCGCGTCGTCGCACCGGACACGGCTACGGTCCAGACGTGCTGAGGCTGAGATCGCTGCTGGCGATCGTGCTGCTCGCTTGGGCGCCGCTGATGGCGGGCTGCGGCGGTGGGGGCGACGGCGCAGCCGACCCTCGCTCGCCGGGCACGGCCACGGGCGACTTCGCGGGGACCATCCGGCTCGGCGCCGCGCTGAGCGAGACCGGCAAGTACTCGGTTGAGGGCAAGGACTCCCGGCAGGGCTACGACACCTGGCTCAGGTGGGTGAACGACATCCACGGCGGCATCAGCGTCGGCGACGAGCGCTACCGGGCCGAGATCGTCTACTACGACGACGAGTCCGACGCCGACACCGCCGGCAACCTCACCCAGCGCCTCATCGACGACGACCGGGTCGACTTCCTGCTCGGCCCCTACTCCAGCGGGCTCACCACCGGCACCAGCGCCATCGCCGAGGCCAACAACGTCTTGATGGTGGAGGGCAACGGCACCTCCGACACCATGTTCGAGCGCGGGTTCCAGAACCTGTTCCTGGTGGCCACCATCGCCAGCGACTACACCCGCTCGGGCGTCGAGGCCCTGGCCGCCCGGGGCGCCCGTACCGCGGTCATCGCCCACGAGGACACCTCGTTCGCCACCGCGGTCGCCCAGGGGGCGGTCCGGCACCTGGAGGCCACCGGAATCGAGGTGCTGGCCGTCGAGACCTACCCCAAGGACATCCAGGACACCTCCGCCATCATGACGAAGTTCCGCGACCTCGACCCCGACCTGTTCGTGGGGGGCGGCCACTACAACGACGCGGTCCTGTTCGTGAACTCGGCCAAGGAGCTCGGCTTCGAGCCCGACGGGATGCTGATCACCGTCGGGCCGTCCAATCCCAAGCTGGTCGCCGAGCTCGGCGACGACGTGGACGGCGTGCTGGGGCCGACCCAGTGGGAGCCGTCCATGGAGTACGCGGGCCCCTACTTCGGCAGTGCCGCCGACTACGCCGGCTACTACGAGAGCCTCTGGGGCGAGCCGCCCGTCTACCAGGCCGCCAGCGCCACCGCCGCCGCGCTAGCCCTGCACCTCGCCATCGAGGCAGCCGGATCGACCGACACCGCCGCGGTCCGGGCCGCGCTGCGACAGCTCTCGGCGGACACCTTCTACGGCCCGATCAGCTTCGACGACCGGGGCGTGAACGTGAGCAAGCCGATGGGCATGGTGCAGGTGCTCGACGGCGAGATCGTGGTGGTCGCTCCCGACGCGGCCGCGACCGCGGAGCTGCGGTACCCGCTCGGTGACGGCAGCGGAGGCGCCGGTTCGGGCGGCCGGTCGTCCGGGCTGGGTCAGCTGCCCCAGGCCATCGTCAACGGCATCGCGCTGGGCGGAATGTACGCCGTGCTGGTGCTGGGCTTCTCGGTGATCTGGGGCGTGATGGGCGTCATCAACATCGCCCACGGCGAGTTCGTGATGGTCGGCGCCTACCTGGCCTGGCTGGGCAACGACGTGTGGGGCATCGACCCGTTCGTGTCGGTGCCGGTGGTGTTCGTGGTGATGATGGCGTTCGGGTACGGGGTGCAGCGGCTGCTGGTGGACCGGGTCATCGACCGTCCCCACCTGGTGTCGCTGCTGGTGATGTTCGGGCTGGCCATCATCCTCCAGAACGTCCTGAAGCTGATCTTCTCGGCCGACTTCCGCCGGTCGAGCACCGCGCTGGACGGCAGCTGGCGGATCACCGACTCCCTGACGGTGCCGGTCACCAAGTTCTGGATCCTGGTGGTGGCCCTGGGGGTGCTGGGCGGCCTGAGCCTGTTCCTGAGCCGGAGCCGTCTCGGGAAGGGCATCCGGGCCGCGGCCCAGAACCGGGAGGCGGCCCGCATCGTCGGCATCGACGTCTCCAAGGTGTACCTGATCGTCTTCGCGCTGTGTATCGGCATCACCGGCGCCGCCGGCGCGCTGGTGAGCCCGGTGCTGGCCGTCCAGCCCTTCCAGGGGCCGCCGCTGACGTTGAAGGCCTTCGCCATCACCGCCATGGCCGGTCTCGGATCGGTACGGGGGGCGCTGGGCGGGGCGATGGTGCTGGGCCTGATCGAGGCCGGGCTGGCCATCTACGTGGCGGGGGTCGGCACGAACCTGGCCGTGGTGGCGTCGTTCGTAATCCTGGTGGCCGCCCTGGTGCTACGGCCCCAGGGCCTCTTCGGCGGCCTCCGGCCCGTGGACGCGACGGCGGCATGAGCAGGATCAGGCAACTGCTTGCGGGCAGCCGTACCCGGACTGCGGTGCGGTCGGCACTGGCGGTGGTCCTGGTATGGCTCATCGTGCTGCCGATGCTGGGAGCCAGCGACTCGACCCTGTTCACGATGACCCTGATGTTCACCAGCGTGGCCGTGGCCACCAACTGGAACCTCACCGGCGGCTTCACCGGCTACGTCGACTTCGGCCACGCGGTGTGGTTCGGCATCGGCGCCTACGTGACCGCGATCATGATGTCGCTGCAGGCCAACGCCCTCGGCATCGGCTGGCCGCCCTTCCCCGCCATAGTCCTCGGCGCGCTGGTGGCGGGGGCGCTGGCCGGGGTGATCGGGCGGGCCACGATGCGGCTGCGCGGCCCGTACTTCTCCATCGCCATGCTGGGCACGTTCGTGGCCGTGCGCGAGATCGTGC
>VYCW01000121.1 GCA_009843735.1 Acidimicrobiaceae bacterium | reverse complement strand
GCGACGAGCCCGGCGAGCCCGCAGCCGCTCCGGTTGACGAGGTCGCCACCAGGCCCACCGAGACCGAAGGCTCAACCGGGGAACCCGCCGGGACGCCCACCGAGACCGACACCTCGCCCGGGGACTCCGCCGATACGCCCACCGAGACCGACCAGGCGATCGACGAGGCCGGGGAGCCCAGACCGTCGGACCAGTCCCCGGTGGCCCCGACGACCACCGCGGCCGCGGCTGCGGTAGGCCCGACTACCACGACGGTGCCCGAGGACCCGCCGGCCTACGTCCGCCCGGTGCCGGTAACGGCCGAGACTCCCCTGAGGGTCTGGGTGGCAGGCGACAGCCAAGCCCTCTACCTCGGGCAGGGCCTGAGGCGCGACGGCCCCCTCACAGACGTGATGGACATAACCCTCGACCAGCGGCACTCCACCGGCCTGTCCCGTCCGAGCTACTTCAACTGGCCGGTCCACCTCTTCGCGATCGCAGCGACCTACAACCCCGAGCTGGTGGTGACCACCCTGGGCAGCAACGACTGGCAGTCCATGACATCGGAGCGCGGCGACCTCCTCGACCGGCGGAGCGACGAATGGAACGCCGAGTGGTCCCGGCGCCTGGGCGTCCTCTTCGACGTCCTGAAGGCTCCTCACCGGCAGGTGATCTGGGTCGGCCTGCCCCCGACCCGCCGCGACGACTTCCGGGAGGGCTACGCGCTCATGAACCAGCTTGCGGCGGCCGAGGTGACGAAACGGGACTTCGTCTCCATGATCGACATCTGGGACATGTTCGGCGGCGACGAGCCCTACCGCGACGCGGTCGCACCGCCCGACGACCCCGAGGGCAGGCCGGTGCTCGTGCGCCAGCAGGACGGGGTGCACCTCAACCGGACAGGCTCTAGCTGGGTGGTGGAGGTGATCAGCGGCGAGATCCAGCAGATCATCGACAGGATCAGCCCCCAGAGGTCGAGCGGGTAGGCGTCGGGCTAGTTGTTGGTCGGGTTCCGAGGGTACAGCCGGAGCCGGTTCAACTCCCCGTCCTGGCGGGCCATGACCTCCCACCACAGCTCCTCGGGAGCCTCCGCGAACGGGTCGGAACCGTCATGCTCGAGCACGAACCAGGCATTCTCCTCCAGCTCGCCCTCAAGCTGGCCAGGAGCCCACGCCGCATAGCCGGCGAAGATGCGCACCTGGTCCAGCCCGCCGATGTCGCTCGGGTTCTTCTCCAGATCGATGGTGCCGATCCGGCCCACGACCTGCGACCAGTGGTCGTCGGCATCGTCGAGGGCCACCGACGCCAGCGCGATCACCGAGGACTGGCTGACAGGCCCCCCGACGAATACCACGCGGGGCTCGCTCACCGCGGTCTGCCACTCATCGATGGCTCCCTTGACGGTCAACTCGCTCGGCCGATTGAGCACCACGCCCAGCGCGCCCTCGGCTCCGTGCTCAAGCATCAGCAGCACCGTCAGCCGGAAGTTCGGATCAGCCAGGCTCGGGGCGGCCACCAGCAGCTTGCCGCGAGTCGATTCCATGCGTCGGGTCTTCCAGGTAGGGGACTGGTGGGAGCGGCACGGTGACGATCCGGCGACCCGATAGCGGTGGCGGTGCGGCGAGGTGGCGGTGTGGCACCATCTAGGGCCGTGGTGTCGACCATGCCGCCGGTGCTGCTCACGATAGCCGCTTCGGACCCGTTGGGGGGAGCAGGCGTGCAGGCCGACCTGGCCACGTTTTCGGCTCTCGGCGTGCATGGTGCCAGCGCGCTCACAGCGGTGACCGCGCAGTCCCTGACCGCGGTCACGGCCTCCGATCCGGTTCAGGCGAGCCTGGTGGCCGCCCAGATCGACGCCACCGCCGACCATCTCGGGGTGGATGGAGCCAAGACCGGGCTGTTGCGCCGCCAGGAGATCGTGGAGTTGGTCGCCGACAGGATCGAGCGGGGCGTTCTTCCCGCCCCGGTAGTCGATCCGGTGATGGTCGACGGCCGGGGAACCCGCTTCGTGTCCGACGACGTCGAGGACGCCTACCGCCGGCGCTTGTTCCCACTGGCTCGGGCAATCACCCCGAACCGGGGCGAGGCCGAGCTGCTGGCAGGCACGTCGCTGCCGAGTGCCGAGGCGGTGCTGGACTGCGCCCCGACGTTCCGGAGCCTCGGTGCGAACGTTGTGGTGGTGACCGGCGGCGCCTTCGACGGCGATCCCGACGACGCGGTGATCACCGCGTCGGGCGACGCCTGGATCGTCCGGAACACCCGGATAGCGACCGACAACGTGCGGGGCAGCGGCTGCACGTTCTCGGCCGCGCTGGCGGCCAACCTGGCCCTCGGCCGGGATCTGCGGGCTGCGGTGAGCGCGGCCGGGCGGTTCGTGCGCAAAGCAATCGGAGCCTCAGCCGGCTGGATGCTCGACGGTCCCGGTCCGGTGTCGCACGCCCAGGGCTGAGCAGCCGGGCGGACCGGCCGCTTGACCCCGAATGACCTCTCAGCATTACCAGATCCCCTTTACTTTACATAATGTGTATTTCCGGCGGTCGTGACGACGGCCTGAGCAAGCGAAGCCACGGCGTGTAGCTTTGTGGGCCGTGCCCCGACGACTCGAGATCGAACTCACCAGCCGCCGAGACGATGGCTCCTGGACGTGGAGGGCCGCCGGCGCACGTCAGCCCAAGGGCGAGGTCTCGGGCGACCTGGTTCCCGACGCGGCCGCGGTCGGCTCGGTGCTGAAGGCCGAGGTGGACGGCGGACTCGACGGCCTGGAGATCACTGCCCTGGCAGCCCCCCGTGCCCGCGCGGAGCCCACAGGACTCCTCGAGTTGATCGGAGATAGCGCCGGGCCGCCCGTGACCACCGCCCTGGTGTCGCGTTCCGGGCGTCGAAGTCGCGGCGACCGGGGCTTTCCGGACGGCGACGGGCACTCCCCGGGCGGGCGGCGACGCGGCCGCGACCAGGGCGAGGGACGCAAGGGCCGCGACCGCAGAGATCGCTCCGAGCGCGACTCGCGCCGCAGGGAACGCGACGGCGACGGCGACCGGAAGGGCGGCGAGGGCCGCAAGCCCCGCCGCGACCGCGACGGTCGCGGCGACAGGCGCGACCGCGACTCCAATTCGGGTCGCGACGACCGGCGAGACGGCAGGCGCGACCGGCGCGGCGACGAGCAGCGCTCCTCGAGGGGGCCCCGGTCCAAGGAGGGCAAGCGCCCCGCCAGGGCTCCGCGACCAAGGACGCCCGGCCTCAAGGCCAAGCGGGTCCATCGCCAGGCGGCGCTCGAGGCGCTCCCGGAGGAGCAGAGGCCTCTGGCTCGCGAGGTGCTCAAGGGCGGGGTGCCCGGCGTGCGCCGCTCGATCGACCGCATGAACGCCAAGGCCGCCCAAGAGAAGCTCCCCCAGATCAAGTCGGAGCCCATCCTGGCGCTGGCAGAGCAGCTCGCGCCCGTCATGAAGGCCGCCGAGTGGCATGACCGGGCCGACGCCGCCCTCGCTGGCATCGCCAAGATCGACCTGCGGGACATCCGCTCGGTGATCGCGGCAGCCGACCGGGCCGCCCGCGACGACGAGACCAGGGCCCTGGCCGAGAGCCTTCGAACCGGGCTGACCCAGCGCCTGGAGGTGGACCACCGCAAGTGGCTGGACGAGTTGGCCGGCACCATCGGCGAGGGCCGCACCGTGAGGGCGCTGCGCATCAGCTCCCGGCCGGTCAAGCCCGGCTCGCCGCTGCCGCCCGACATGGCCGAGCGCCTCGCCAACCTGGCCGCCGCCGACCTGAACCCGACCGCCAACCAGCAGCGCTGGGCCACGGTGGTGGACTCGGTGGCGGTCTCCCCCGTCCGCACACAGGTCGTTCCCGAAGGCATTCCCGAGAGGCCCAGCGACGACCTGGTGGCCACCATCCGCCGGCTAGCGGACCGGGTTCCCCAGATTGCAGCTCTCTTCGGCATCGAACCCGCGCCGGCTGCGCAGCCGAGACTGCGCCCTCCCCCTCCCCCGCCGAAGCCCGCGGCCGACGGCGACGCCGCGGCCGAAGAGTCTCAATGATCGACTTCACCGCTGACGGCAACGTCGCCGTCATCACCATGAACCGCCCCGAGGCCCGCAACGCGGTCAACGGCGCCATCTCCAGCGGGCTCGAGGCCGCGATCGACCGGCTCGAGGCCGACGACTCGCTGTGGTTGGGGATCCTCACCCACACCGGGCCGGTGTTCTCAGCCGGTGCCGATCTGAAGGCCATCGCGGAGGGACGGTTCCGGGAGTTGTCCACGGCCAGGGGCGGCTTCGGCGGGATCGTGCTGCGCTCCCGGACGAAGCCGATGATCGCGGCCATCGACGGTCCGGCCCTGGCCGGCGGAACCGAGATTGCGCTCACCTGCGATCTGCGGGTGGCGTCGACCGCGGCCCGGTTCGGCCTTCCCGAGGTGAAGCGGTCGCTGATCGCCGCGGCCGGCGGCCTCGTGCGGCTGCCCCGCACCATTCCCCTGGCCATCGCCATGGAGATGGTCCTCACCGGGGACCCGATCAGCGCCGAGCGGGCCCTGGACCTGGGTCTCATCAACGAGCTGTGCGAGCCCGGTCAGGCCTTCGACGCCGCCCGGCGCCTGGCGGACCGTGTCAATGCGAACGGCCCGCTCGCGGTGCGGGAGTCCCGCAGGCTGGTGTTGGAGAGCTTCACCCAGACCGACGAGGAGTCGATCACCGCAGCCGGTAGGGCCCAAATGGGCCTGCGCAGCACCGAGGACTTCGCCGAGGGCCCTCGCGCCTTCATCGAGAAGCGGCCCCCGGTCTGGAAGGGCCGCTAGAGGCCGAGCACCGGTTCGGCTTCAGACGATCGTCGGGATCACCCCGTGGTCGTGCAGGAACTCGGCCAGCCCGTCCACTAGCCGCAACCCGGCGACCTCGGTTACGGGCCACCACCGGGCCTCGGAGGCGTCGCTCCCGGCGCAGGGGGTCAGGTCGCCGGTCACCGTCGCCTCGAAGTCCAGGATCACAAAGTGCCGGTCGTCCCCGATGCGCTCCACCCAGCCCACCAGCCGGCCACAGACCCCGTTCAGACCGGTCTCCTCCTGCAGCTCGCGGGTCACGGCCTCCATCAGCATCTCGCCGGGCTCGACCCGTCCTCCCGGCACGGACCACTCCCCCGCGCCCGGCGGGCGGCCGCGCTTCACGAGCAGCAGTTCGTCGGCGCGGCGAACGATCGCGCCCACCGCGACCTCCACGCCAGCGATCATCGACGAGTGTTGGCGGTGTCTGTAAGCGAGCGGTGCACGGTTATGGCCCGTGCGACCAGACCGTGGGTCTCGAAGAAGTTCTTCGTTTCCCGGTCACCGGGCAGCGCCAGGCTGTCGACCCCGATGCAGGAGCGCTGCCGGGCCCAGTCCATCAGCTCACCCATCATCGCCTCCCCCACCCCGACGCCCCGAGCCTCGGGCATCACATAGATGTCGGTGACGCGCCCCAGCACGGCCCCGTCGTGGAGCTCGACTAGACGGATCACCCCGTAGCCGACGACCGCCCCGTCGATCGTGCCGGCCACCACCAGCGCGTCGTCCGACCGATGGTCACGATCCAGGCTCTGCTCCAGCGGCTCGGTTCGCGCCTCCAGACGGGCCCACACGTAGCCGCCGCGGCGGGGAGCCAACTCGGCAGCTGCGGTGGCCGCCAGCTCGGTGACCGCCGCGAGGTCGGAGTCGGCGGCCCGCCTAGCCCCCTCGTCTATCGAGGTCATCCTGGATCCTCTCGATGGACTCGCAGGGCTCCTCGCCCGACGGGCACACCGGATTGGCCCGCGATCCGAACTGGGACACGCTCACGATGAGAAAGCACTGGTTGCAGGTCCATTCGTCCGAACGCTGCGGCGCCACCGACGCGGCCGCCTTGGTCTGGCCGGGGGCCTCCTCCTCCTCGTCCTCCTCGTCGTCGTCACTTGCCGCGATACGGTCCCGGAGGATCTCCTCCAGGTCGGCCTCGACGTCGCTGGGGTGAACCTCCTCGTCGTCGTCGTCCTCTGCCGGCATCGGGACGTCGTCGTCCTCGTCGTCCTCGTCCTCCTCCTCCAACTCGGCTTCATCGTCGTCATCGCCGATGCCGTCCTCGTCGCCGGTGAAGTCCTCCTCGTCGCCGGTGAAGTCCTCCCCGTCGGCGAAGTCCTCGTCGTCGCCGAAGTCCTCATCCAGTTCGGCTTCGAATTCCTCCCCGTCGCCGAAGTCGAGATCGGCGTCGTCAAGAGGGTGTTTGTCGGTCATCTCTACTGCTGAGGGGTCGCGGCCGGGGGATGTGGGCGGATCATAGACACAGATCGACGAAGTGCGACAGCATTTCCGGGCGGCACGACCAGGCGGCCGGGCGAGAAGGCAAGCGAGACCGGCTCATACGGGCTGAGAGGCCCCGCGGATAGACGAGCGACCCGGCCCATACGGGGCGGGGCCGTGGCCCGAGCGGCCCGTGAGCGCAGCG
>VYCW01000019.1 GCA_009843735.1 Acidimicrobiaceae bacterium | reverse complement strand
CGATGCCGTCGAAGCGGGAGTCGATGCCGTCGAAGCGGGAGTCGATCGGGGCGATCGTTGTCTCTAGCCTCCCAACCTTGGTGTTGAGATCGTCGAGCTTCCTGTCGAACTTCTTGTCGAAGTGGTTGAACTGCCGGTGCATCAGGATGACGAGGGTGAGCATCGAGCCCACGATCGTCACCACCAGAGTCAAGGTGTCGAAGTCGAATGTACTGGTGTCCATTGCGCTGCTGCCTCCATTCCGCGGCGGGGACTGCTTGAGGCGAGCCATGACCGCGGCTAGCGACGGCAGCAACAACTGTACCTTAAGGGATCTGAAAGCATCAACTAGGCTCAACGATTAGCGAAACACACTGGCGTTGCTCCACCAGCCGGTTTTAGCCCACCGGCCAACAGCACAACGAAGACGCGAGGAGGCCCCGGCATTTCTGCCGGGGCCTCCTCGGGGTTGGTGGTACTAGAGAGGAGGGGTGGAGCCGAGGCTCGGGGAACCCCGGCTCCGTACCCTTCTAGCTGCCTAGGGATCAGTCGAGATCCAGCGTGAACTGGGTGATGGTCGACGCGTCGTCAGCGACATACCCGGTCCATGTCAACGTGATCGTGTCTGCCGACCCGCCTCCGGCTACCGCCTTGGCGTTGTCGGCCAGACCCTTAGTCACCGCCTTCACGAAGTCATCGATCCCCTTCGGCACGAAGTTGTCAGTGTCGTCATCGGTGTCGTCGATGAGGAAGTAGTCGTTCGAGTCGTAGTTGATCGAGTTCGGGATTGTATCGGTGGCATGGTTGCTGACGATGATCTGACCGTCGTCGGCGTCGATGCTGAGGATGGTCCTCGCGGCGGTCGAGTTACCGGACGGGACGGGCCTCACCCAGTTGACCTTCGTCGAGGTGCTGCACACGTCAGCGCCGGCCGCGCCGGAGTCCTGGCAAGTCACCGTTCCGTCGGCGGCAATCGGAGCGTTGCCGTAGCCTTCGGTGCCGACTGCGGCAACAGCGTTGCCGTCGGCATCGGTGGTTGCGGCCACATAGCCGTCCCAGATGGCCACCAGGCTCTCCTGTGAGGCGCTGCCGGTGTAGGTGTAGCCGATCCGCACGCTGCCGCTGCGCAGCGTCGAATACTCCCTCGGTCCATCGCCGGCCGCATTCCGGGGGATGGAGGAACCAACCGTGTCGCCGGTGCCGGTCTCGTCGTTGCTGAACAGCGCGACCTCCGCTCCGTGGACGGGGTTGCCGAACTGGTCGGCGACCGACACGGTGACCGCGGTGCCCACGCTGCCGGAGGCGGGCGCGCTCTGGGGTCCGCCGGTTGCGATCGACACCGACGTCACTGCCGGAGCTTCGTCGGAGAAGACGAAGTACATGGTGCCCTCGGTTCCGGTGATGGCAGGAGCAGTTCCGACCTGGCCCTGGGTCACCGGGGTCACCATGGCCCGCACTATGGTCCTCTGGCCCCGATTGTTGGCATCGGAGTCGGACGCGGTGAGTGTGAAGGTCGCAGAACCGTCGGGGCCTATCGTCAGCACCTCAGCGGGGTCCGACTTGAGCAGCCCTCCGCCGCTGAACGCGGTAGCCCTGTCGGTGCCGTCGACAGCAGTGACGGTGGCAGCAATTGAGCGGTGCTCTCTAACCACCTGGTACTTCACCGGGTTGCCGGTGGGCGCCGGGGCGTTCACGTCGTTGGCGCCCTGGAGCTGGAGCGTGACTGTCACGGTCGCACCGAAGTGGACCCTGTCGACGTCGCTCTTGTCGGGCTTCTTGTTGAGGTCGTTGCTGAAGTCGACCGACGTGGCCGTGACCGGGCCAGAGGCACCCTTGGGAACATCCACGGTGATGCTGTCGGTGCCGCTGCCGTACTTGTCGCCGAAATCGCCGGTCCACAACCAAACGGTCCGACCCTCGCCCACGTCGGTGACAGCTGCGAGGGTGGTGTTGCCGTCGGACTGGGTGATCGGATCGGCGCCGTCGATCTGACACGCCGTTCCGCCGTCGACCAGGCTGGTGCGACTGCTGCGGCAGGTGCCGTCGGCCTTGAAGGCCCCGCTTGCCCCGGCCGTGGCGGCGCTGAACGCGTCGATGTGGGCGTTGGGCACCGGCGCGAAGTTGGCGTCGCGCACCGACACGGTGATCGTCGTGCCCGACCTCTGAGCGGTCAGACCCGCCGGGCGCAGGTTGGTGTGGTTCAGCGCGTTGATGATGAACGTCGCCATGTCGCGGCGCGGTACCGTGCCGTCGGGGTCGAACACATCAAGCGACTTGCCCGAAGTGATGCCCAACTCGTAGGCCGCGCTGATGGCGTTGTTGACATGCAGGGGCTGCGTGCGTATGACATCGGTGAAGCTGTCGTTGGGCAGTGTGCCGGGCGCGGAGCCGAGCACAAACAGGCCCTTGTTGGCCCCGGACTTGGCCTTGGTAACCACAGCGGACGCGTGGTCGACCAAGCTGACGAGCGCCATCGCCATCTCAGCGCGGGTGATGTCGGCACCCGGCTCGAAAGCCATGTCGCCGCGGCCGGCCATGATGCCGTTGCGCGCCAGGGCCTTGATGGCGTTCTGGCGGTTCTCGCCCAACTCGGCGATGTCGCCGAAGTCAGCCGACATGTCGCCGTCCATCAAGTCGATGCCGGCGCGGCTGGCGGCCGCATACAGGAACAGCGCCATCTCGCTGCGGGTCACGTCGCTGTTCGGGTCGAACGTGTCAGCCGTCCTGCCGGCAGTGATCCGGTAGTAGGCCATGCAGTTGATCTTCGACACGGCCGCATCAAGGGTGCCCAAGTCGGTGAACCCTTGGTCATCAAGCGCCTCACCCACACACGCCATGTCAGACGTGGCGTGATCCGCCTTCGACTTGTCGTCGATTGCGGCCGCGGGGCTGGCCCCGACCGCGAAGAGCGAAGCGACCAAGGCGCTCACGGCGAGCAGTGCCCAACCCGTGCGCGAATAGTATGTACTATTAAACGAGGGTAAGGGCCATTCACTGCCTCGTCGATGGGCCTCTTGCCCTTGATTTGTCCCTCATAATGGCGAGCTGGGGGGTGGTGTCGTGCCGTCTCGAGCGGGGTATCGCCGAGACGAGCACTCTGGCCCAGTCATCCATGAGCGCCCGGCGGGCGGCCAGCAGGTCGGACCGCTGGTAGGCGCGCTCCACGGCCCCGGCGGTGTGGGCCAGCGCGGCCTCGGCGACCTCGCGGCGCACGCCGGTCTCGGCGCACCAGGTCCTGAACGAAGCCCGCGGCTCGGTCCGGCAGCCGGCCGTGACCCCCAACTGCGCCAGGCGCTCGACGTGGGGCAGCCACCATTCGTCGTCCACATCGGTGAACCTCGATTCGTCGAGCGGGGGAGGGTCGCCGCCGTCGAGGGCCCGCACCAGCCACACCGCCACCGCCCAGCGCTTGGCGGGCTTGTTGGGGCAGAACTGCTCGTCGGCGCACTCGGTGCCCTCGAACAGCCCCTTTGCTGTCAGCGTCTCGATGTCGGCGCGGTGGATGGAGCTGGCGGTGTCGGTGAACCCGCTCTGGGCTGTCGCGGTGGTCGCGAGGCCCAATGTCGCTGCGGCGGCGACCAGGGCGACCGCCAAGCCGCGGGTCGTGGCCCTGGTCCGGCAAGCCGATCGACGGTTGGTGCTCCCGAGAGCCATGCCCCTCCCGGGCGGGAGACTAGCTGGCGGTCTTGGCTGCGGCTGCTGCGACCGGCACGACCGGCTCGATCCCGAGCGACTCGTAGGTGATCATCGGGTAGTAGCCGATGCCCCGCTGCTCGAACTCGGGTCCTGCCAGGCCGGTGCGGTCCACCAGCGTGACCGCGGCCACCGTCTCGGCGCCGGTCTCATCGACGATGTCGAGCGCCTTGAAGATCGACCCGCCGGTGGTCACCACGTCGTCCACCAGCAGGATCCGGTCGCCGGGGCCGATCTGGGCGCCCTCCACCCATCGCCGGGTGCCCCGCTGCTTGGCCTCCTTGCGCACGAAGAACCAGCGGCAGTCGCTCACCGCGGCGATGCCCACGGCCAGGGCGTCGGCGCCCATCGTGAGCCCGCCGACGGCGTCGAAGCGGTGGCCGGCGTCGGTGACGGTCTCGACGATGGCCTCGCAGGCCAGGCGCAGATGGCGCCACTCGGCCAGGGCCTCCTTGCCGTCGATGAAGTCCGACGACAACGCCCCCGACGCCAGCCTGATCGGCTCGTCGAGCCGGCGGTAGCCGAGCTCCTTGATGATCTTGAGCAGTTCCTGGCGCAGCGGCGATTGCAGGTCCATGACCGCAGGATAACCATCGATCCCGGCCGTATCCGGAGCCCCGGGGCCGGAGGTTGGATCGAACCTCAGGCGGCTCTGGCGGCGTCGTCGCCGTTGTCGCTCTCGTGCTCGGGCGGAGGCACGATCCTCAGGTGACCCTCGATTCGGCCGAGCCGCTCGCGCACGTCTGAGAGCCCTTCGCTGTTGTTCATGATCAGATCGTGGTTACGCATGATCAGATCGTGGTTCCGCGTGATCAGCGTGCTCATCTCCTCCCGCGTCCTGTTGTAGGCGCTCTCGATCTGCTCACGGTTCTCAGTTCTGACCTTCTCGACCAGGTCGCGGTTCTGCCTGATCAGCTCCCGGTTCTGTCTGTGCAGTTCCAGGTTCTCCTTCTTGGCTTCGTTGATCAGTTCCCGGCTGTCCTTGCGGGCCCTCTCGAAGGCTGTCACGATCAGCTCGCGTGTCTTGGCGCTGTCGACGTGCTGGTACCTCATCGAGGCGGCCACGAACAACAGCATCGGCCCCAGGACCGCGGCCAGTATGGGGCCCAGATCCAAGAGCGTGACTGTCTCCATTCACCCACAGTAACCGCATCATGAACATGATGCAACGTCATGCATTGTAATGCTCTAACCTCCGGTCTGGCCTGGAGGTCGGGCTACCGGGCACGCTCGGGGCTCCGGTGCGACATCCTGGGAGCGATAGGATCGCGGCGGTTGCTGATGTCCCAGGCGTTCGTTGACCTCGCACCGCTCGTGCCCGCTGGGACGCGCACGGTGATCGTGCACGGGGTGGCGGCCAGCACCCGGCAGCGGCTGGCCGGCCTCCTGCCCGAGGCGACCGTCCTCGACCTCGCCGACCTCGCCGAGACTTCCGGCCCGGCTGGGGCTGGACCGGTTCTCGGGGCCGCACCGATGGCCGATGCTGACCTGGCGCCCGGGGCTGGATCGGTTGTCGGGGCTGACTTGGCGGTGATGGAGGTCGCCTCGCATGTCGGCCAGGCTCGGATCGCGGCCGAGCTGCTCGAGCTGGCCTACCACCTGCGTGAGGGGGCCGTGCTGCTGGTGGTGACCGCCCGCAGGTTGGGGTCGGCTCGCCAGCTCAACACCCTCGAGGGCATGTTCGGTGCCGCCGAAGTGGCCCAGCGCAGCCGCTCGGCCGTGGTCCTGCGGGCCGTGCGAGGCCCGGACGTGCGGGCCACCGCCGATGCCACCGCGGTCGCGCCGACCGTCGAGGCCAACCTGCTCGGGTGCGACCTGCGCTTCACCACCGGCGCCGGGCTGTTCTCCAAGAGCCGCATCGACGACGGCACCCGGCTCCTGATCGAGGCCCTGCCCCCCGACCACAACTGGCACGAAGTCCTCGACCTGGGATGCGGCTACGGCGCCATCGGGATCGCGGTGGCCTCACGGTGGCCGCAGGTCCGGGTGGCGATGGCTGACATCGACCCGGCCGCGGTGAGTGCGGCCCGCACCAATGCCAGGCTCAACGGAGTAGGGGAGCGGTGCGAGGCCCACCTCAGCGACGGGACCTCGGCGCTGGCCGACCAGCGCTTCGACGCCGTGCTCAGCCACCTCCCCACCCACGTCCCGAAGTCGACCCTGGCCCGCCTGATCGACGAGTCCGCCAACGTGCTGCGCCCCGGCGGCGAGCTGATCGCGGTGACCGCCTCGGCGGTCGACCTCCGCGACCGGATCGCCTCGACGTTCGGCACCGTCGAAGTCCTAGCCGAGAGCCAAGCCGGCACAACACCCCCATACCGGGTAGTCCACGCCACGCACCCGGCTAACGCCTAGCTGCCCACGCCCGGATTCGCTGCGCCTGCCTGTTCGGGTTGTGGCTGTGCCGGTGTGGCCCGGATCCGCTCGGCTGCTAGACCCGGCGGGCGGCGGTCTTACTCAGCGACGTGACCGCCACCCCGGCGATCACCAGCAGGATCCCGACGAACAGGGCCAGAGTGGCCGGCTCCGACAGCACGGTCATGGCCAGCGTGGACGCCACCGCCGGCTCCAGCATCCCCACCACCACCGCCACGCTCAGGCTGAGGCGCTTGAGGCCCGCCCCCCACAGCGAGTGGGCAAGCGTGATCGTGACCAGCCCCAGGTAGAGCACCGTCGAAGTCGACTCCACCGAGTCGAAGGCGTCGGTCCACGAACCCAGCGCGGTGGGCAGCATCACCACCGACCCCGTGGCCATCACGGTGGCCACCGCGGTCACCAGCGGACGGTCCGCCGACAGCTGCTGCATCGCGAATCCCTGGCACGGGATCCCGCACCCGGCCACCGCCGCCAGGACCACCGAGATCTACACGACCTCCTCGGCCCCGCCCGACAGCAGGGCC
>VYCW01000076.1 GCA_009843735.1 Acidimicrobiaceae bacterium | reverse complement strand
CCGCCAGCAAGCAGGACGGGCGGGCCGTGCTCGAGTTCGTGGCCGCGGCCCGGGGAGAGAACATCGAGGACCGGCTGGCCGTGCTCGACGAGCCGACCACGGACAGGCCGGTCGAGCGCGACGTCTCGCTGCGGCTGCTACAGCACTACGCGACGTCCGTGCTCCACCAGCAGTACCACGAACTCGAGATCATCACGGTCCACGTGAACGCGCCGCACCCGCCGAGTCCGGCCGGTTGACTCCGGGCGAAATCCTGGAGCCGGTGGCGGCCATGGATCGGTCTGTATCGTCAGCAGAAGTGAGCGCGGCCCGCCGGCACAGGAGGTTGCTGGCGGGCGACGCCCTCCGGGAGGCAGCGATGTTGCGGACACGAGTTGTCGGGACAGTGGTGCTGGCGGTGGCCCTGCTGGCCGCGGCCTGCGGAGACGCCTCCACGACCGGCAGTGTCGACGATCCGGAGACGACGGTCGCGGCCGAACCGGATCCCGCGACGTCAGCCGCACCGGAAGAACCGGCCGACACAACCGGCGCCGAAACGAGCGGCGACGTGACCACCAGCACCGCGGCCCCGGCGGAATCCGTCGACCCTGACGAGGCCGCACCGGCCGGTGACGGTGCGGGCGCGGCGCCGGCCGATGCCGGGGCCCTGCTGGCCTCGGCAACGACGGACCTCGAAGGGCGATCGGTCCGCGGCGAGGCGACCATCGAGTTCGCTCCGGGCCTCGCGTTCTCCACGAGCTTCGAGTCCGACGCCGACGGCGATCTCGCGGCGGTGATCGAGATTCCCCCCGGCATGGACCCCGAGTTCCCGGGCGGCGCCGAGGCCGAGATGCGGTACGTGGACGGCGTGGCCTACGTGAGGCCACCGGCCACCGGAGAGACGCTGGCGGAACTGGGTGTCGACGAGGCCTGGTTCGTGCCAGGGCCCATCGGCGACCCGCTGATGGCGCCGATGCAGTCGGCCGGCGGGGTGATGTGCATCTTTCCCCAGGCGATCGATGAGCCCTTCGAGGACTGCGACCCGCTGGGCGACACCGGTACCTTCGTCGAGGCCGGCCGCGAAGCGGAGATCGTCGGGCGCGAGGACGTGCGAGGGGTCGAGACCACCAGAGTGCGCTTCCTGGTGTCTCTGCTCGACCTGGCCGGGGAGGCCATGGGCATGGAGCCCGATGACGAGGACGCCACCGGCGGGGGCGCCTTCGACGACACTGCCTCGGACCCGTTCGCGGAGGGGCTGGACCAGATCTTCGGCTTCCTCGACGCAGACTTCGAGGTGGAGGTGTGGATCGACGACGAGAGCTTGATCCGGCGCCTGTCGTTCGACCTGGCGTCGATGTTCGCCAGTCTCGCGGGCGGCGATGCCGGCCCGGAGATCCCGTCGAGCCTGATCAACATCGAGTTCTACGACTACGACGCCGACATCAGCGTGGAGGCCCCGCCGCCCGACGCCATCATCGACGAAGACCTGCTAGAGGGCGACGACGACTACGCCACCTCGGAGGTGTACGAGCCCTCCTTGTCGGGGTGTGAAGAGTTTCGGGCCGACCTCGATGCCAACCCACACGAGTACGCCAACGCGGGCGCGAATACTTGCGCACCTGAAGGGTGCGAGTATGTCCACAGCGAGGAGTACGGCCACCGCGACGTCGTGTGCGAGGAGACCTAACGTCGAGCCTGATCAACTCAGATCGGGCTCCGAGGCCGGGCGCTCGTCGGGGGTTAGGTCCTCCAGGGCGGCTATCGCCGGCGGGGTCTCCGCGCCGCTGGTTAGGTCCGCGGAGGTGATCGGTGCCTCGAAGCGGGTGGTGATCGGCACCACCCCGGCCCACCAGGGGCCGGCGATGTCGTCGGGCTCGTCGACGGGGTCGCCGGCCCGGACCTTGGCCGACGCCTCGGCCAGCGGAAGCTCCAGCACCATCGTCTTGCGCAGATCCGGCGGCGACGGCGGCCGGACGGAGTCCCAGTGGGCCACCACGTGGTCGGTGACCAGCTTGAGGGCGTAGAGCCGGCGCGGCTCGTCGAGGATCCTGGTAGCCCGGCCCCGGACCACCACCGACCGATAGTTCATCGAGTTGTGGAACGGCGTGCGGGCCATCACCAGCCCGTCGAGATGGGTGACGGTGACGCAGACCTCATGGCCCTCGCCGGTGTTGAGGAGGTGGTTGGCGGCCGCGCCGTGCAGGTAGAGCCGGTCGTCGTCGCGCCCGTAGGCCATGGGGAGCACCAGCGGCCCGTCCTCGGTGGTCACCCCCACATGCGCGATCAGCCCGGCGTCAAGGATGCCGAGCACGTCGTCATGGCCGTACCGGGCCCGGGGCGCCCCCCGCCGAACCCTGGTGCGGGCCGACGGAGCTCCCCCGAAGTCGTTCGAGTCCTGCGTCACGCTGAGAGGCTAATGACGTGCGCCGCTGCGTCAGTCCCGCTCCGAACGGAACCTCCTGGGGAGGCGGCCGCGGATGTGGTGGGTGTAGACGTGGGCGGCCACCGCGGCGGGGCTGGTGCGCCAGCAGCGGAGCGGATCGAACCCGTCGTGGACGAGGCACATGTTGCAGGACACGCACTCGACGGTGCCGGTCCGCCCTGCGGCCAGCTTGTTGACCAGATCGGGCTCGCGGATGAACGGCCGTGACATGGCGAGGAAGTCGGCATCTCCCGAGCTGATCACGTCGGCCATCGTCTGGGTCGTCCGGATCCCCCCTACGAGGATCACCGGGATGTCCACCGCCTCCTTCACGGCTCTAGCGAAGTGGCGGTAGTAGGCCTCGGGCCCCTCCGGCTTGACGAGCCGCTGCACGAGCCCGTTCCTGGCCGCCTGGGCCGCGCCGACCGCGACGTAGGTGCGGATGTTCTCGAGATAGCTCTTCATGATCCCGTAGGACACCTCCACCGCGTCCAGCCCACGCTCGGCCAGCAGACCCACCCGCTCCACGCTCTCGGAGGCCTCAAGGCCGCCCGGTATGGAATCGCCGATCCCGATGCGGGCCGTCACGCAATAGTCGTCGCCCACCGCGCGGCGCACCGCGTCGTACACGGCCAGCACGAACCGGCCGCGGCGCTCGGCGTCGCCACCCCATCCGTCGGTGCGCACGTTGGTGATCGGAGAGGAGAACTCTGAGATCAGGTAGCCGTTGCCGCCGTGGATGTGAACGCCGTCGAAACCGGCTTCCCGGGCCCGCCGGGCCGCGTGCCCGAACGCGGCGATCACGTCGGTGATGTCCTCCGGCGTCGCCTCGCGGGGCTGCAGCCCGTACATCTCGTTGGCTGTCGGCGACGGAGCGATCGGCCCGACCTCGGGCAGCATCGTCTGGCTGCCGGCGTGTCCGATCTCGGCGAAGATCCGGCCCCCGCGGGCGTGCACTGCCTCAGTGACCTGGACCATCGACTCGACGAGGCGGTCGTCGTAGAGGCCGGGCTGGTTGGCGCTGGCCTGGCCGCGGGGCTCCACATAGATGTGGCCCGTGAGGAGCAGCCCGGCGCCGCCGGCGGCCAGCGTGCCATAGAGGTTGGCCAGTGCCGGCGTTCCGGCGCCGTCGGGCGCGGCCATCGTCTCGGAGGTCGACGCTCTGACCAGCCGGTTCTTGAGCGTCAGCGAACCGATCCTGCCGGGTTCCAGGTAGGGAGCGCCGGCAGCCACGGCAGCACAGGGTAGGTGAGGCTCCCGGCCCGTGCCGAGCCGCCGGTAGCCTTCGGGGTCGTGGCTGATACGCCCATGCACGACAAGCTCGAGGATCTGAGGACCCGGAAGTCCGAGGCGCTCGCGGCCGGTCCCGAGCGGGCGGTGAAGCGCCAGCACGACAAGGGCAAGCTGCTGGCCCGGGAGCGGCTCGAGTACCTGCTCGACCCCGGATCGTTCCACGAGCTCGACATGCTGGCCCGGCACCGCGCCCACGACGCCGGACTCGACGACCGTCCCTACACGGACGGCGTGATCACCGGCTGGGGCACCATCGACGGCCGCAAGGTGTTCGTGTTCGCCCAGGACTTCACCGTGATGGGCGGCGCGCTGGGCGAGGTGTTCGCCGAGAAGCTCCACAAGGTGATGGACCTGGCCACATCGGTCGGTGCTCCCATGATCGGGCTCAACGACGGCGCCGGGGCCCGCATCCAGGAGGGCGTGGTGTCCCTCGACGGGTACGGCGGGATCTTCTACCGCAACGTGCAGGCGTCCGGAGTCATCCCGCAGATCAGCGTGATCCTCGGGCCGTGCGCCGGCGGCGCCGTCTACAGCCCGGCCATGACCGACTTCATCTTCATGGTCCGCGAGAAGTCCCACATGTTCATCACCGGTCCCGACGTGGTGAGGACCGTCACCGGTGAGGCGGTGACCCTCGAGGACCTCGGCGGGGCCACCAGCCACAGCACCAAGTCGGGGGTGGCCACCTTCGTCGGCGCCGACGAGCATGACGTGCTCGACGAGGTCAAGACGTTGCTGTCGTTCCTGCCGTCCAACAACCTCGAGCAGCCGCCGAGGTACAAGTCGGCCGACGATCCCGACCGGGAGTGCCTGGCGCTCGACACGCTGCTGCCCGACAGCCCCAACGTCCCCTACGACATGAAGGACGTGATTGCCGAAGTGGTCGACGACGGCGACTTCCTCGAGTACCACGCCTCCTGGGCCCGCAGCATCGTGTGCGGCTTCGCCCGGGTCGACGGCCGCTCCGTCGGCGTGGTCGGCAACCAGCCCATGGTGCTGGCCGGGGTGCTCGACATCGAGTCGGCCGAGAAGGCAGCCCGTTTCGTGCGCACATGCGACGCCTTCAACATCCCGCTGGTGACCTTCGTGGACGTGCCCGGCTTCCTGCCCGGGGTCGACCAGGAGCACGGCGGCATCATCCGCCACGGCGCCAAGCTGCTGTACGCCTACTGCGAGGCCGCGGTGCCCCGCATCTCGATAATCACCCGCAAGGCCTACGGGGGCGCCTACGTGGTGATGGACTCCAAGGGCGTCGGCTCGGACCTCTCGTTCGCCTGGCCCTCTGCGGAGATAGCGGTCATGGGGCCCCAGGGCGCGGTGGAGATCATCTACCGGCGCGAGCTGGCCGACGCCGTCGATCCCACCGCCCGCCGCGACGAGCTGGTGGACGACTACACGCAGCGTCTGGCCA
This sequence comes from Acidimicrobiaceae bacterium, assembly GCA_009843735.1. Lineage (GTDB taxonomy): Bacteria > Actinomycetota > Acidimicrobiia > Acidimicrobiales > Aldehydirespiratoraceae > Aldehydirespirator. The sequence goes on along the minus strand of VYCW01000076.1, from coordinate 34,985 downwards.
ATCCCTACATCGCGGCCGAGCGGGGCTTCGTGGACGAGGTGATCGAGCCGTCGCAGACTCGCCGCAAGATCGTGGCCGGACTGCAGATGCTGGAGTCGAAGCGCGAGGAGATCCCCGAGCGCAAGCACGGAAACGTCCCGCTGTGACCGCGGCGGAAGGGTTCCAGATCGTGTCGATCACTCCAGAGCCGACCGATGCGGAGCGGTCCGCCATCGTCGCAGCCGTCGAGGCCCTGCAGTCCGAGCTCTGGCCCCGTCTCGGGGCGGCGGCCATGCCGCCACCCTCGCCCCGCTGGCGCTACGCGGGCCGTCCCTGGCGGACGCGCGAGAGCTACGGCGGCTGGGCCTGAGAGATCACCCGAACAGCGCAGGGGGCGGGGAGGCGAGCAGCTCTCGTAGACGCTGCAGGTAGTCCTGGCGGGGGATCGCGCTCACGCCCAGCGAGCGCAGGTGCGGCGTGGCCCACTGGACGTCGATCAGTCTCGGCCGCCCGTCCCGGAGGCCGGCGGCGAGGGCCACCAGTGCCGCCTTCGAGGCGTCCCTGGACCGGAAGAACATCGACTCTCCGGCGAACAGCCCTCCGAGGGCCACCCCGTACAGCCCGCCGGCCAGCTCACCGCCGCTCCACGCCTCGACGCTGTGAGCGAAGCCCTCCCGGTGCAGTCGCACATAGGCGGTCCGCATCTGCTCGTCGATCCAGCCATGGGGCCGTGCCGGGTCCGCGCATCCCTCCACGACCTCGGCGAAGGCGGTGTCGACCGTGATCTCGTAGCGGCGGCAGGCCTGTCGCAGCGATCGACGGACGATCAGCCGCTCCGGCTCCAGGACGCCCCGCTCGGGCGGCGACCACCAGCCGATACGCCCGCCGGGTCTCAGCGGCATCGGGAACAGCCCGCGGCTGTAGGCCGCGATCAGTGTGGGCGGCTCCAGGTCCGCGCCCACGGCCACCAGCCCGGCCTCGTCGCCGGCCGAGGGGTGCGGGAACGTCCATCGGCACGCCGGCAGCCCATCGGACTGGCCGTGGCGCCCCTCGCGCTCGCCGGCTCGGAGTCCAGGGAGGGGCGAGCGCCCCGCGTCGGCGGGCACCCCTGAAAGAGTAGGTTGAAGAGATGGTGATCGCCGCCGGACAGGGCCCGAACGGCGGTCCGGTGCCGCCGGCGGTACTCGACGCTCTCGGCGGGCGCTGGCGGGCGGTGGCGGCCTCCGCGGCGGGCCGCGTGCTCGAACTTGCCGCCGGCGGCGTGGAGGAGACCGTGCGGGCAGAGTGCTCGCGCCGCGCCCGCTACGACACGATCCTGTCGTTCATGCGCACCCCCGAAGTGGCCGACCTCGACGACTTTGTGGCCGCTCTGGAGCTGCTGCTGGCCGACGACGGATGGATCCTCATGATCGAGCCGTCGGGGTCGGGCAACACCGGGCGCCGCCGCCGGCGGCCGAGCCCGGACCAAGCCGGGCGCGACGTGGTGTCGGCCCTGCGCGCCGGCGGCTTCACCGTTGCTGACCTCCACCGCCGCGAACTGGTGTCGGCGCCGGCGCGGTGGCGGCGCTACGTAGAGATCCGCGCTCGGCGCGAGACACCCGTCCGGACATGACTCGGGTGGTTCTGGCCGGGGGCCGCGAGCTGGACGCAAGCACCGCGGCTGGCCGGGCACTGGACGGCTGCGGCCTGGTCGCGGTGGTGACGCTGGCCGCCGCGTACCGACGGCCCGACGCGGTGGAGTCCCGGATCGGCGCCTGGGCCGGTGAACTCTCGGTGGAGCACGCCGTGGTGAAGGCCGTGCGCCGGTCCGACTCGCTGGACCCGGCCGTGTTCGCGCCGATCGCCGACTGCGACGGCGTGCTCGTGCTGGACGGGTCCCCCGCTCACTTCGTGGGCGCAGCCAAGGCCACCCCTCTGCTGGATGCCATCGTGGAAGCTCACCGCCGCGGCGCCGATGTGGTCTGGTCCGGAGCGACCGCGGCCGCAGTCTGCGCTTCGATGGTGGACGACCGCGGCGGTGCGCTCACCGTCGGCCTGGGTCTCTACGGCGGGATCGTGGTGGCCGCGGGTTGGGAGAACTGGCCCAGGGACCGTCGCCGCCGCCTCCGCGGCATGGTCGGTGAGTCGGCCCTGTTCATGGCACTGGAGTCGGGCGCGGCCGTGCAGTCGACGGCCTCGCCTCCGGAGTTGGCGTCCTCGTCGCGGCCCGAGGACTGGACCCTGCTGGGCGGCACGGTCGAAGCCCGTCAAGGCGGCGGTCCGGTGACCTTGCCGGCCCGGCCGACCGCAGGGACCTAGACCTAGGACCTGGACCTAGCGGCCGAGCGGTCGCCGAGCGCAGCGAACAAGAGCGGTAGCCGGCGCGCCGTTGGTCAGGGCGGCTGCCACAATGGAAGCGGGCCGCTAGCTCATCGGGTAGAGCAGGAGACTTTTAATCTCAAGGTGCCGGGTTCGAGCCCCGGGCGGCCCACCGAGTCGACCCGAGCAGGGACCGTGGCCATGGTCTCTGAGGTGGTCGGTTCCAGGGTGAGCCACTCAGCCGTGCATAACTGACCGACAGGGGTTGTTGGTAGCCTCCATGACCGTGGAGTGGAACCCGGAGCCCCAGGAGCTGCCCAGGGATCAAGGCCCGTTCTGGCCCGGCGCGGCCGAGCGACGCAGCCCCAGATGGTCGGCGATCCTGATCGCGGTGGCTTTGGTCATCCTGGTCGTCGGCGGGCTCATCTGGTGGCTCGGACGTGACTCTGAGGAGGACGGCACGACGGAAGGCTCCACCGACAACACCGAAGAACCGGCCACGGCCACGGAACCCAGCGAGCCAGCCGCGACCGGCGATGGCGCCACCGGCAGCGGCACCGAGGACGCCCCTGAGCCAAGCGCCGCGACCGCCGACGAGACCACCACGACTCTGGCCGCGACCACCACGACGACCGGGCCAACCACCACCGTTGCGGCCACTACCACCACGATCACGACCGTTCCGCCCGACAACCCGGATCAATACGGCCCGCCGACGCTGAGCAACGGGTCGACCGTGTCGACCGTGGGTCTCGACACGGTGCACTTCGGCATGACGGCGGCAGAGGCCCAGGAAGCGGCCGGAACCGTGCTCGTGCCGGCCGGTCCGACGGGATCCTGCTACCACGTGGTGCCCCACGACGCCCCCGAGGGCATCGTCTTCCTTGTGCACCAGGGCACGATCGAGCGGGTCGACATCAACGGAGGGCCCATCACCACCCGGTCCGGCGTGGGCGTGGGATCGCCCGAGACCATGGTCACCGACCTCTTCGGCGATTCGATCGAGCGGCAGGTGCGGGTCGACGGGACCGTCGACCTCGTCTTCGTTCCCAGCGACCCGGGCGACCGGAACTACCGGGTGGTCTTCAACGTCTCGGAGGGGGCGGTGCGGGCCTTCAAGTCGGGGCGCCTACCCCAGGTGATGCTCGACACCGGCTGCGAGAGCGGCTAGGAGGCGGCTGCCCCCTGCCGGAAGCTCATTCGGGCGCCTCTCTCGAATACTCGTAGCAGTGGATCTCGAGCTCACCGAATCCGACATCGGTGGCCGTGCCCGTCTCAAGATCCAAGTCCCGCACGAAGCGGATAGCGGAGGCACGGATCACGTCATCCTGGACGTACAGGTCCAGCGGGCTCTCCAGCGAGGGCTCGAAGAGCGTCCCGTCCGCGAGGCGCAGACCGACGTAGGGGTCGACGAGGAACGCCAGCAGGTACAACTCGACGGTACCGTCCGAGTCGGGGTCCTCTCCTGTTCCCTCGACGCGCACGTCGCCCGCTCCCAGCTCCTGGCATGTGACCGTGAACTGGTAACGGGTGTCGCCGATCTCGACCGTCCCCTCGGACGGAGGTGGCCCCTCGGAGGTGGTCGGCGCCTGTGAGGCCGGGTCCTCCGGCGCCGATGAGGATGTCGTGGCCGCGGTGGCCTCGTCAGGAGTCTCGTCGCTCACCAACGGGCCATCGCCGGTGCCCGCGCAGGCTGACGCGGCCGCGACCGCGGCGAGAACCCATCCCGCCGTGCCGAGGCGCCGCAACCACCCCCAAGGCGCGCTCCGACATCGAGTCGCCATCGCACCAAGGTAGGCGACCGGATCCTTGAATGGGGGACCCGGACTCTTGCCGAGCCGGCAGGCGGAGCCATAGGAGCGGGTCCGGGCGGCGCCGACGGGGTGCCGATGTAGGGTTGGGCCGTGCCCTCCCAGAACGAGGTCCGCAAGCGCCGGCAGCACGCTGAAGCCCGGCCACCGGCCGGAGTGCCGCGGCGCGGATCCCGGCGGGACCGCAAGCGCCGGCTGATCGCGTTGGTCGCGGTCGTGGTGGCAGTGATGATGGTGGCCTCGCTGCTGGTGGGGCTGGTGTCGGTCATTTAGCTGATGAGCACACCGAAGCGGGAGCGACAACGCCAGAACCGCATGCAACGCATCGTCGCCGACGAAACCGCGGCCAAGAAGTACACCACCAACCGGCGCATCAAGAGGATCGGCCTCGCCGTCGTGGTGGTGGGGGCGGCCGTCGCGGTGATCGGCTACCTGCAGCGTGACAGCTCCGAGCCGGTCACCGCCCCTGAGCCGGTGGCCGCCGACACTGCCACCGACCCCGCCGAGGTCGACCCGGTGCCCGACCCCGAGAGCGCCCAGCCGGACGGAGGATGCCCGGCGGACGACGGATCAAGCCCGCGAACCATCGACTTCGATGGCCCCCAGCGGATGTGCATCGATCCCGAGGCCGGCTACGTGGCCGTTCTTGACACCAGCGAGGGCGAGATGCGCTTCGAGTTGACCGCCGAGGACACCCCGCTGACGGTCAACAATTTCGTCACCCTGGCCCGCTGGGGCTATTACGACGGCACTCGGCTGTTCCGCACCGACCCGTCCATCGACATCATCCAGGGCGGTTCGCCGCACACCAACAGCGCCTCGGACCCCGGGCCGGGATACACCATCCCGGACGAGCCTGCCTTCGACGAGGACCCGGACACGGGCCGGCTCACCGGGCCCTACCGCTACCAGCCCGGTCAGCTCGTCATGGCCCGGTCGGCCGGACGTGACGCGGCCGGCGCGCAGTTCTTCCTCACCACCGGCCCCAACGCCTCGTTGCTGGACTCGCAGGGCGTCTACGTGGTCTTCGGCCAGACCGACGAGGCGGGACTGGAGGTGGCCCGGTCGATCATCGCCCTTCACGAGCCGGGTGGATCACTCGGCGGTGCTCCCTCGCGGGACGTGACTATCCACTCGGTGACCATCGAGGAGACCCCCGCAGTCAGCTAGGAGCCGGCCTGCAATCCCGCTCCTGTTCGCTTTGCTCACGGGCCGCTCGGGCCCGGGGCAATCAGGCTGGGTCGCCGGTGAAGCGGTGGGCCTTCAGGTCGCCGAGATCAGCCCACTCCAGGGTGCGGGCGTGGGTCGCCTCCAACACGACCTCGGGGGCCGCGCCGGCTTCCAGGGCCTCGGTCCAGCGGGGCGCGCACAGGCACCAGTGGTCCCCGGGGGCTAGCCCGTCGAAGCCGATGGCGGGCTGCGGTGTGGAGAGGTCGTTGCCGGCCGCCTTGGAGAACGCGAGGAATTCGGCGGTCATGACCGCGCAGACGGTGTGGACCCCGTAGTCGCCCGAGTCGGTGTTGCAGCAGCCGTCTCTGAACCAGCCGGTGAGCGGATCGAAGGAACAGGGCTGAAGCTCATCACCGAGCACGTTCTGGGGCATGGCGCCAAGTCTCGCAGATCGCGCGTGGCGGTTCCCGCTCTTGTTCGCTTCGCTCACGGGCCGCTCGGGCCACGGCCTCGCCCGTATGAGCCGGATCCGCTCGCTTGCCCGCTCGGCCTCTTGGAGCGGGCGCGAGTTACCCTTGGCCCGTGACCGACGCCGGCGAGCCTCTTCCCTCCGAGCACGCCGCTACGCAGGACGAGGCGTCGCTCCAGGGCATCGAGCAGGATCTGGACAACGTCGACGAGGCTCTGGCCGCGCTTGACTCCGGGGACCTCGATGCCGCCGAAGCGCTGGCCGCTGGACTCGACTCACCCCGGGCGCCGGCGCCCGATGACGAGCAGCGGCACGGCGACGAGCAGGAACCGGCTAGTCCGGACGGCTAGCCCCTCCGCGTGGGCCGTTAGCTGGCGAGGGCCTGCTCTGAGGACTGCGGCCTGGAGCCGATGTCGCTGAGCGCCAGCAGGTAGCCCTCAGCCCTCTCCGCGTTGGGGTTGCGGTTCACGAGGGCGTGGAACTCGGGTGAGTGGTCGGCCACCACTAGATGGGCAAGCTCGTGGACGATGACATGGTCGAGCACCCAGGGTGGCGCACCGGCCAGCCGGCTCGAGATCCGTATGTCGCCGCTGGTGGCCGAACAGGATCCCCAGCGCAGGCGCTGGCGGGAGGACCACCGGATCGAGCGGGGCTCGGGGAGGCCGAATCGGGCCGCCAGTTCCCGGGCCCTCGGCTCCAGCGGCACATGACCGCAGCGCCACTTCTCCTCGAACCGGTCCAGCACCTTGCTGACCATGGCGTGCTCCTCGTCCTTCGTGAAGAAGTCGGGGATGCGCACCACCAGTACGCCGTCGGACATCCGTGCCGACACCGATTCCTTTCGCCTCGAGCTGCGGATCACCCGAACGGGGGGAAGGTTCTGGTGATCCCCACCGTCGAAGTCGGCAGCCGGCCTGCCGCCTGTGTTCATTGTCGCTCCTTGGTTGCCGCGGGTCTGAGGCACTCACCGTCACTGGTGAGCGCGATTCGCTCCCGCAAGCGCACCTCGCCCGACTGAACGAGCAGGCGGCGGCCCCCGAGGTTCCCGATGCGGTCGAAACCGCAACCGAAATGCCCTTCAAGTGTATAGATAACCCCAGCATGTGACACAACCAACACATCGCCCGATACCACTCTGGCCGCGGTCCGGTGGATCGCCGCCAACACTCTGTCGAGCAGCGACTCGTTGCTCTCCCAGCCCGGCGGGTAGTCGCCCGCAGCCAGCGCACCGGGATACTGGCTCTCGATCTGGGCCGTGGTCAGTCCCTGCCACCGGCCGATGTCGCGCTCGCGCCACCCCGTATCGATGATCACGGGCTCAACGCCCAGAGTCTCGGCGATGATCTCGGCGGTCGCACTGGCCCGGCGAAGGTCGCTGGACACGATGCAGCCGACGCCGTCGATGTTGGTGGCCGCGAGCCGGGTCTGGGCGGCGCCGGGTTCCGAGAGCGGGGGGTCCGCCTGACCCTGCCAGCGGCCCTCGAGATTCCACACCGACTCGGCGTGGCGAACGACAAGAAGATTGACCATGATCGCAGGTGACCGTAACCGGGCAGAGCACCCTGGCCGCGGATGCCCGCCTGGCCGATCGGCCTCTCAGCCGCGCCGGGCGCGGGGTCACCGCTACCATGTCGCCGTGGCTCATCTACGGCTGTTCGCATCGGCGCGCGAGGCTGCCGGGAAGGGCCGTGACACCGTTCCCGGCGCCACCGTGCGTGAGGTGCTCGAGGAGGCATGCGGCCGTTACGGACATGACTTCGCCGGACTGCTCGAGACATGTCAGGTCTGGTGCAACGGCGAGCCGACCGCGCCCAACATGCCGGTGGGCGACGACGACGAGATCGCGGTGCTGCCTCCCGTCTCCGGCGGCTGAACAACCGGAGCCCGCATTATCCTCGACCGTCCGTGAGCCGCGTCGCTGTCCTGTCGCTCCACACCTCACCGCTGGTGCTGCCGGGCCGCGGCGACGCGGGCGGGATGAACGTCTACGTGCGCGAGTTGGTGTCGTCGATGGCCCAGGCCGGGATCGACGCCACCGTCTTCGTCAGGCGCCACAGCGACGGGCCCGCTGTTGTGGACGTGGAGCCCGGATTCCGGGTCGTCCATATCGATGCGGGCCCGCCCGAGCTGCCCAAGGAGTCGCTGGCCGGGTCGGTCGATGAGTTCGCGGAGGGGGTGGCCGCTCGGATGCAGGAGAACCCGGCCGATGTGCTGCACGCCAACTACTGGCTTTCGGGCGTGGCCGGACACCGGCTCAAGCACGAACTCGACCTTCCGCTGGTGTCCACGTTCCACACCCTGGCCCGGGTGAAGGCCACCACGGGCGACCCCGAGCCTCAGCGCCGGATCGAGGCGGAGGCCGAGGTGATCGCGTGCTCCGACGTGATCACCGCCAACTCTGTGGCCGAGGTTCAGCAGCTGTCCAAGCTCTACGGCGCCGACCCCCAGCGCATCGACGTGGTCTCACCGGGGGTGGACCCGGCCTTCTTCTCAGCCGGGTCCCGGCGCGGGGCCCGGGCCGCTCTGGGGCTGGGAGACGAGCCGGTGCTGCTGTTCGTGGGCCGCATCCAGCCCCTGAAGGGTCTCAGCGTGGCGGTGGACACCCTCGCCGGGCTGGGCACCAGCCATCGCGACGCCCGGCTGCTGGTGGTGGGCGGCGCATCGGGTCCCGACGGCGAGCGCGAACTGCGGCGCCTCCACGACGCGGTACACCGCTACGGCCTCCACGGGCGCGTCGGCATGGTCGCCCCGCAACCTCACCATCTGCTGTCCACCTACTACCGGGCTGCCGACGTGTGCCTGGTGCCCAGCCGGTCGGAGTCCTTCGGCCTGGTCGCGCTGGAGGCGTCGGCCTGCGGCGTCCCGGTGGTCGCGGCCGATGTCGGCGGGCTGCGCACGCTGGTGGACGACGGCCGCAACGGCTTCCGGATCGCCGAACGCGATCCCGCCCTGTACACCGCAGCGGTACGGTCGATTCTCGATGATCCGGCATTGGCATCATCGATGGCCCGCCACGGCGCCGAGATGGCCGGCCGGTATTCGTGGACTGCCACCGCGGGACGCCTCCGCAGGATCTTCGAGGACCTGTCGGCGCGGGTCCCGCTGGACTGCACGGCCTGAGCGCGGTGGGCGGCCGAGACTCCCCTGAGCCGGACGGCGCGGATCCCCTCACCGGAGCCGCGCCGGTCTCGGACCTTGAGCTCGACGCCACCGAGCGGCTCATCGACTCATGGCTGGAGGCAGCAGCCGGCTCGAAGGAGGCGATCGCGGCGGTGGAGCGCGGCCCGGAGGGCGCACGGCGCTGGTATGTGAGGGTCACCGGCGACGAGAAGGAGGTGTGGACTATCTGGTTCACCCTCGGCCAGCGCACCCTGCACTACGAGACGTACCTGGTGCCTGCCCCCGAGGAGAACCACGCCCAGTTCTACGAGCACCTGCTGCGCCGGAACCGGCGGCTGACCGGGCTGAAGCTCGAGATCGGCCCCGAGGACGCCGTCTTCCTGTCGGGCTCGATGCCGGTGATGCAAGTGACTCCGGGCGCGCTGGACGGGATCCTCGGGTCGATGTACGCCGCCACCGAGTTGATCTTCCGTCCCGCGATGCGGATCGGTTACGCCTCCAAGTTCCGGGGCTGAGCGGGTCAACGCGACAGATTAAGCAGCCCAGGATTTGATATGAGGTTGAGTATCAGCTATTTCGAACTCTATCCGGCGGAGATGGGGCGACCACTCGGGGAAGTTGCGGAGTCGTCCCTTCTCCGCCGGTGTCCGTACCGGCCGGGCATCGAGGCGGGGCCGGTGTTCGGATCGACGGTGCAGCGGTGATAGACCTACCCCGGTCCGGGGAGGGTCCGCCCTGCCGGGACTACACTGCCAGCTGTCAATAGTCGTCGCCGAGGAGTACCGGTGGTCGCCTTCGCCCTGTCCATCCTGGTAACGGTCGTGCTGATCGGCGCCATCCTCGCCTACATGCAGCGCAGGCCGGTCGGGGCCCCGGTCACATGGGGCGAGGCCATGTTCGGGTCGATGATCGTGTTCTTCGCCATGTTCTGGGTCTACGGGGTGGTGCCCCACCAGTTCCTCACCTGGGCCGACAACGAGCTCAACTGGCGCACCGACAAGCTCTTCGTGGGACCCGGGGGCATCCTGAGGGCTCAGGCGCAGGGCGGCAGCTTCCCGTTCACCATCACCTACGTGGTGATCCGGGACATCCTCGCCAGCGGCATATACGTCGTGGGCGTGGGCCTCCACGTCTGGATGTTCCTGGTGTGGCAGAACCGGGGCAAGAAGGCCGAGGCTGCCGAGGCCGTCGAGGTCTCGAGCTTCGGGCGCCCGCTGGTGCGGGAGGGCTCAGAGGCGTGACCACCACCGACGCCAACCCCCCGATGCCGGAGTTCCGGGACGACTATGTCCTGCAGGAGGTGGACGCGGCCTGGCTCTCGGCGGCCGTCAAGCCCAAGCAGTTCATCCACATAGACCAGTCGGAGTGCATCATGTGCGAGGGCTGCGTGGACATCTGCCCCTGGAAGTGCATCTTCATGGTCACGCCCGACGCGGTGGACGAGGCCGTCGGCACCGAGCTGCCCGGCATCGATCCTGCCGACAAGGTCATCTTCACCATCGACGACGACGTGTGCACCCGCTGCGCGCTGTGTGTGGATCGCTGCCCCACCGGTGTAATCATTCTCGGAAAGATGGGCGATCCTCCCCCGGGAGGGGACCCCCACCAGCGAACCAACTCCCACGGCTACGGCTACGGGATGCGCCTCGCCTAGAGGCTGAAGCGGACAGACGACTCGATCCCATAGGAGATCCCCCACCCCGATGGCCATCGACACAGAAGAGCGCAGGAAGCCGCTTCCGGAGCGCATAGCCGATCAGATGAGCACCCTGGCCGACCAGGTCCAGGGCTCGCAGGCCTGGACTTCGATCTTCCGGCCCGGGTCGATCTTCCGCAAGGGCTACACCGACAGCCCCCGCAACCGGTCCTACGTGATCATGAACAGCGTGCTGTACCACCTTCACCCCGTGAAGGTGAAGCGTCACGCCGTGAAGGTGAGCTACACCCTGTGCCTGGGCGGCCTCAGCTTCTTCCTGTTCATCCTCGAGACCGTCACCGGCATCTTCCTGATGTTCTTCTACCGCCCCACCGCGGCCCAGGCCTGGGACGACATCTACATCCTTCAGACCTCGGTGACCTTCGGCCTGCTGGTCCGCAACATGCACCGGTGGGGCGCCCACCTCATGGTGATCACCGTGTTCCTGCACATGGCCCGGGTGTTCTACCACGGGGCCTACAAGCCGCCCAGGGAGTTCAACTGGGTCATCGGCGTGATCCTGCTGAAGCTGACGCTGCTGCTGTCGTTCACCGGGTACCTGCTGCCGTGGGACCAGTTGGCTCTGTGGGCGGTGACCGTGGGCACCAACATGATGGGCTACACCCCCGTGTTCGGCGACCAGGTGCGGTTCGTGCTGCTCGGCGGGGTCGAGATCGGAACGGACACGCTGCTGCGCTGGTACGTGCTGCACGTGCTGATGCTGCCGTTCGTGCTCGTAATCTTCCTGGCCGTCCACTTCTGGCGGGTCCGCAAGGACGGCGGCATCTCGGGTCCGCTGTAGAGGCCGAGCGGAAAATGGAGCGATTCATGAACGTACGCAACGCACCGAGCGAGGCCGTGGCCCGAGCGGCCCGTGAGCGCAGCGAACAAGAGCGGGCAAGCGCGGCGTAGGGGTAGAGGCGATGGTGGAGATCCCCGAGCATCTGCGCAAGCGGGCCGACGAGGCCCGGGCCAAGGCTGAGGCGGCCAAGGCGGCTGCGGCCGGCGGGCCCGCAGCCGCAGGCTCAGGCGACGGCGCTTCCGAGGCCCAGCAACAGGCGGCGAGCAAGATCCCGCCGCACCTGCTGGAGCGCTCGGTGGCCGCCCGCGCCCAGGCGTCCGGGGACGCCCCGGAAGCCGCCTCGGCCGCCGGCGGCGGAGTGGCCGTAGCCGCCCCGCCGACCGCGCCGGAGATGCCGGCCACCGGCCCCGGCGGGCACACCCAGCGCCTGCTGACGGTGGTCAAGTCGGGCTCGATCCAGGACGTGAAATCCAAGCCGCAGGACAAGGTGCACGTGTGGCCGCACCTGCTGGTGGTGGAGTTCGTGGCTGCGCTGTTCATCACCGCGTTCACGCTGATCTTCTCGATCTTCGTGAACGCCCCGCTGCTGGAGTTGGCCAACTACAACCAGACGCCCAACCCTTCCAAGGCCCCCTGGTACTTCCTCGGCCTGCAGGAGCTGCTGACGATGTTCCATCCGATGGTGGCGGGCGTAACCATCCCCGGCATCGGGCTGCTGGCCCTGATGCTGGCGCCCTACATCGACAAGAACCCGTCCAAGAGGCCTGAGGACCGCAAGTTCGCCATCAGCCTCATGACCATCCACCTGATGTTCTGGGCAGTGCTGGTGATCATCGGCTCCTTCTTCAGGGGCCCGGGCTTCAACTTCGTCTTCCCCTGGGAAGCGGGCCTGTTCTTCGAGCTATGACCTTTGGAGGCAACCGATGATCTATGTCGCTGTGGCTGTGCTGGCTGTGCTGGCCATCGTGGCGGTGCTCGCCGCGGTACGCCGGCGCCAGTCGGACGCCGCCATCGGCATGCTGTCGCGCGAGACCCGCAGCCGGGACCGGTCATCGGTGGTCCTGCGGGCCGAGGCGCCACCCACCGGCCGGGAGGTCGAGAAGGCCGCGGCCGCGGCCCGGGCTGGCGGCGCGCCGGCGCCGACGGACAGCGGTGGACCGCCCGCGCCCTACGTCCCGCCCGATCCCGAGACGATCGGCGTGAGCCGCCGCCAGTTCTTCAACCGGACGATCGTGATGCTGATGAGCCTGAGCCTGTCGGGGTTCGGTGTGGCGTGCATCGCCTTCCTGTGGCCTCAGGGCGCCAGCGGCTTCGGCTCCAAGATCAAGGTGGGCCTGGTGAGCGATCTGCTGGCCGAGATCCGCGACAACTCGGGGTTCCTGTACAAGCCCGAGGGCCGGATGTGGCTCACCGAGTACCCCAACGGCGCGGTGGAGAAGGCGACTGCCACCTATTCGGCGCCCGAATTGGCGGGGATGACCGCGGGCCACGACTTGGGGCTCGACGGCGGCATCGTGGCGTTGTACCAGAAGTGCCCCCATCTCGGTTGCCGGGTGCCCGAATGCGTGACCTCGCAGTGGTTCGAGTGCCCGTGCCACGGCTCGAAGTACAACCAGGTGGGCGAGAAGCGGGGCGGGCCGGCACCGCGGGGCATGGACCGCTTCGCGGTGGAGATCGGTGCGGACGGCTCGCTCACCGTCGACACCGGCACCATCATCCAGGGACCGCCCATCGGCACCAACACCACCGGCCAGGAAGCCGAGGGGCCGGCCTGCATCGGCCAGGCCACCGGCCACTAGTGACCGCTCGATCCGACCCGTAGGAATCGTCGCCGCGCATGCTCCTAGCCGCCTCAACGCAGAGAACCATCGGGTTCGTCATCCTGGCCATCGTCTTCGTCGGGTACGTCGTGTACCTGATCCTCAACGCGCGCGCCTCCCGCGACGAGGTCGGCAGCGAGATCGAGCTGGCCGCCAACCGCAAGCCCTACCTGGAGGACGAGGAGCTGGAGGGCCCCAAGCTCGACAAGTCGCTTCTGGCCGGGCTGGCCATGCTGGCCATCATCGGGGTGGGGCTGCCCCTCTACTGGCTGGGCGAACCCGGGCGCCACGACGGTCTGATCAAGGACACCGACCGCATCTTCGCCGACCGCGGCGGCGAACTCTACACCGAGGGCTCCGACTGCCAGCAGTGCCACGGGGCCGAGGGAACGGGCGGCTCCGCGCCGGTCACCATCACCGACGCCGAGGGCAACTTCGTGGCCACGGTGGCCTGGGCGGCGCCGGCGCTCAACACCGTGCTGTCCCGCCACAGCGAGGACGAGGTGCGCCACGTGCTCAACTACGGCCGCAACAACGTGATGCCGGCGTGGGGCGCCCCCGGCGGCGGCCCCCTCACCGAGCAGCAGATCGAGTACCTGATCCGCTACATGAGGCGCATCCAGATTCCCGAGTCGGAGCTGCGAGACATCGTCGACACCGGGGTGCGCGAGGGCATCGCCGAGCATCTAGGGGTTGCCGCTGACGATCCCGTCGTGGACGAATGGCTCGGCGCGGTGGACTCAGCCGTCGAGGAGGCCCGTTCCATGGCCCTGGCCGCCGACCAGTCGCTGGCCGGCAGCCCCGAGGGGATCAGGCGGGCCGGACTGGAGCTGCTCGCCTCCGGCCAGACGCCCGGCAGCGAGCTCTACCGGACCTACGGCGAGATCCTGTTCAACAACGCGGCCGCGGGCGGCACCTACAGCTGTGCGAGATGCCATACGTACGGCTGGTCGTTCGATGCCACCACCGACGGCGATGACAGCATCGACGGCCATGCCGGGCCGATCCTGCAGTCCTACAACGTCGGCGGCGGCTTCTTCGGGCCCAACCTGACCGGCGGCAGCACCCTGGACCAGTTCGAGACCGCGGCCCTGCACTCCGACTTCATCTCCGCTGGCCAGACCATCGGGCAGACCTACGGCCGCGGCGGCTCCGGAGGCAACGGGCAGATGCCCGGCTTCGGGCCCCGCACCGACGACGACCTGGAGATCACCTACCCGGCGACACTCACCCAGGACCAGATCGACGCCATCGTCGCGTTCGAAAGGAACCTCTGAGATGGAACATGTGATCGCCGGGCTCGCGTGGGATCCCGAGATCCGCGGCTTCATGGCAGTGTTCGCGGGCGTGATCGTGCTGATGGGCTCGGTCTGGCTGCTGCTCGCCCTCAACACCGGCACCCGGCTGGGAACCCTCGTCGCCACTGCCGGCTTCTTCGGCTGGATGGTGATCATGGCCGCGGTGTGGTGGATCTACGGCATCGGCTGGGCCGGCGACACCCCGACCTGGCAGCTGCAGGAGATCAACGTGGGCGACCTCGACGCGGCAGCATTGGAGGAGGCCAGAGTGCTGCCCGACCTCCCCGAGCTCCCGACCGCGTTCGAGCTCGTCGTCAACTCCGACGACCCCGTGGCGCAGGCCGAGTTCGGTGTCGTCACCCGCGACACGCTCACGCCAGACCAGATCGAGGGGCTCAGCGGCTCCGAGATCGACGAACTGGTCGCCGACGAACTGGCCCGCAACCAGGCCACGACGCTGTCGGAGCTGGCCTCGGTGTCGCCGGGCCTGATCGCGGATGCAGAGGCGACTGGCCGGATCGCACTAGGCGGCTGGGAGCTGCTGTCCACCGCCGAGGCGGGCGAAGCGCAGGCATCGGCGGTGGCGATGCTGCTGGAGAGCCCGGACCTGACGTTCGTCTCCCAGGACGATTTCAAGCTGCTAGACGCCTACACCGTCGGCGGGAAGCGGGGCCTGCCCGACAACCCGAATCGCTGGGACCGGATCTGGACCCAGATTCGCACCGCCCTGACCATCACCCATCCCACCCGCTACGGCGTGGTGCAGGTCCAGGAGGTGATCGATCAGCCGCTCGTTCCCGGCCAGCCGCCACCCCGACCCGTGGTCGACGAGTCCAAGCCGGTGATCTCGGTGATCATGATCCGAGACCTGGGCAACCTTCGCCTCAAGCCCGCGCTGGTGACGCTCGGCTCGCTGTGCATCTTCGTGGCGCTGTGCCTGTTCCTGCACGAGCGCGACAAGTTGGCCTGGCGCCAGCGAGAGGCCGGCACGCCAGCCGGCACCTGAGCCGTGCTCGGATTGCTCGAGAGCGTGTCGCGGTGCGGCGGGGTCATTCCCGCTCTTGTTCGCTGCGCTCACGGGCCGCTCGGGCCACGGCCCCGCCCGTACGGACCGGGTTCGCTCGTCAATCTGCGGGGCCTCTGAGCCGTGCTCGGCCAGTACCTACCGCTGCTGGGGCTGTTCTTGCTGGCCGCGCTGTTCGCGGCCGGGAGCTTCGTGGCATCGGGGCTGCTGGCGCCTCGCCGGCCGACCGTTCCCAAGCTGGATCCCTACGAGTGCGGGATCGTTCCCTCCCGGGAGACCCCGGAGCGCTTCCCGGTGCGGTTCTTCCTGGTGGCGATGATCTTCATCGTCTTCGACGTGGAGATCGTGCTGTTCTACCCCTATGCCGTGGCCCGTGGGGGGCTCGGGCTGTTCGGGCTGGTGGCCCTGCTGGTGTTCACGTTCGCGGTGTTCGAGTCGTTCGTGTACCTGATCGGAGCGGGGGCACTCGAATGGGGGCCGGCGTCGAGGCACCGGCGCTCCGCCGTCGACGCTGAGGCCTCAGCCGTGGTCTCCGACCCCATGGTGTCGGAGACCCGGACCGCTCGCAGCACCGTGCGCCGGGTGGGTCTCGAGGGTCGCCTCCCGGAACCGCAGGAGGTGACCTGATGGGGGTTGGGAACCAGATCGAGGAGCTGCGGGAACGCGGCCTGGAGGGCATCCAGCACAACTTCATGACGGCCAGGCTGGAGAGCCTGGTCAAGTGGTCCCGGGCGCGCAGCTGCTGGCCGGCGACCTTCGGCCTGGCCTGCTGCGCCATCGAGATGATGGCAACCGGGGCAGCCCACTACGACCTCGCCCGCTACGGCATGGAGGTGTTCCGGGCCTCGCCCCGCCAGGCGGACCTGATGATCGTGGCCGGCCGGGTGTCCCAGAAGATGGCCCCGGTGCTGCGCCAGATCTACGACCAGATGATGGAGCCCAAGTGGGTCATCTCGATGGGGGTCTGCGCCTCCAGCGGGGGCATGTTCAACAACTACGCCATCGTGCAGGGTGTCGATCAGGTGGTGCCCGTGGACGTGTACGCGCCCGGCTGCCCGCCCGGCCCCGAGACGCTGATGCACGCCATCTTCACGCTCCACCAAGAGATCCTGTCCGGGGAGCTGCTGGCCCGCCGAGCCGCTGGCGAGTCCGGTGGTGCCGGCATCACGGTGCAACAGATCGACGGCCAGACGGCGACCGCCACGATCCGCCGCGAGCATGACTGAGCGCTACGGGGCCCCGGTCGGGGACGGCCGGCCGTCCCGCGGCCAGGCCGTGATCCATCCGTCACCGAGCCAATGGCTCGACGTGGCTGCCGCGGCCCGAGCCGACGGCTTCGACCAGCTCGTCGACCTCACCGCAGTCGACTACCTGACGTACGGCGCCGACCGGAGCCTGCCCGAGGGGGTGCAGCCGGAGCGGTTCGAGGTGGTGGCCAGCCTGATGTCGCACGCGCGGCTGGAGCGCCTGCGCATGCGGGTGCAGGTCTCCGCCGACGACCCGGCCCTGCCCACCCTGTTCGATCTGTGGCCCGGCTCGGAGAGCCTCGAGCGCGAGGTCTACGACATGTTCGGCATCGCCTTCGAGGGGCACCCGGACCTGTCGCGGATCCTGATGCCGGAGGACTGGCCGGGCAATCCGCTGCGCAAGGACTACGACAGCGGCCGGATACCGGTCCAGTTCAAGGCCGCTTCCAACGTCAGATGACGCTTCAGACCGCGATGAGCACGACTGGCGTCGCCCCTTCAGGCGCTGACCGGGTCAGCCGGAGAGAGCCCTCCGCGGTGCTGCGCATGTCGGAGGCCGAGGCCGCGGAGATCGGCGGCGACCCCGACGACCCCGGCGACGACGAGCTGGTGCTCCTCAACATGGGTCCGTCCCACCCGTCGACCCACGGCGTGCTGCGGCTGATGCTGGAGCTCTCCGGCGAGACCGTGCTGCGCTCCAAGCCGGTCATCGGCTACCTCCACACCGGCATGGAGAAGACCGGTGAGAATCTCACGTACCTGCAGGGCGGCACCAACGTGACCCGCATGGACTACGCCTCGCCGCTGTTCAACGAGCTGGCCTTCTCGCTGGCCACGGAGCGGCTGCTGGGCATCGAGGTGCCCGAGCGGGCCACGTGGATCCGCATGCTGATGTGCGAACTCAACCGGGTCAGCTCGCACCTGCTGTTCATGGCCACCAACGGCATGGACCTGGGCGCGGTGTCGATGATGATCTACGGGTGGCGCGAGCGCGAGGAGGTGCTGCGCTTCTTCGAGAAGGTCACCGGCCTGCGGATGAACCACAACTACATCCGGCCCGGCGGGGTGGCCGCCGACCTGCCCGCGGACTGGCGCACCGACGTGGCCCGGCTGATCGAGTTGATCGAGCCCCGCCTCGAGGAGTACGACACCCTGCTCACCGGGCAGCCCATCTGGCGCGAGCGGCTCCAGGGGGTTGGCGTGATCAGTGTGGCCGAGGCCCTCGCGCTGGGGGCCACCGGACCGATCCTGCGGGGCGCGGGAATGGCCTGGGACCTGCGGCGCGACGAGCCCTACCTGTTCTACGACCAGGTCGATTTCGACGTCATCGTGGGCACTCACGGCGACTGCTACGACCGCTACGCCATACGGCTAAACGAGATCCGGGAGTCGCTGCGCATCGTCGCTCAGATCATCGAGGCCATGCCCTCGGGCGACTACCGGGTCCAGGACAAGAAGGTGACCCCGCCGCCGCGGTCGCGCATCGACGCCTCGATGGAGGCGCTGATACACCATTTCAAGATCTTCACCGAGGGGTTCAAGGTGCCGCCCGGCGAGGCCTACGCCGCGGTCGAGTCACCCCGCGGCGAGCTGGGCGTCTACCTAGTGAGCGACGGCACCTCGGTGCCGTACCGGGTGCATGTGCGGGCCCCGAGCTTCATCAACCTCCAGACCCTTCCGCACCTGATGCAGAACGGCCTGATCGCCGACGGTGTGGCCATCATCTCCTCGGTCGACCCGATCATGGGCGAGGTCGACCGGTGAGGCCCGTTCGTCCCGGCACCGGCGTCCTTCGTCCCGGCACCGGCCACTGGCACTCGCTTGCTCGCACGGGCTTCGCCCTACTCGCTCGCAAGTCGAGCGCCGGCGTCCGCCGCCTGTCCATGCCGGAGGTCGATCGGTGAGGCCCATTCGTCCCGGCACCGGCGTCCGCCGCCTGTCCATGCCCGAGGCGAGCCGGTGACGCTCAGTCCTGCCAACGAGGCGCTGGCCGGCGAGATCATCGGCTGGTTCCCCCGGCCCCGATCGGCTCTCATACCGCTCCTGCACCTCGCCCAGGCTCAGGACGGGTACCTCACCGACGAGGCCATGCGCCGTGTCGGAGAACTGGTGGGGGCCACCCCGGCCGAGGTGAAGGGAACAGCCGGCTTCTACGAGATGTTCCGCTTCGAGCCGGTGGGCACCTACCTCGTGAACGTCTGCACCAACATTTCGTGCCTGCTGTGGGGCGGCGAGGAGCTGCTGGAGCACGCCTGCGAGTCGCTGGACGTGGAGGTGGGCGGCACCACCGACGACGGCATGTTCACAGTCGAGGAGGCGGAGTGCATCGCGGCCTGCACCGAGGCCCCGTGCCTGCAGGTCAACTACCGCTATCGCGGCCGTGTGACCCCAGCTGACTTCGACGGCCTGGTCGAGGACCTGCGCGCCGGCCGGACCGGCATCGCCGGCCACGGTGTCCTGGCCCAGGTGCGGCAGTCGATACCGGCCGAGCGCCTGGCCGGGGTGGTCCCGCCCGAGCAGGCCCGCGAGGCCCCCGTCTGGCTGGCCCGCAACGAAGCCGGAGCGAGCGGCTGATGGGCACGCCATCCGCGACCGGCGGCTATCCCGCGCCCCTGCCGGACCGGTCGGTCGGTGACGGCTATCTCCAGCACGCGCCGGGCTACGTGCTCAACGACGGGCCGAAGCTCATCACGAGCCGGTTCGTCCACGAGGACTCCTTCACCCTGAAGCGCTCGGTTGCCACCGGCGGCTACGAGGGGCTGAGGGCCGCACTGGAGATGACGCCGGCCGCGGTGCACGACGAGGTGCGGGCCGCGACCCTGCTGGGCAGGGGAGGCGCCGGCTTTCCTGCTGGTGTCAAGTGGGGCTTCCTGCCGCCGGGCAAGCACCCGTACTACCTGGTGGTCAACGGTGACGAGAGCGAGCCCGGTACCTACAAGGACCGCCTGCTCATGGAGCGCGACCCCCACCAACTCATAGAGGGGTGCCTCATCGCCTGCTACGCGCTGGGGCTGCAGCAGTGCTTCCTGTACGTAAGGGGCGAGATGGCCCTGGCCCAGGAGCGCATCGCGGCCGCCCTCAACGACGCCTACGAGGCCGGCTACGTAGGCCGGCAGGTCTGCGGCAGCGACTTCTCGGTGGACATCGTGATGGCGTGGGGCGCGGGCGCCTACATCGTGGGCGAGGAGACCGCGCTGATCGAGAGCCTCGAGGGCCGCAGGGGCATGCCCCGCCTCAAGCCGCCCTACTTTCCGGCCGCAGTAGGCCTGTACGGGCAGCCGACCATCGTCAACAACGTCGAGACGCTCGCCAACCTGCCGTGGCTCATGGTCAACGGCTCCGAGGCCTACAAGGGACACGGCTCGGAGTCGTCGCCGGGGACGCGGATGTTCGCGGTGTCGGGCCACCTCCGCCGCCCCGGGGTGTACGAGGTCGAGCACGGGGTGACCACCTTCCGGGAGTTGATCTACGGCGACAACTTCTGCCGCGGCATCCGCGACGGCAACGAGCTGAAGATGTTCATCCCCGGCGGGGGCTCGGCTCCCTGGTTCTTCGAGGACCACCTGGACCTGCCGCTGGAGGCCCGCCCAGTCGGGGCGGCCGGGTCGATGCTGGGATCGGGCGCCATCGTGATCATGGACGACACCACCGACGCGGTGAGGGCGGCGTGGCGGGTCGTGAAGTTCTTCGCCCGCGAGTCGTGCGGCAAGTGCACTCCGTGCCGGGAGGGAACGACCTGGCTGGAGCAGATCCTGCGGCGCATCCTCGACGGGGAGGGGCGCCCGTCCGACATCGACCTGCTGCTCGACATCGGCGACAACATCAGCCCCGGCCCCTACCCGGTCGCCGCCGACGACGGTGCGGAGGCGGTGCCGTTCCCGCCCCGCCAGACCACGATCTGCCCGCTCGGGCCGTCGGCAGTGGCGCCGGTGGTGTCGACCATCCGCCGCTTCCGCCACGAGTACGAGGCCAAGATCACCCGCCGCGACCCCATCCCGATCGAAGTGGTCCCCGTAGGAGCCGCGTCGTGACCGCGACAGAGTCCGAAACGACTGTGGAGATCACGGTGGACGGCGTCGCGGTAGAGGCGCGCCCCGGCGAGATGCTGATCGCGGCCTGCGAGCGCAGCGGCACCTACATACCGAGGTTCTGCTACCACCCCCGCATGAGTCCGGTGGGCATGTGCCGCATGTGCCTGGTGGAGGTGGACACCGGGCGCGGCTTCGGGCTGCAGCCGTCGTGCATGGTGCCGGTGAGCGAGGGCATGAAGGTGTCCACCGACTCCGATGCCTCCAAGAAGGCCCAGGACGGCGTGCTGGAGTTCCTGCTCATCAACCACCCGCTCGACTGCCCCGTCTGCGACAAGGGCGGCGAGTGCCCGCTGCAGGACCAGACCATGGCCTACGGCCCGGGCGAGACCCGTTTTGTGGAGGAGAAGCGCCACTTCCCGAAGCCCATCGCCATCAGCGAGACCGTCTTCCTCGACCGGGAGCGCTGCATCCTGTGCGACCGCTGCACCCGGTTCGCCGACGAGGTGGCCGGTGACGCCCTGATCCACTTCATGGGCCGCGGCAACCACACCGAGGTCAACACATTCACCGACGAGCCCTTCGCGTCGTACTTCTCGGGCAACACCGTTCAGATATGCCCGGTGGGCGCGCTCACCGCGGCGCCCTACCGCTTCAAGGCCCGTCCCTGGGACCTGACCGAGACGCTGTCCACTGCCTGGGTGGACAGCTTGGGGTCGCGGGTGGCGGTTCAGGCGTCCCGCAACCGGGTCCTGCGGGTGCTGGGAGCCGACGCCGATGCCGTCAACTGGGGCTGGCTGTCGGACAAGGAGAGATTCGGATTCGAGGCTCTC
The DNA here is from genome assembly GCA_009843735.1 of Acidimicrobiaceae bacterium. Lineage (GTDB taxonomy): Bacteria > Actinomycetota > Acidimicrobiia > Acidimicrobiales > Aldehydirespiratoraceae > Aldehydirespirator. Next base: position 13,390 of record VYCW01000076.1, on the reverse strand, counting down.
AACAGCCCCGAGCGGCTATCAGCCCCGATGCTCAGGGACGCGGTGGACGGCGACAACCGCGAGTTCCGCCAGGCCGGATGGGGGGAGGCTCTCGAGGCGGTGGCCGACGCTCTGGGGGCCACCTCGCCCGAGCGGGTCGCGGTGCTGGGTGGGGCCAGGATGACCAACGAGGCGCAGTACATGTGGGCCAAGCTGGCCAAGGGCGTGGTCGGTACCGACAACGTCGACTCCCAGCTCGGCGACGGTCTGGACCCCGATCTCGTTCTCGGCCTGCCGAGGGCCACGATCGATGATGCCTGCCGCCCCGGGGGCACGGTCCTGCTGGTCGGCCCCGATCCCAAGGAGGAGCTGCCGACGCTGTACCTGCGGCTGCGCCACGCCATCGTCAACGACGGCGTGAAGCTGATCGAGGTCACTCCGCACGCCACCGGCCTGTCGCATCTGGCCGCGCACTCCCTGCGTCCTAGCCCGGGCACGACCGCCCGGCTGGTGGCTGCACTGGTGGATGCGGCCACCGCGCCCGGTACGTCGGGGGACGGCTCCGAGATCGAAGCGGCGGCCCGGAGCCTGCGGGAGGCCGGCGACGGGGTGGTCGTGGTGCTGGGCCGCATGTCGCTGGCCGAGCCGGCCGACATCGGCGACGCCGCGGCCGGGGAGCTGTCGAGGCTTCCGTCGGCGCGCTTCCTGCCTGCGCTGCGCAGAGGCAACCTGATGGGGGCGCTCGAAGCGGGGTTGGCTCCGGGACTGGTTCCGGGCCGGATGCAGCTCGAGGATGCCGGCGACGGCGCGCTGCTGGCCGGGTCCTGGCCCCGGCTGCCTGATTCGTTGGGACTGGACGCGACCAGCGTCCTCAGGGCAGCCGCACGCGGAGACATCGACGTGCTCGTGCTGCTGGGCGCCGATCCGCTCAACGATTTCGTCGACCGCGACCTGGCCTACCGGGGCCTTCGAGGTGCCGCCTGTGTCCTGGCCGTCGATCTGTTCGTCAACGACTCGGCTTCCCTCGCGGCCCGCGTCGTTCTGGCCGCCGCGGGCCCCACCGAGTGCGACGGCACGTTCACCAACGTCGAGGGCCGGGTCAGCGTCATGAGCCGCAAGGTGACGCCGCCGGGAACGGCGCGCGCCGACTGGATGATCGCGGCGGACCTGTGTGAGCGGCTGGAGCCCGGCTCGACCAGCAACCTCGACTCCCCCCAAGCCATCAGAGCCGAACTAGCCCAGATATCCCAAGCACATGCCCCGATCACAGAGGATGCCCTGACCCAGAACCCAATGGAAGGCGTGCTGCTGGCATCGCCCTCCGGCGCGACCGGCAAGGCCGGGGGGTGGCGCAGGTCCGGGCGGCCGACAATGGGGCGAAGCCCCGTCGGCCGGACGGAGCCTGCGACAGGACCCGCCGGCCGGGAGGACGAGCATGAGGACCCACCCCCGGAGGGCTTCCTGCTGGTAGCGACCCGCACCATGTACGACGACGGCGTGATGCTGCGCCACTGCCCCTCGAGCCGGGGTCTTGCCCCGGCCGCCACCGCCCGCATCAACCCGGCGGACACAGACCGCATCGACATCGACGTAGGCACGGCAGTGCGGGTCGTCTCGGACTTCGGTCATATTGAGGCGACCCTGACCACCGATGCCGGCGTACCTCCCGGCTCGCTGAGGGTGGACTGGATGGCACCGGGCGCGCCCGCCAACGCGCTGATCGCCGCGGCCACCGACGTCACCGTGGTCAGCGTGGAGGCCCGATGACGCGCTCGTGGCGGGCGGGTGGAGTCCGATGACCGGCCACCTCGTGCTGGCTGCCGATCCCATGCTGGCCGGCGACATCGGGCTGGTAGAGGTCCTGCTGACCCTGGCCAAGGTGGTGGTTGCCTTCGCCTTCCTGCTCGTGGCTGTGATGCTGATGATCTGGTTCGAGCGCAAGCTCCTGGGAGGGATGCACCAGCGCTTCGGACCCACCATCGCCGGTCCCTTCGGCGTTCTCCAGACAATGGCCGACGGCATCAAGCTCTTCTTCAAGGAGGACCTAGTTCCGGACCGGTCCGACCGGTTCGTGTTCAAGCTGGCGCCCTACCTGTCGCTCATACCCGCGTTCCTGGCCTTCGCCATCGTCCCGCTCGGCGGGGACTTCAACAGCCGCGCCGGCGAGGTCGAGTGGTGGGGTCGCATCACCTATCTCCAGGTGGCCGACCCGCCGGTGGGCATCCTGCTGTTCCTGGCCATGAGCTCGGTGGCCGTCTACGGAGTGATGCTGGCCGGCTGGTCGTCGGGATCGAAGTACCCGCTGCTGGGGTCGGTGCGGGCCTCGGCGCAGATGGTGAGTTACGAGGCCGCTCTGGGCCTGGCCGTGGCGTCCATCGTGCTGGTCACCGGGGGCCTGTCCACCCACGACATGGTGGTGGCCCAAGCAGCCGAGGGCTACTTCGGCATAATCCCGCGCTGGAACATCATCGTCACCGGCCTGGTGCCGTTCATAGTGTTCGCCATCGCGGGGACCGCGGAGCTCAACCGCCCGCCGTTCGACCTGGTCGAGGCCGAGCAGGAGCTCGTGGGCGGCTTCCACACCGAGTACTCGTCGATCCGCTTCGCGCTGTTCTTCCTGGCCGAGTTCATGAACACGATCACGATGTCGGCCATCATCGTCACGTTGTTCCTGGGCGGTCCCTCCGGCCCCGCGCTGGTCAGCGAGATCGGGGGCTTCGGCCTTGCCTGGGCCTGGGGCGTGGTGTGGTTCTTCATCAAGCTGTTCGTGCTGCTGTTCTGCTTCGTGTGGATGCGGGCCACGCTGCCCCGGTTCCGCTACGACCAGCTCATGGACCTTGGATGGAAGGCGCTCATACCGGTGGCGCTGGGTTGGTTCCTGTTCCTCACCGCCTTGGAGGTTGGCCGCGAGCGCGGCTGGAACGAGGCCGCGGTCACCGTCGTTTCGCTGCTGGTGTTCGCCGGAGCGGCCCTTCTGCTGGTCCGGGCGGTGCGAAGCGGACGCCGTGCCCGTGACCGCGAGGCCGCCCGCGCCGACGAGCCTTCCGACCCTGTCGAGGAGAGGGCCTGACATGGGCTACCTGCACGGTTTCGCCGTCACCCTGCGCCAGTTGTTCCTGCCCCGGGTCACCACCGACTACCGGGGCGGCTTCGACGACTCGCCCTCCGACGTCAAGCGGCCCAAGCCGGAGCGACTGCACGGTCGCCACGTGCTCAACCGCTACGACGACGGCATGGAGAAGTGCATCGGCTGCGAGCTGTGCGCGGGCGTGTGCCCGGCCGACTGCATCTACGTGCGCGGCGCCGACAACGATCCCGACGATCCGGTCGCGCCGGGCGAGCGCTACGGCTACGTGTACGAGATCAACTACCTGCGCTGCATCCATTGCGATCTGTGCGTGGAGGCCTGCCCCACTCAGGCCATCACCGAGTCGAAGCTGTTCGAGTTCTCGTTCACCAGCCGCGACGACGCCGTCTACACCAAGGACGAGCTGCTGGTGGACGACGACGGCCGCCCCCGGCAGATGCCGTGGGAGGACTGGAGAGAGGGCGACGACGCCCTCACCTCGGGATGGATGCGGGCAACATCGCCGTCGGGGGACAGCCGCTACGTCGGGGAGGTGGCCTGGTCGGGCGAGCTCGGCTACGGCGTCCGACCCGCGGAGCCGGCAGACGCCGCGGAGGAATCCCCGGCCGGCGGGGACGTTCAGACCGAAGGGGAGCCGGGTGATGGCTGAGGCGGTGTTCGCGGTCGCCGCGGTCCTGATGCTTGCCGGCGCCATCGGGGTGGTGGCCAGCCGCAACCCGGTCCATGCCGCGCTGTTCCTGGTCCAGACCCTGGTCGGCGTGGCCCTCCTGTTCATCCTCAACGACGCCCACTTCCTCGCCGCCGTGCAGGTGGTGGTCTACGCCGGGGCCATCGTGATCCTCTTCCTGTTCGTGATCATGCTGCTGGGCGTCGACAAGGCCGAGGAGTTGCGGGTGGAGCCCATCTTCGGGCAGCGACCGCTGGCGGCTGTAATCGGAGCGGCGCTGGCCGCGGTGCTGGGCACGGTGATCCTCACCACCGCCGACGTGCTCAGCGGGATCCGGCGAAGCGGCGGCGAGCGGGCTCTCGACGGCGAGGCCACCGACATCGAGCGGATGGGCCGGGTGCTGTTCGGCGAGTTCGCCTTCGCGGTGGAGATCACGGCGGCCCTCCTGACCATCGCAGTGGTCGGGGCAGTGGTGCTGACCCGCCGTGCGGCCCGATCCGACGGGGCCGCACCGGCCGGGCCCGGCAGCGGGTGACGGGGTCGGGCGAGCCATGGACCTGAGCGGACTGACCACCGGCTGGTACCTGGCCCTCGCGGCCGCGCTGTTCATCATTGGGGCCGTCGGGCTGCTGGTGCGCCGCAACCCGCTGGTGATGTTCATGTGCGTCGAGCTGATGCTCAACGCGGTCAACGTGACCTTCGTGGCCCTCGGAGCCGGCCTCAACGACGTGGGCGGCCAGGTCGCGGTGTTCTTCGTGCTGGTGGTGGCGGCCACTGAAGTGGTGATCGGTCTCGCCCTGGTAGTGGCCATCAACCGGCGGCGTGCCGGGGCCACCACCGACGACGTGTCGATGCTGAAGGGCTGAGATGGGCGCTGCTGCTTGGCTCATCTGTGCGTTCCCGCTGGCCGGCTTCGCAGTGCTGCTCGCCGCGGGACGCCGCCTCGGCGAGCCCCGCGCCGGCTGGTTGGCCACCGCGGCCATGGCCGGCTCGTTCGTGTCATCGGTGGCGGTGTTCGCCGGCCTCATGTCCCGGGACCCGGCCGATCGCCGCTTCGTGGTGACCCTCTTCGAATGGGTGCCGGCCGGTGACTTCTCCGTGGACGCCGGCCTTCTTGTCGATCCGCTGTCGGTGACCATGGCTCTGTTCGTCACCGGTGTGGGCTCGCTCATCCATCTCTACGCCATCGGCTACATGCACGGAGACCGCGACTTCTCGAAGTTCTTCATCTACCTCAATCTGTTCGCCTTCTCGATGCTGGTGCTGGTGCTGGGCGACAACCTGGCCCTCACCTTCCTCGGCTGGGAGGGGGTGGGCGTCTGCTCCTACCTGCTCATCTCGTTCTGGTTCACCGAGGAGGCCAACGCGGCCGCCGGCAAGAAGGCGTTCGTCACCAACCGGGTCGGTGACTGGGGCTTCATGCTGGCCATGTTCTGGGCCTTCGGTGCTCTGGGCTCGGTGCGGTACCTGGACCTGTTCGGCCACGCCGGGTCGCTGTCGTCGAGCACCGCCACCGCCATCGTGGTCCTGCTCTTCGTCGGCGCAGCCGGGAAGTCGGCACAGCTGCCCCTGTACATCTGGCTGCCTGACGCCATGGCCGGTCCCACCCCGGTCTCCGCGCTGATCCACGCGGCCACCATGGTCACCGCGGGCGTCTACCTCATGGTTCGGGTCAACCCGCTCATCGCCGCGGCCGACGCCTGGGCTCCGGACATGATCGCCTGGGTCGGGGTGGCCACCGCCCTGTTCGCGGCGGGGGCGGCCATGGCCCAGAACGACATCAAGAAGGTGCTGGCCTACTCCACGATCAGCCAGTTGGGCTACATGATGCTGGCTGTCGGGACGGGCGCGTACGTGGCCGCCATCTTCCACATGGTCACCCACGCCTTCTTCAAGGCGCTGCTGTTCCTGGGTTCGGGCTCGGTGATCCACGCCCTCGACGGCGACCAGGACATGCGCCGCTATGGGGCGCTGCGGGCCGCCATGCCGATCACCTCGATCACGTTCATCGTCGGCTGGCTGGCCATCGCCGGGGTGCCGCCGTTCGCGGGCTTCTGGTCCAAGGACGAGATCCTCGCCTACGCCTTCGATGCCAACCCGGCGCTGTGGCTGGTCGGCCTGGTCACCGCGGTGCTCACCGCCTTCTACATGAGCCGGCTGGTGTTCATGACCTTCTACGGCGAGGCCCGTTACGGCGACGAGCAGCATCCCCACGAGCCCTCGCCCCTGATGACCGCACCGCTGGTGGCTCTGGCGGGGGCGGCAGTGGTGGCCGGAGTGATGAATCTCCCCTTCACCAAGGACCTTCACTTCCTGGGCACCTGGCTGAAGCCCTCGCTGTTCGGCAACGAGGCCCACCTTGAGATCGGCGGCGGGGCGCTGTGGCTGCTGGCGCTGGTCGCGGTGGCCGGGGCCGCAGCCGGGATCGCCGGAGCGGTCGCGGTGTACCTGCGCGGCCGGGTGCCGGCCAGCGTGGTGGAGCGGCCGGTTGCTGCTCGGGCGTTCTACGTGGACGAAGCGGTGACCCGCTTCGTGGGCGGACCCGGCCGGCGGGCCTTCGACCTGCTGGCCGCCTTCGACTCGAAGGTCGTCGACGGGGCGGTCGATGGCGTGGGCCGCTCGGTGCGGGCCGGCGGCACCGCGCTGCGGCGGGTGCAGTCGGGCTTCGTGCGCTTCTACGCGCTGCTCACCGCGGTCGGAGCGGTGGCGCTGCTGGTGTGGTTCCTGTCGCGGGCGAGCCTGTAGATGACCGCGGTCGCCTCAGCCTCCTTCCCGGCCGTGCTCACTGTGTTGGTGCTGGTTCCCGCCGCCGGTGCGCTGGTGCTGCTGGCCATGCCGCGCACGCGTTCCGATCTGCTCAAGCCGGTGACGCTGCTGGCGTCGGTCCTTCCGGCCGCTCTGGCCGTGTGGCTGCTCACCGAGTTCGACGCCGGTGCCGCGGGCCTGTTCCAGTTCTCGGACCGGTACACCTGGATCGAGGGGCTGGGCGTCTCGTGGCATGTCGGGGTGGACGGGCTGTCGCTGTTCCTGGTGGTGATGACCGCGCTGATGTTCCCGCTGGCCATCGTCGGCGTGGACCCGGAGCACTCGCCCAAGCCCTACTACGCCTGGCTGCTGATCCTGGAGACCGGTTGCCTGGGCACTTTCGTGGCCCTCGACCTGATCATGTTCTTCGTCTTCTTCGAGATCGTGCTGGTGCCCATGTACTTCCTTATCGGCGGCTGGGGCCACGGTCGCCGGGCCTACGCGGCCACGAAGTTCTTCCTGTTCACCATGTTCGGCTCGGCCCTGATGCTGGTGGCGATCGTGGCGCTGGCCTTCCTGCACGCTTCGGCGTCCGGCGGCGGGGTGAGCTTCGACCTTGTCGGGATCGCCGAGAACCAGGTGCTGGCCACCAACACCGCCCGCTGGCTGTTCCTGGCCTTCGCGCTGGCCTTTGCGGTGAAGGTGCCGCTGTTCCCGGTGCACACATGGCTGCCCGACGCCCACACCAACGCGCCCACCGCGGGCTCGGTGATCCTGGCCGCGGTGATGCTGAAGCTCGGCACCTACGGCTTGGTGCGCTTCGGTCTGTACCTGTTCCCGGAGGCATCGGTGTACTTCGCGCCGCTGATGGTGACTCTCGGCGTGATCGGGATCATCTACGGCGCCATCGCCGCGGCCATGCAGCGGGACCTCAAGCGCTTGGTGGCGTACTCGTCGGTGGCTCACCTCGGCTTCATCGTGATCGGCACCTTCGCGCTCAACACCGAGGGCCTCACCGGCGGCGTGCTGCAGATGGTCAACCACGGGGTGTCCACCGGCGCGCTGTTCCTGCTGGTGGGGATGATCTACGAGCGCCGCCACACACGCGAGATCTCCGACCTGGGCGGTCTCCAGAAGCCGGCGCCGGTGATGGCCGCGGTATTCACGGTGGTGATGCTGTCCTCGGTGGGGCTTCCCGGGCTCAACGGCTTCGTCGGTGAGCTGCTGGTGCTCCTCGGCGCCTTCAACGCCCACCGCTGGTGGGCGGTCGTTGCCGCCGCGGGCGTGATCCTGGCCGCCGTGTACCTGCTGTGGGCCTACCAGAGGGTGTTCCACGGACCGGCTTCCGGGGCCAACGCCGAGATGCCGGACATGCGCTGGCGAGAGGGCCTGGTGATGGTGCCGTTCCTGGCCGCCATCGTGTTCATGGGCGTCTACCCCAAGCCGGTGATCGACCGGGTCGAGCCCGCCGTGGACGCGATAATCGCCCACGTCGAGGACAATGTCGCCGGCTTCGCGGAGCCCGCGGCCGATGTGCAGCCCCCGGTGAGTCTCGACGACCTGGACAAGCCCGCCGGCTACGACGACCACGGCACTGAAGGCCAGAGCGGCAGCGAGGACGGCGGGGCCGGCCACGGCGGGGACGGCGGCTGATGGGAACCGTGCTGGCCCAGCTCGAGCCCATTGTGGCGCCGGCCGTCGACTGGGCGGGGCTGCTGCCGGTGCTCCTGCCGGCCGCGGGAGCGCTGGTGCTGCTGATGGTCCGCTCGCTGGTGCCGAGCCGGCTGCTGCCGGTCGGGCTCGACGCACTCTGGACCTTCGCGGTGGTGGCGGCGGGGTTCGTCGCGGTCGTGGTCCTGTGGCAGCGGGACGGCGAGGTCACCGCATTCGGGGACCAGCTCGTGATGGACGGCTTGGCCCTGTTCACCGCCGCGGTCGTCTTCGGCTCGGTGGCGCTGGCCGCCCCCACGCTGCCCCGGTACTGCCAGCGAGTGGGCATCGACTCCGCCGAGCTCTGTGTGCTGACCCTGCTGGCCGCGGCTGGGGCGGTGGTGATGGCCGGGGCCGCCGATCTGATCGTGCTGTTCCTGGGGCTGGAGACGATGTCCATCGCGGCCTACGTGATGGCCGCCCTCAACCTGCGCCGGCTCGAGTCGCTGGAGGCGGGTCTCAAGTACTTCGTGCTGGGCGCCTTCTCCACCGCGTTCCTGCTGTACGGGATCGCCCTCGTTTACGGAGCGACCGGCACGACCAGCCTCGACGGGATCGCCGGCTATCTGGACACGTTCCTGGTGCTGCGCGACGGGATGTTGCTGGCCGGCTTGGCGATGCTGCTTGTCGGCCTGGGGTTCAAGGTGGCCGCGGTGCCGTTCCACGCCTGGGCGCCCGACGTGTACGTGGGCGCGCCCACGCCGGTGACTGCCCTGATGGCCTCAGCGGTGAAGGCGGCCGGGTTCGCGGCGCTCATCCGGGTGTTCGTGGATGCGCTGGGGGTGCGGGCCGACGACTGGCAGCCGGTCATGTTCGCCCTCGCCTGCGCAACGCTGGCGGTCGGGTCGGTGCTGGCCGCAGTTCAGAGCGACGCCAAACGCATCCTGGCCTACTCGTCGATCTCGCACGCCGGCTTCATCCTCGTCGGCGTGCAGGCGGCCTCCGATTCCGGCGTGGCCGCGGTGCTGTTCTACCTGGCCGCCTACGCGGTGATCGCGGTCGGGAGCTTCACCGTGGTGGCCGTCCTGTCGGGTCGGGCGGACGACCGCACCGGCCTGGCCGCGCTGGCCGGACTCGGCAACCGCAGGCCGGCCCTGGCCCTTGGGCTGACGATCCTGTTGCTGGCTCAGGCCGGCGTGCCGTTCACGTCGGGCTTCGTGGCCAAGTTCTCGGTGATCTCCGCGGCCGTGGAGGCCCGTTCGTACTGGCTGGCCATCGTGGCCATGGTCAGCGCGGTGGTAGCCGCCTTCGCCTACCTGCGGGTAGTGGTGGCCATGTACTTCGGCGACGAGGGCTCCGACGGCTCCGACGGTGCCGAGGATTCGCCGGCGATGGGTCTGGGCGCCGCGGCCGTGATCGTCGCAGCCGTGCTGTTCACCGTGGTTGCCGGCATCGTCCCCGGCCTGCTGGAGTCCCTGTCCAGCACCGCGGCCGGGCTGTGACGATGGCGCGTTGATGTGGCTGCATCGTCCGAGACAATGTCGGCAGTGATCACGCCGGAGATACGGGCTGCCTTCGACGCCGACGGCGTCGTCAAGGTGCCCGGCGCGGTGGGCGAGGAGTGGATCGATCGGATCCTCGAGGACGCCCAGAGTCAACTGGTCGACGGCGGCCCGTGGGTGACCGACACCAACCCGGGTGCAGCCACCGACCGGCTCTTCACCACCCGGTACCGCTGGCAGCACGAGCCGGTTGTGCGGGACTTCGTGTTCCGGTCGCCGATCGCGGCCATGGCCGCGGCCCTGACCGGCTCGTCGACGATGCGCTTCTACTTCGACCACCTACTGGTCAAGGAGCCCCACACGGCCGCGCCCACCCCCTGGCATCAGGACATCCCGTACTGGCCCTTTCTAGGGAAGCAGATCGTCTCGGCCTGGGTGGCCGCCACCGGAAGCTCGGTCAGCGAGAGCTCGCTGGAGTTCGTGCGGGGATCGCACCGCTGGGAGGCCTACTACGCCCCCGAGTCCTTCGACGGCCAGGGCGGCTGGACCGAGGACTTCGACGGCGATCCGATGCCAGACATCGAAGCGGCCCGGGACCTGGCCGGCTGCCCCTACGACATCGTCGGATTCGACGTGGAGCCGGGAGACGCCATCTTCTTCTCGGCCTGGATCATCCACGGCGCGCCGCCCAACACCGGCGCCGGTCGCCGGGTGGCGCTGTCGACCCGCTGGCTGGGCGACGACGCGACCTGGTTCCCGCACCCCGGGTGCGATCCCACCGTCACCCAGGACGACACCACCGCGGTGCCGGGCGAGTACCCGGCCGACGACGAGCGCTTCCCGCTGGTCTACGCCATCGACCGCTAGCCGGGCCCTCGTTCTCAGGGCTCCTCGGTCTCCATTCGCTGGATCTCCTCCTGGATCTCGTCCATCAGCATGGCCAGGTGGATCACGTCCGCGCTCGTGACCGAGCCCAGGAACCGTCCTGACTCCGGGTCGGTCACCGGGATCACCGACTGCGAGGTGGCGGTCATCCGCTCCAGCGCATCGTGGATCGGATCGTCGGGCCGGGCCTTGAGCGTGCTGGCCCGCATCACCGCCCCCAGCGTGGCGGTGGCGTGGGCGCCCCGGCGAACGGAGTGAAGTCCGGACGTGGTGACGATCCCCGAGACAACGCCGCCGTCCACCACGAGGTAGTCGTGCTGGTTGGGCACCGTCCAAGCGTCGATGAACTCGGCCACCGAGGTCTCGGAGCCCGGATAGTCGCGGGTCGAGTCCATCACGGTGCGGACCTTGACGCCCTCCAGCGCGTAGCGGGCGAACGACCGTGCGACGGCGTCGGGGAGTGAGGGGTGCTCCGACACCGTCGCCCGCTTGACCGCGAAGTTCAGGATGACCGGCATGAACAGGATGTATCCGAACATGGTCAGAACCAGCAGCGAGAAGATGTCCTTGGTGATCACGCCGCTCTCGAACAGCACCAGCAGGAAGGCGATCTCGGCCACGCCCTTGGACATCAGCCCAGTGGCCAGCGCGAACGGGGCGTCGATCCGGGTGATGTAGGTGCCGATGAAGGCCCCGGCGAACTTGCCGACGAGCGGCACGAGCACCAGAGCCGCCGCGGTCGTCGGGGTCAGGTTCATGAAGGACAGATCGAAGTGGAGGCCGGCCGATGCGAAGAACAGCGGCACGAAGAAGCCCTCCGAGGCGCTTCGCATGCCGGGCATGATGTCCTCGCGCACGCCCTCGGACAGCCCCGACAGGGCAGCACCGAACAGCAGCGCTCCGATGGTGCCGTGCAGTCCCATGCGCTCGGCTCCCACGACCACCAGGAACAGACCTCCCAGCAGCAGTCCGAAGGACAGCTCCGGCACGTTCAGGACGCGCTGCAGGAAGACGATCACGACCGGCAGCACCTTGGCCGACAGCAGCCACGCCACCACCACGAAGGCGGCGATCTTCCCCACCAGCGCCGCCACCGCGGCCACGTTGAGGTCGTGGCTGTGCTCCCCGATCGTGAATCCCACCACGAGCAGGGAGGCGATCTCCGCGATGATCACGATGGTGAAGATCTTCAGTCCGATGGGTTGCCGCAGCGTTCCGGAGTCCGACAGCACCTTGGCCGCGAGGCCGAGGCTCGACAGCGAGAGGATGCCGGCGAGGGCCAGGGCCTCATCGAAGTCGAGCCCCAGGCCCAAGTCGATTCCGAGGATGTCCGATGTGACGGTGAGGGCCGCCACCAGCGATATGAGCACCGAGATGATGGCTGCCGCGAAGTAGCGCCCCCGCATGGTGGCCACGAAGCCCGGAACGTCGATCTCGTCCAGCCCCACCAGGAAGAACAGCACGAAGATGCCGATCTCCAGGAACAGGTTGAGGTCGTGATGCGGCTCGACGATCCCGGTGGCGGGACCCAGAAGGACGCCTGTCAGCGTGAAGGCGATGATCGAGCTGAGGCCGAAGCGGCTGAGCACGCCCTCTAGGAGCTTGGCCACGACGATCAGCAGCCCGATGGGGAGGAACACGTCAAGCAGCATTCGAAACGCACCCCCCGTCGTGGCCGCCGAAACAGCGATCAACCATAGTTTGTGGAACATTGTCGGGCTTGAGTCGGGCAATCGGAGCGGTCGAAGAGTTCGTAGCGCAGGATGGAATTGGAGTGGTCGGTAGGCGCGCACCGCGTCGCCGGGCTAGCATGGCGCGCTGTTGGCGGCTACGGTCAGCCAAAGGCCCGTTCGTTATTTCCCGAGGAGACGCGGTTCATTGAATATCAGCACTGAGAGGCAGGGTGGAGCGTTGATCGCAGTGGCTGAGGGCCGTGTCGATGGTGCCAATGCCCTCGAATTCCACGAGGCGCTCGAAGCCGCGATCAGCCCCGACGACACGGGGATGGTGCTGGACTTCGAAGGCATCTCCTACATCAGCAGCGCCGGTCTCAGGGTTGTCCTACTGGTCGCCAAGACGCTCCAGAAGCAGAACGCCAAGATGGCCGTCTGCTCGCTGTCCGAGTCGATCCGGGAGATATTCGAGATCAGCGGCTTCGACAAGATCATCCCGGTCCACGGTTCCCGGCCCGACGCGCTGGCCGGCGTCGGAGGCTGATCCTCGCCTAGCAGCCTCTCCCGCGAGGTCGGCCCGGGTCTTCCGGCCGCTTGGCGCGCCCAGAGTCCCGTGCAGCAGGTACCGTCGCGCCGTGGCGGATGAGCGCGAGCGCCGTCCGGTGGCGGTTGCCTGGGACGAGGCGCGGGAGATCCTTGTCGTAGTGCTGCTGGCTGCCGCGCTGCTGCATGTGGTCGCGCCCGTCATCCGCTACCTGGGCATCGATCGGCGCTACCCGTGGTGGGATGACCTACACAGCGCCCTCACCAACGTCAACACGATGACCGGCGTCCTGCTGCTGGGCGCGGCTGTGATTGTGTGTACCACTCCGGCTGTGGACATGGTTCCCCGGCTCCGGCAGTCCGTCTACTGGATCTCGCTGGCTGTGGCCGTGCTCGGCGTGGTCGCGATCATCAATGTGCTGTCGGTGCCTTCCGCCGGGGACGCAGCCGCGATGCGGCTGGCCGTGGTGGCGTGGCGCTCGGGACCGGCCGTGCTGCTGTCGGCTTGCGCGGCCTGGATGGCCCGCCGGGTGGTGCTTCTCGGCTGACAGGCCGAGCGGGCATGTTCCGGGGCTTTCACTGACGCGTCGCGGGCTGCCGCGCCGGTAAGCTTCCGGCCCGTGTCGGAGTTCCTGCGCACCTATCTGACCGTCGGCAT